>JAFYGX010000195.1 GCA_017543025.1 Solobacterium sp.
AACGGCTGTTTGAAGAAGGGCTCGGAATCTCTTCGGAAGAAGTGGACGCTGCGCTGAATGAACTGCAGTTTGCCGAGGACTCCGGCAGAAAGCTGCTCAGCTGATATTTGAAGAATCATGCAGGATTGGTTCCTGCATGCCTGCATAAGGAGAGTGAGAAATGAAACTCCTGAAAAATGAAAAACTCCTTCACTGGCTGGTGCTGCTGTTTGTGGCGGTACAGCCATTGATCGATATGGATTATCTGTTTTACGAGCAGCTCGATCGCTTCGGGCTGCCCCGTTTTTCCACGGTTATCCGCTTTGTGATCCTGCCGCTGCTGGCGCTCTGGTCGTTTGCGCTGCGGGACCGGCAGAAGAAGCGGACGCTGCTGGTGACAGTGATTTACGGGGTCAGCGTGCTGGCCTGGTTTGTGCTGCATTGCCGGCAATGCGGGCCGCTGGTTGAACGTCTGAATCTGACTGATAATTTCCGGTTCAGCGTATTTCAGGAGCTGACTTATGCGCTGACCCTGTGTCTTCCCTATGCGGTGATCTATATCGTTTATCAGGAACATCCTTCCGATGAGGAATGGAAGAAGATGGTGATGGTATCTTCCGCAATGATCAGTATTCCGATTGTGTTCGGAGATTTCTATGTCTGTGCAAAGTCTACCTATTACGGCAATACGGTCGGGAATTTCTTCACCTGGTTTAACGGGATCTATGACTGGTACCATCCGCGCACGCTTGCCTCGAAGTTTTTCTTCCATGAAGGCAACACGATCGGCATTCTTCTGTTTATTCTGCTGCCGCTGCTGTATCTCTGCCTGATCGAAGCGAACAGCCGGAAGCAGAAACGGCTGATCTTCGTTCTGATTCTTGTGCAGAGCCTTGCAATGCAGATGCTTGCGACAAGAGTGGCAACCTACGGGGCCGTGGTGACGCCGGTGCTGGTACTGGTGCTTCTGCTGGCTGATTCGCTTCTGCTGCATCATTCTGTCATGAAGAAAACGGATGTGATTCCGATGCTTGCGGCCGCTGCGGTGTTCGGTGCGATACTGAACTGGACGCCGGCAGTGCAGAATCAGCGGGTTGACGCAAAGAACGATGTGGCGCTGTTAAGCAACGGGGCAATCAGATTTGCGGCAGATGATCTGAAGCGGGCAGAAGATCTTGTGCCGGGAAGCGAAGAGTGGATCAACTTCTATGTCTATGCGTTTGAGACATACGGCATCAATGCCCGGTATATTCAGTCCGTACCGTCCATGTACTATACGGAATACTACTCCTACCAGCATGATCCGTGGTTCTGGTATCACGTCTGTATGGATATCCCGGTGTTTGACAGGGTCAGCGGGCGGCAGATCGAAACAATTTTCTTCAATTACAAGTATGAAAACCTGACCGGTCCGGAAAAGGTGCTCGGCATGGGCTACAGCACCTTTATGAACGGATCGATCGTTCTGGAAAAAGATTTTGTACAGCAGGTCTATACGCTCGGATACGCCGGTGCGCTGCTTCTGATCGGCCCATGGATCGCGATTCTTGGCTATGGGTTCTTCATGTTTCTCCGTTACCGGAAGCAGCTCTGGACGCTGGAAAACTTCTGTTTTGCGCTGGCGATCGGATGCGGCTTCGGCGGGGCGTGGCTTTCCGGGCATTTCCTGGATCAGTTTGTGACAACCGTATTTACCGCATTCCTGACTGCGATTCTGCTGAACCGGGTAAAGGAGGCAAGCGAAAATGCCTGAGGTATCGGTCATTGTTCCATGCTATAACTGTGCGTCGACCGTGGAGCGGACGCTGGATTCCCTGGCAGCGCAGACGCTTTCCTCGCTGGAGCTGATTGTGATCAACGACGGCAGCACAGACAATACGCCTGAGGTTCTGGAACGCTGGAAAGCAGCGCATCCCGAAGTGGATATGAAGCTGTATACGAAGGAAAATGAGGGGATTGCCGAAGCGCGGAATTTCGGGGTTGCCCATGTGACAGGCGATTACTTCGGCTTTCTCGACAGCGATGATTATACGGTGCCGGAAATGTATGAAGAGATGCTGGCATGTGCGAAGAAGGAAGATGCTCCGCTTGTGGTCTCGGATTTCATCTGGGTGAATTCCAGGGGGGAGACGCTGCAGAAAGAGGGACCGTATGAAGCGGGTCCGGATATGATGGTGAATCTGTTTGCGGTCCTCTGGAACAAGCTGTACCGGACGGATTTTATCCGTGCCCTCGACATCTCGTTCCCGAAAGGAGACCGGTATGAGGATACGTGTTATCTGATGTGCCTGACGTGCAATGTGCCGAAGGTTGCCTTTACGAACAGGCCGTATGTCCGCTATGTGCAGCAGACATCCTCCATTACGCATACGCATAATGATCAGGTCAAGAATATGATCCATGTGTTTGAGATCATTCTGGATTATTACCGGCGTCATGGCAGATATGACGAATATCATGATGCGCTGGAATATGTGCACATCCGGTATTTCCTCGGCAGCAGTTTTCTGCGTTCCTGTGCGATTGAGGATGCGAAGGACCGGAAACAGACGATCCGGATGGGCTGGGAGCTGCTGAACCGGGAGTTTCCGGACTGGCCGCGCAATCCGTATCTGAAATCGATCGGCGGAATGAAGAACCGGTATTTTTCAATTGTCCGGGAATGGAATATCGATTTTTTCTCGTGGCTGTTTCATACGCTGAAACTGAATAATCTGTAAGCGGGATCAGACAGTCTGAATACGGAGAATGAACGAAAGGAAGGAAGAAGCTCATGCGGATACTGGTCAGCGGTGCACGGGGCTTTATCGGCCGCAATCTGACGGAAAATCTGAAGAATATCCGTGACGGGAAGAACCGTACGCGGAATGTGGTGATCGATGAGATCATGGAATATGATAAGGAAAATACGGAAGCAGAGCTGAGGGAATTCTGTCGGCGCGCAGATTTCGTTTTTCATCTTGCAGGGGTCAACCGACCGGAAAATCCTTCGGAGTTCATGGAGGGGAATTTCGGCTTTTCTTCGCTTCTGCTGAAGACGCTGAAGGAAGAAGGGAACCGGTGCGGAGTCATGTTGTCGTCTTCCGTGCAGGCTTCGCTTGCCGGACGGTTTGCCGGCAGTGAATACGGAGCCTCAAAGCTTGCGGGAGAGGAACTGTTTTTCGCCTATGCAGAAGAGACCGGGGCAAAGGTTTATGTTTACCGGTTTCCGAATGTGTTCGGCAAATGGTGCCGGCCTAATTACAACAGCGCGGTTTCGACCTTCTGCCACAATATTGCCCATGATCTGCCGATTACGGTCAATGATCCGAAGACAGAGCTTGATCTTGTCTATATCGACGATGTGGTGAATGAGCTGATTGCGTGTCTCGAAGGATGTGAGACGCATTGCGACTATCAGGGGCTTTACCCGCTGATGGACCCGCATGGAAGATATTGCTGTGTAAGGGAAGTGCATCATGTGACGCTGGGCAGAATCGCGGATCTTCTGCATCAGTTTCATGAGCTGCCATGTACGAAGATGATGCCGGCAATTCCGAAAGGATCGTTTGAACAGAAGCTGTTTTCGACTTATCTTTCCTATCTTCCGAAAGAGAAGATGGTATTGAGCTTTCAGCCTGCAGCGGACGCAAGAGGGTCGTTTACCGAACTGCTGAAAAGCAGGGAATGCGGACAGATTTCGGTGAATGTTTCCAATCCGGGCTTTACCAAAGGGGAGCACTGGCATAATTCCAAATGGGAGATCTTTTTCGTGGTAAAAGGCCATGCGCTGATTCAGGAGCGGAAGATCGGAAGCGAAGAAGTCATCGAATTTGAAGTTGACGGCAGTCATCCGCAGGGCATTATCATGTGTCCGGGCTATACTCATAACATCATTAATCTCAAAGAAGAGGAGCTGATCACACTGATGTGGGCCAATGAGGTCTTTGACGCAGTGCATCCCGATACCTTCTCGGAAACGGTTCAGAAGGAGGCTTAAACCATGAAGATCACAGCATTTGCCAATTTCGCAGATCCCCAGACTGTGCCGATGTACCGGGCATTATATGAATGCTCGGATCATCAGCTGATTCTTGCGGCAACCGAACCGATGGAAGAGAAGTTTCTGTCCCTTGGCTGGCCGGATTATAATCACGAACTTCCGTTTGTCAGACGGCTGTATGAATCAGACGATCCGATCAGAGAGGCGGAAGAACTCGCATCGAAGAGTGATGTGCTGATCTACGGGCACAGTCCGCTTGCCTATTTCAACCTGGCAGTAAAATCCGGCCGGCCGGTATTCCGGCTTTCCCAGCATATATATCGCGATGGCGACCTGAGCCATGTGCCGCTGAAAATGAAGCTGTCCTATTATCTCCGGCATACCGTGAAGCTGAGACACAAGCCGGTTTATCTGATGTGTCTTGGCGCTTATACCGCCAGAGATTTTGCCGTCACGGGTTCGTATAAGGGCAAACAGTTTGAATTCGGCGAATTTCCGGAAGTGTTTCCGGCGGAATGGGAGGAGCTGAAGCGGGCGAAAGAGATACAGCCGCTTCATGCGGTATGGATCAGCGATCTGCATCCCTGGTATCATCCGATGGACTGCCTGGAGCTCGCAAAGCGTACCGCAGATCTGCCGGTCGTATTTGAGATGTTCGGCGACGGCGTGCTTGAAGCAGAAGTCCGCAGCCGGATGGAAACAGAACATCTGACAAATGTGACGCTCCATTTGAAGCCTTCCCTTTCTAAGCTCAGAGAATCGCTGAAGCGGGCTTCGCTGTATGTCTTTACCCCGGATGCCAATCAGGGCTGGGGGAGCTCGCTGAATCTTGCAATGAATTACGGCTGTGCCTGTGTGGTTTCAACGGCGGCCGGCGCATCCAAGATGATTTCGCATAAGCAGAATGGCCTTCTGTATGAGTCCGGATCAGTGGACGCTCTGGAAGAGGCGGTTCGGACACTGGTGCAGAAGGAAGAGATGCGGCTGGAGCTTGGCAGGCATGCATATGAATCAATTCTTCAGACCTGGAATGGAACGGAAGCGGGAAAGCGGTTCTATCAGCTGATCAGCGCATTGACGGAAGGCAGGCCGGATCCGTTTGATGAAGGGCTCTGTGCACCGGCTGTGATCCGGACGCCGGAAGAGATGATTCAGCGCTCCAGGCAGTAAAGGAAAAATGAAGCCGGTTCAAGTGTGATACACTTTATAGGAAGTTCTGAGGGTTAGGCTATGAATATCGCTCTGATTACCGCGGCCGGAGTAGGTACGCGGACAAGACAGAAGGTGCCGAAGCAGTTTCTGAATGTAAATGATAAACCGATCATCATCTATACGATGGAGTGCTTTCAGAACCATCCGGAGATCGACGCAATCTATGTCGCATGTCTGGAAGGCTGGGAAGGCTATATGTCCGGCTATGCGGAACAGTTTGATATCACAAAGCTGAAGAAGATCGTCAAAGGCGGAAAGACCGGACAGGAATCGATTGAAAATGTTCTGAGAGAGATTGCTAAGGACTGTGCGGATGATGATATCGTGCTGGTTCATGACGGGGCAAGACCATATCTGCCGGCGAAAGTCATCACTGATAATATTGCGACCTGCCGCAGACACGGCAACGGCATCACAGCCATCGACTGCAAGGAAGCGATGCTGGAGACCCATGACAAGATCAGTTCGCATATCAGTATTGACCGGGAGATCCTTTATCGGACGCAGACCCCCCACAGCATGTATCTGAAGGACATGCTTGCCCTGCATGAAGAGGCGAGGGAAAAGGGTATTACCGGTTCGGTAGCGACCTGCACCCTGCTGGTGGAGTGCGGGCATGAAGTCTGGTTCAATTACGGCTCGGATTTCAACTTCAAGATCACCTCAAAGGAAGATCTGCTGCTGTTCAAGGCGCTGCTCGAGGAATCCGGCAAGCAGAACTGGCTGAAATAGGAGAATAACACACATGAATGTTTCAGAATATATCGTAAAGTACCTGGAAGAAGAAGCGGGAATAGAACATGCCTATGTCATTGTCGGAGGCGCAGCGCTCTGGATCTGCAAGGCACTGAGCAGAAGCACGAAGCTGAAGTTCACCTTCACCAATCATGAACAGGCTGCTGTGATGGGAGCCGACGGCTATGGAAGGGTGTCCGGGAAACCCGGCGTCGCGTTTGTGACAAACGGGCCGGCGCTTACCAATACCGTAACCGGCATGGCACAGGCGTATGCCGATTCTTCCCCGGTCGTGCTGTTTACCGGAAACTCCAGTCTTGCCCATGTGAAATACGAGCGGGAAAAGGGATTGCGGCAATACGGCACACAGGATGTGCGGACGGATCTGATCATGGAGCCGGTGACCAAGAAATATTTCCTGATCGATGATCCGGCAAAGACAGCTGACATTCTGCAGGAAGCGTTTGAAACCGCAGCCGGGGGCAGACCCGGGCCGGTGTGCATTGAGGTACCGATCAGTATTCAGTCGGCAGAATGTCCGTGCGCATTTCCGCCGCAGAAAACGGAAGCGAAGAAACCATCGATCGATCCGGAAAAGGTAAGGAATGTCCTTGCGGAGCTGAGGAAGGCGGAGCGCCCGCTGATTCTTGCAGGGCAGGGCGTGCGCTTATCCGGCAGCACGGAACTCTTCCGCCGGTTTATTGAAGTGATGGATGTGCCGGTAATCAACAGCCGCATGGGAATTGATACGATTGAAAGCGACAGCAGATACTTTGCCGGCAGATGCGGCAACCACGGCTTCCGTTCCGCGCATTTTGCGGCGCAGACCTGTGATCTGCTTCTGATTCTCGGCTCGCGTCTTGCGCCGAATACCACCGGATACAATGTTGCGGATTTCTCGCATCAGTCGCGTAAGATTCTGGTGGAAACGGATCCGACGGAGCTGGAGAAATACGAGCTGACGATGGATGAAACAATCGAAGGCGATCTGCATGATTTCCTGAGCCAGGCGATGACGATGATCGAAGCAGAAGGGCTGAGCGGCAGTCATGCAAAGTGGGTCAGCGTGACGGAAGGCTGGCGGAAGCGGTATCCGATCATGCAGAAAAAGTATTATGAAGGCGAGCTGAACTCCTATCGTCTGGTGGATGCGGTCAGCCGGCATGCGGGGGATCATGATCTTGTGATTGCCGATACCGGAAGCTCCTGCAGCGTGGTGGCGCAGACCTGGCAGGTGAAGAAACAGCAGCGGGTATTCATTTCCGGCGGACTGTCCGGTATGGGATACTGGGCAACCTCGCTAGGCCTTGCGGAAGCCAACCGGGATGGCGGCAATGTGATCTGCTTTGTCGGAGATGGCAGTCTGCAGATGAATATTCAGGAATTTGCGACGCTGGAACGGTATCAGATTCCGGTCAAACTGTTCCTCATCAGTAATGACGGGTATCAGTTTGTCCGCATGTCACAGGGCGGATACAATATTATTCCGACATTCGGCACCGATATCAGCGACGGTGTCCCGATCCCGGATATGAAGCGGGTAACGGAGGCATACGGAATCGAATATCATTCCATCCGCACCGATGAAGAGATGGACCGGGTGATTGCGGATGTGCTGCAGGCAAAAGGGCCGGCCGTCTGTGAAGTATTTGTATCAAAAAATCTTGAAGTGGAGCCGCGGCTTCGTTCGATTGCAGAGAAGGACGGCACCTTCCGGATGCCGGCGTATGAAGATCTCTACCCGCATCTTTCTGCCGAAGAGCTGAAGGCGCAGATGGATAAAGCGTTTGAGTGAGAAAGCATATGAGAGAAGTTACACTGGAAGAACAGAAGCAGCTGATGCTGGATATGATGAAAGAGTTCGATCAGTTCTGCAATGATCATGATCTTTCCTATTTTCTGACCGGCGGTACATTGCTGGGAGCGGTACGCCATAAGGGATATATTCCCTGGGACGACGATATTGATGTCGGAATGCCGCGCAATGATTATGAGACCTTTGCCCGGATCTACAACGAAGAAAAGGAAACGCCGTACTATGAATTTGTTTCCTTTCATCAGGAACCGGATCTGTATGTTTCCTCCGGCAAGCTGGTGGATACGAGAACCGTGATGGAAGAGTCGATTGACTGCGATGTGACGCTCGGGGTATATATCGATATCTTTCCGCTGGATAACCTTGGCGATACCGAAGAAGAGGCAGAGAAGATGACAAAAGATCTGCTGAAGCTGCGCCGGGCGCTGGATGTGCAGAACTGGAAGGTGATACCGGAGCGGGAATGGTATAAGAATCTGATCATCCGGGCGATCAAGGCAGTGTCGCCGAAGGGAAAGCGGAAGGATCTGGTATTCGATCAGGATCAGGCCTGCCGCCGCTATGCGGGACAGGAAATGACCGAATATGTCGGGTATCCGTGTGCCGCAATGAAGCAGGAACTGCTGAAGAAGGAATGGTATGACAGCTTCCGGCTGGTACCGTTTGAACAGTATATGTTCCGGATTCCGGCAGGGTATGACGGATGTCTTCGGGTGTTCTACGGGCCGGACTATATGGAGCTGCCGCCGGAAGAAAAACAGAAGACGCATCATGCATATAAAGTCTGGTACAGGGAGCAGGAGAACAGATGAAGGATGCGCGGAAGGCGTTCAATGGTCCGGAATATGCATTGATACTTGCGGTGTTTGCATTCTGTCTGTTCGGAGCTGCAGTCATTGAAGTGAAATACTGTCCGGATGAATATGCACGTCAGCTGGTGTCAGACTGGATTTTCACCCACGGTACATTGCCGGCCGGTGATGAGCCGGAAACCATTATTCCGATCTGGGGGTTTTCCTATGCGCTTCGGCCGTTTCTGGTATCGATCCTGTCGGCTCTGTGCATGAAGGTGATGAGTTTCCTGACCTCTTCTCAGAAACTTCTTCTGCTTGCCTCAAGAATGCCCAATGTGATTGCCAATACGGCACTCTGAGCAGTCTGTCTGAAAATCGGCCATCACATATTCCGCAAGCGGGTTTCTGCGATTCTGTTTTCTGCCGCAGTCTGCTTCATTCCGCAGATCATGTTTCTGGGAATGTATCAGAATAACGATTCGCTGTCGCTGCTATCGGTATCTCTGATACTCCTGTACTTCATCGACGGGCTTGATACGGACT
>JAFYGX010000196.1 GCA_017543025.1 Solobacterium sp.
CAGTCTCTTGATGTTCATAGCCACTTCACGACGAAGGTCACCTTCGACGATATAGTGCTCTGCGATAATTTCCGCAAGCTTCTTGACTTCGTCGTCCGTCAGATCTCTGCAGCGAGTGTCAGGATTCACGCCTGCCGCTTCGACGATCTTGGTTGCACTGGTGCGGCCGATTCCGTAAATGGAGGTCAGACCGATCTCAACGCGCTTGTCTCTGGGTAAATCAACACCTGAAATACGAGCCATTTCTTAGTACGCTTCCTTTCTGTACGTTTCTCTTATCCTCTTATAAAAGAAACAATCTGATTGATAGGGACATATAATTCATGTCCGACCGGAACAAAAGCCGGTCTTCCGCTGCGATAGATGAAGCTCCCACGGAGCTCCCGACAGGGTATCAACGGGGCTTATCCCCTATTGAATTCTGAGTCTGATGGCTCGTCAACCCTGTCTCTGTTTGTGTTTCGGATTCTCGCAGATAATCCGGATCACGCCCTTGCGCTTAACAACCTTGCACTTTTCGCAAATAGGCTTCACCGATGCTCTTACCTTCACGATGCACGCTCCTTTCAAAAAACAGTCAACAGTATACTGAATAAAATCCCGGCCCGGTGGGTCAGACCGCCGGCCGCGTAGAGGCAGACCGGTTGCCGAAATTTCGGACAGCCTAATAATTCTATCACGCAGATGAATAGAACTCAAGCTATTTTTGTAAGATTTCTGTGATCAAAAGACGGTCCTGCTCAGCAGGGAGCCGGTGCTTACTTATCTCTCCAGATAATCCGGCCCTTCGTCAGGTCATATGTGGACATCTCAAGTGTCACACGGTCACCGGGAAGAATCCGGATAAAGTTCTGACGAAGTTTTCCGCTGATATGAGCAAGGATGATTGCTCCGTTCTCGAGCTTCACGCGAAACAGTGTGTTGGGAAGTTTCTCAACAACAACTCCTTCCAGTTCGATTACATCTGCTTTTGCCACGTTTTAATCCTCCAAAATACTGCAAATTTCATTAAATACTGTATCTACGTCTCTCGTTCCGTCGATGGTTCTGAGAACGCCTGCCGCATTGTAGTAATCAATCAGCGGCTGTGTCTGCTCATGATAAACTTTCAGTCTGTTCAGAACAGTCTCCGGTTTGTCATCGTCCCGCAGGATCAGAGCGTTTCCGCACTCATCGCAGATGCCCTCTTTCTTCGGCGGAACATACTGAATATGATAAGTCGCTCCGCAGGACGGGCAGGAGCGTCTCCCGCTCATTCTGTTTACGATATTCTCATCCGGAACGTCAATGTTCAAAGCAAAATCGATCGCATCTCCCATTGCGCTCAGTTCCTTCGTCAGGACTTCGGCCTGCGGAATGGTTCTCGGAAATCCGTCCAGAACATATCCGCCCGCACAATCTTCCCGGGAGACGCGGTCCAGCAGAATCCGGACCGTGAGCTCATCGGGAACAAGCCTGCCTTCGTCCATATACTTTTTGGCTTCTTTGCCCAGCTCGGTTCCGTTCTTGATATTGCTGCGGAAAATATCCCCTGTCGAGATATGCGGAAGTCCGAATTTTTCGCTGATCATAATTGCCTGTGTGCCTTTTCCCGCACCGGGTGCTCCCAGCATCACAATCTTCATCTGCTGTTCCTCCTTTCAGTCATAAACTAAAAAAATAGTTCCCGGGCAGAGTACGACTCTGCCCAGGTCCGATTCTGTCTGTGGTTCCGGTCATTAATCATTCAGGAATCCCTTATAATTTCTGACCAGCATCATCGATTCAACCTGCTTGATTGTCTCAAGCACAACGCTGACGACGATGATCAGGCTGGTGCCGCCGAAGGATACGGACGCGCCGAACACTCCGCGGAAGAAGAACGGGAGTACGCCGACAATGGTAAGTCCGACCGCACCGATGAAAATAATGTAGTTCAGCAGGTTCGTCAGATACTCTGCCGTGGGCTTGCCGGGACGGATGCCCGGGATAAAACCGCCCTGCTTCTTCATATTATCAGCGATCTCCGTCGGGTTGAAGGTGATCGATGTATAGAAGTAAGCGAAGAAAATAAGCAGTGCAATATAGACCAGAAGGCCGATCGAGTATTTGATCTGCGCCGGATTGCACCAGTGGGAGGAGCTGAGATATTTCAGGACCTCAGACCATACTCCCGTGCCGTGGTACCCGGCAAGTGTGGAAATAATAACCGGGAACTCCATCAGCGAAGACGCGAAGATGATCGGCATAACGCCCGCGGTGTTGACCTTGAGCGGAATTCTGGTCGTGGTTCCGCCGATCTGTCTCCGGCCCTGAATCTTTCTCGCATACTGGACAGGAATGCTGCGCTCCGCTGAATTCAGCAGGATAACCAGCACAACCATGCCGACGATGATAGCAATGATGATCACAGCGGCAACAATGCCGACCGCGATGGACTTGCCGATCACGAACTGCCGGAAAAGGCTTACAATGTCCTGCGGCATACGGGAAATAATATTGATCGTCAGTACGATAGAAATACCGTTTCCGACACCTCTGTCTGTAATTCTCTCACCGATCCACATCAGGAATGCACTGCCGGCCGTCAGGACAGCCATACACAGAATTACATTGATTGCATTGTAATTCTCAAGCAGGCCGCTGCGTCCGAAACCGATCGCCATAGCACCGGATTCGATCAGTGCCAGCGCCACCGTGACGTAACGGGTAATCGAGGAAAGAACCTTACGGCCGTCCTCGCCTTCCTTCTGCAGTTCTTCCAGCTTCGGAATCGCAATCGTCAGAAGCTGAATGATAATCGATGATGTGATGTAAGGTGTAATATTCAGTGCCAGAATAGACATGTTCAGGAAGGAACCGCCGGTGAAGGCGTCTACCAGGCTGAACGCATCGCTCGTCTGTGCTGCGAACCAATTGCTGAAATAATTGCGGTCAACACCCGGAACCGGAAGTTCGGATCCGAAACGGATGATGACCAGCATTGCAAAGGTGAAAAGGAGGCGTTCTCTGACCTCTTTCACTTTGAATGCATTTTTTACTGTTTCTAACATTTGGTTACCATACCTTTCGATTCGAGCCCGAATTACTCAATCACTTCTACGGTGCCGCCGAGAGCTTCGATCTTCTCTTTCGCAGCTGCACTGAATGCATTTGC
>JAFYGX010000197.1 GCA_017543025.1 Solobacterium sp.
GAGTGAGGTGAGCTATGAAGGATGAACAGTTTCAGAACAGGATCCGGATACTTTGCTTTGCGGGCGTGACAGCGGTCCTCTTTCTGTTTTTCGCACTGATCACCCACTGGACGCCGGCGTGCGGAGATGACTGGGTGTATGCGGTCGGCGGAAAATGGAACAACCCGTTTCAGCAGGCGTTCTATATGTATCAGACCTGGTCCGGCCGTTATCTCAGCGAGCTGTGGGGCTTTCTGGTTGCGCCGCATAAGAATCTGTGGAATATTCTGAACCCGCTGTTTTTTACCTGCATCTTTCTGCTTGCGGTATGGAACGGTGCGGACAAGGAGAACCGCCTTGTCAGCGGTCTCTTGAGCGCCGCTCTGATGCTGGGGGTGGGGAACCGGGTTCGCATGCAGACGTATACGTGGATCATGGGAACGACCTATGTGATTCCGCTGCTGCTGTTTCTGCTTTATGTGCTTCTTCTGAAGCAATGGGTTTTTACCGGTCAGCTGAAGCAGAAATGGGTGTATCCGCTCATGATCGTTCTCAATTTCTGCATCCCGCTGTATATGGAAAATGCGGCGGCACTGCTGTGCGGGGCGAATCTGCTTGTTCTGCTGTATCTCTGGTTCAGGGCGAAGCCGCTTCTTCCGAAGATGGCGTGGCTGTTTGCGGCCGGGTTCTGTTCAACGCTGATCATTCTGCTTTCACCCGGTGCTGCGGCAAGGCTGAACAATGACAACGCGGTGTTCCGTTCTCTCAGCCTTATGGAAAAAATCGGGCAGAACCTTCCGTATTTCTTTGAACATACCTTTACGGAAAGCCGGATCATTACGGTCGCCCTCTTACTGTCCTTTACGCTTCACTCCCTTTCACAGATCGCAAAGCACAGGCTGCTCATGGTGCCTGCTGCACTGGGGCTCTGCGGCATCTTCTGGAATAACGGCATTGTGCATCTGCTTGCAGTGCTGGCATTTCTTGCGGTGACAATCTGTTATGAAGAAGACGAACATCGCCGGTGGTTTCTGGTGTTTACGGTACTCTGTGCTCTTGGGGCCAATGCGGTCATGCTTGTTTCGCCGATCTTTGACAGCCGCAGCAGTCTGTATACGGAATATCTCTTCCTGCTTTCTGCTGTGATCCGTGCGCAGTCACTGCTTTCCGGCAGCCGGAAAGTCCGCTGTACAGCTGCGGCAGCTTCCCTGCTTCTGCTTTGCATACGGATGATCAGTTATTATGACATCTATCATATGGTGCACCTGATCAACATCCGCAGATATCAGGAAATTGAATATTACCGGGCAAGACCGGACGCCGGGGATGCATGGCTGATCGCATATCCGGATGAGTCGATTCATTCCGCCAATGTGCAGGAAGGCGATGATACGCATATGTATTATTTTAAGGAATACTATTATCTGAATCAGGACCTGCACCTGGTGTTCTACTATCTGAAGGATTATACAGCAGAGGCGATCTTTGCGCCGAAGGAATAGGGATATGAAACTGGCATTGATCAATTCGGTGGCCGGATACGGCAGCACCGGAAGACTGGTGCGGATGCTTGGCGAAGGAGAAGCGGAGTGTCTGATCTGCTATGGCAGAAAAAGCGACAGCAGCGGGCTGCCGTCGTTTCGCATGACCTCGGAAGCAGGCTTTGTTTCACATGTCGCATATACGTTTCTGACCGATAGGCACGCCTGTTTCAATACACGGGAGACAGAGCGGATGCTGGAACAGCTGAAGGCGTTTCAGCCGGATCTCATTCATCTTCATAATCTGCATGGTTATTATCTAGACATCCGGCCATTATTTGCCTGGCTGAAGGAAAGCGGGATTCCGGTAGTCTGGACGCTGCATGACTGCTGGGCATTTACCGGACATTGCGCGCATTATACCAGCGTTTCCTGCGACCGGTGGAAGCGGGAGTGCAGAGACTGCCCGGCGCTGCTTCATTACCCGCCGACATTCAACAGGCACCACACGGAAGAAAACCGGAAGCGGAAGGAGGCGCTGTTTGCGTCGCTTGATCCGTCGTCCATGGTGATCGTTACGCCTTCGCGCTGGCTGAAGGAAGAGGCGTCGCAGTCTTTTCTGAACCGCTATGAAATCTGCACGATTCCAAACGGCATCGACATCAATACCTTTACGCCGCGTGACTCCTCATTCCGCGCCGCACATCAGCTGGAAGGCCGTTATGTGATTCTCGCAGCGGCAGGCAGCTGGTATAAGGAAAAGGGAACAGAAGATCTGATCCGGCTGTCGAACCGTCTGCCGGAGGGAAGCGACCTGGTCGTGGTCGGCGCATCCGGGTCGTTTGCGCAGAAGCTGAAGGGAGAACATGTCCTTGTGCTTCCGCGTACCGAGTCGGCAGAGGAACTGGCAGAAATATATTCTGCTTCGGATATCTTCGTCAATCTGACGCAGGAAGATACGTTTCCGACCGTGAATCTCGAAGCGCAGGCCTGCGGCTGTCCGATTCTTACCTATGCGGCCGGCGGCAGCACGGAAACGGTCCGGGAAGGTACGGGCGCTTCGGCAGAGGCCGGAAATCTTGACGCACTGATCGGGATGATCAAAGATAATATGGATGGCCGCATCCGCTTTGATCGGTCAGCGTGTGAAACAAACGGAAAACAGTACAGCCGGGAAGCGATGATCGAGGGTTATCAGGCGCTTTACCGGCGCATGGAGAAGCGAAACTGAAACAGCAGAACTGCGGTTTCGGTTAAGATACAGAAGAGGTTGTCTGAAGTGAACGTTTACGATTGGGATGATACGATTTACCGGGGGGATTCGACGATGGGAATGGTGTTGTATGCATGGACGCACCGGCCGAAGACCCTTCTGAGCATTCCGCGCACCGCGGGCTGCGGACTTTTGTTTGTGCTGAAGCTCATGCCGAAAAAAACATTCAAGCAGAACCTGTTTCATATGTTTACGATGATTGATGACATGGATGCCTTTGTGGAGGAATATACTGCTTCGCATATGGACCATGTCAAGGACTGGTACAGGGCGCAGCAGAAGGAAGATGATGTGGTGATCTCCGCATCACCGGAATTTCTGATCCGTTCGTTCTGCCAGAAACAGGGCATCCGAACCGTGATGGCGAGCCCGGTCGATCCGTATACGGGCGTTTACAGCGGGGAGAACTGCCATGGCGAAGAAAAGGTGAAACGGTTCCGGCAGGTATTCGGTGACGCGAAAATCGATGCGTTCTATTCGGACTCCCGCAGTGACACCCCGCTGGCGAAGCTCGCAGAAAAAGCGTTTCTTGTCAAAGGCGACGAACTGAGGGAGTGGAAGCCATGAGTATTCTTTCCTTTTCCTATGTACTGTTTGCGGCAGCCGCTTCGCTGATCTCTTGGCTGATTCCCTCAAAGGAAGGTTCTGTGCGGCGTACGGTTACCATCTGCGCACTGAATCTTGTCTTCCTTTCGTTTCTGCGGGCGAGGATTCTGGATGTCGCCTATATTATCGTTCTCTGTATCTGGACCTGGTTTGCCGGACTGACCGTATCGCGAAACCGGACCCCGCTTTCGCTTGCGCTCGCCGTCAGCGTACCTGCGGCCGGTCTGTTTTTTTTCAAATATGCCGGCCTGTTTTCCGCGCACGGGGTTCTGCTTCCGCTTGGAATTTCGTTTTATACGTTCAAGGCGATCAGCTATCTGGCAGATATCTATCAGAACCGGATCGAAAAGCACAGCCTCCTGCCGGTATTTGCATATCTCACATTCTTTCCGGTCTTCATGGCCGGGCCGATCAACCGGGCAGAACCGTTTTTCAATCAGCTGAATTCCGCCTGGATGTTTTCCTATTCGGATCAGAAAAAAGGCTTTCTGCAGGCAATGCTGGGCGGATTTGAAAAGCTTGTGATCGCCGACCAGCTGGCCCGCGGCGTACGGGTGTTTCTTTCGGCGGAGCTTTCCGGCTGGTATACGGTGTTCGGGGTGCTGCTGTATTCCTTTCAGATCTATGCGGACTTTGACGCCTATTCCAATGTGGCGATCGGCGTTTCCCGTCTGATCGGAGTGAAGATCGAAAAGAACTTTGATGTTCCGTATCTTTCCGCTTCGATCATTTCCTTCTGGCGCCGGTGGCATATCAGTCTTTCTTCCTGGCTGCGAGATTATGTCTATATTCCGCTGGGCGGAAGCAGAAAGGGAGAAGCGCGCCGCATTGTCAATGTGATGACCTCGTTTCTGATCAGCGGCTTATGGCATGGCTCCACCATTCTGTTTGTGATCTGGGGTGCCGGGCATGGCGTGCTGAACCTGCTGGAAGGGGCAGTCGGAAGAGCGATGAAGAAACGGAGAAAAAAGGTTCCGGTATGGCTTCTGCCGGCTGGTGTGGTGCTGAACTTTGTGCTGGTCAGTCTGCTGTGGGTATTCTTCCGTTCCGCATCTCTCGCGGAAGCGATGGGAATTTTTGCCCGCATGAGTACTGCTTCCGGGCTGCCGCATCTGTCGTATGAAGCGGCGGGCATAACGCTGAATGAACTGAACTGGCTTGCGGTGCTGATGGGAATGATCATTCTGAGCGACCTGTTTCGCTGGGCGCTCAAAGAGCCGCTGGACTGGCTGGGAAAACAGTTTTTTGTGTTCCGTTGGGCGTTTTATGCCACTCTGCTCGTGATTGCGGTTATTTTCGGTGTCTACGGACCGGGATACCATCCGGAGGATTTTATCTATGTCACATTCTGAAACACAGCATACAGAGATCCCGGCTGATACAGAGGCGGTAAAGGAGCCTTCCGCTGCCGGAAACCGGAAGCCTGCGGGTAAAAAACGAGGCCGGAAGAAAAAAGAAACAGCGGCCGCATCCGATTCCCGGACAGAACCGGAGAAAAAGAGCAGACCGAAACGGAAGACAAAAGCAGACGCAGAAACCAGCGCAGAAAAAACAGCCAACACAGATGCAAACGCATCAGAACCTGCTTCCAGAGCGGCCCGGGGCGCCAGTGCGACTGCCGGCAGAAAAAGACGCCGGAAAAAGACGGCAGATACAGAAACAAAGCGCAGTACAGATACGGAATCTGAAGACATAATCAAAGCAGAAAATCCGGCCGCAGTGAATCTGGAACAGAATAATGAAGCGGCATCAGCTGAGATAAATGGGGCTGAGGTGAACCGGAGTGAACCGGCAGAGAAGAAAAAACGCGGCCGCAGAAAGAAAACGGCCGGAATGGAAGCCGAAGGCAGCCGGACAGAAAAACAGGGCAGCGCTTCTTCCGCAATTCCCGAAGCCGGTACAGCAGTCACAGAAGCTGTAAGCACACCGGATGTGACAGCCGCCGAACCGGAAACAGAGACATCTGCTCCGGAAGAAAAGCCGGTTTCATCGGCCCGGATTGAGGAAGCCGGAAGCGTCGAAGCGGTTACAGCCGGAACGGAGGTTCTGTACCGTGCAGATTCTGTTCCGGAGGTCCCGCCTCTGGAACCGCTGTCCGAGCGTTCGATTTCGGAACTTATTCGAAATGCGGAAACCGCTGCGAGAACAGCACCGAAGGAACGGGGGAAGAAAGAGACGCGTTACCGCCGCCGGCTGCGGTTTTTCCGGGAGCTGCTGGAAGCCGGGCTGAAAGGCGTGATTCTGCTTGGGCTTGCCGCATTGATCTGGGTAGTGCTGACACCGTATTTCCGGATCGACCGGAACAGGGACGGAGAGATGATGCGGGCGTTTCCGAGTAATTCGATCGATGTGCTGGCGCTTGGCTCTTCCCATATGCAGTATGCATTCAATCCGGGCGTGTTCTATGCCGAGAGCGGTTATTACAGCTACGTGTTCGGATCAGTCTGCCAGCCGTTTTCGGAGAGCGTGTATCTGCTGGAAGAAGTGCTGAAGACACAGAAGCCGGAGGTACTGGTCGTGGATGTATTTACCCTGCTGCCGCAGAGTCAGGTATGTTATGCGGACGGGACGTATTACATTGCGATGGACATGCTGAGCGGAAGAACCAGATATGATTCGGCGGATGCGATACCCGATACGGTTGATCCGGACGTGAAGCTCGGCTATCAGGTCGATCTTTACATGAACCATGACAACTGGAAGACGATGGACTTTTCCGATCTGAATTCGATTCTGAAAAACGGGCAGGAAGACCGCACAGTGAACTGGGGACTCGGCTATGTCGATCAGATGCCGGAAGATCCGAAGTATACGCCGCTGGAAGTGTTTGAGCCGAAGGAGAAGCTGGAGCTCAGCGAGCGGGAGAAATACTGGATTGACCGGCTGGTGAACAGATGCAGAGAAAGCGGAATCCATCTGATCTTTGTCAAAACCCCGTATCAGGAAGATCAGGATGACGCGGATAAGCTGGCTGCGGTATGGAGCTATCTCGATGAGATCGGTGCGGAGTATATTGACTTTCTTGCCAGGGCGAAGGATCTGGAATGGTATCTCGATATGGACGGCGATACCTGGCACAACAATACCTGGGGAGCTGAAATTGTCACAAAGCATCTGGCGGAAGTGATTCAGTCAGGAGGATATGTGAAACATCACAGGCAGAATGAGACGACGGATAAGGTCTATGCGCTTTCGCTGCAGCGGACAGCGGATTATCTTCTGACAAAGCAGAATATCAACATCTATCATCTGCTGGAGGATGCCGCAAAGTATCCGTGCATCACTGCGGTCCGCATACCTGCCGCAAAAACCAGTTCCATCGGGGAGTATGAGAATACGGCCCTGCAGGCACTCGGGTTTCATCACGATTTCATCGCAGAGAAAAACAGACCCTATTACGGACTGGTGAAAAACGGCCAGGTGATCCAGGAAGGCAATGAGCCGTTTGAAACGGAGCTCGAAGGCGTAAAGGTAAGCTTTACCGAAGAGGATATTCTGTTCAACGGCGCCAGTACCGGGCAGCTGGGAGAGATGCAGATCATCTTCTGCGATGATCAGTTTGAATGGTTCAATCCGATTGCGATTGACTTTTCCAGCGGTCATTTCTGGAAGAAAGGCTGTGACGGCTGGAACTGTGAAGTCAATCCGTGAGTTTTTCCATGATATACTGAACTCTGTATGAGACAGCCTTTAGTTACCGTGGTGATTCCGGTTTATAACATTGAGCCCTATATCAGAGAATGCATTGACAGCGTCTGTGCGCAGACCTATCGGAATATCGAGATTCTGGCGGTCAATGACGGAAGTACGGATCCCTCCAAGGCAGTGCTTGAGGTGGCGGCGTTTGAAGACAGCCGCATCCGGATTTTTGACAAGCCCAATGGCGGGCTTTCGGATGCGCGCAATTACGGACTTGCCCGGGCGAACGGGGAATATATCTGCTTTATTGACGGTGACGACACGATTGCGGAAGACTATGTCGGAGCGATGGTGCAGGCGATTGAGAGTGAACCGGATGCGGATATCTGTGTCTGTGATATGGAGTATGTCTATGAAGACGGACATACGGAGTTCTCTTCCGGCGGCAGCTTTACATCCGGCTGTCCGAAGCAGAATCCTGCCCTGATCCGGATCAACAACTCCGCATGCAACAAGCTTTACCGCACCTCGCTGTTTCAGAAGATCCTCTTTCCGAAAGGAAAGCTGTATGAAGACCTTGCGACGGTCCCGATTCTGCTGTATGAAAGCCGGAAGGCGGTCCGGGTACCCAGAGCGCTTTACCGTTACCGGCAGCGGGAAGGCAGTATCCAGCATAAGACAGACCGGCGGGTCTTTCATATCTACGATGCGATCGACCGGGTCCGGGATTATGTCGGATTTCATGGCAACGAGCCGGAAATCAGAGCCGAAATCATGCATATGTATGTGATCTTCGGACTTGATATCACAACGCTGAAAATCAAGGATATGGAACGGAATGAGGAACGCGTCCGGATGCTGGAAGAGAATATGGCGCTCCTCAGGGAGCGGTATCCCGATTATATGAACGATCCGTTTGTGAAACGGGCCGGCTGGAAGAAACGGCTGATTTACACCCTGCTGGACCAGGGACATGTACGACTGGTGCTGAAACTATATGACCGATAAGAAACAGATACTATTTGTAAATGATGAGATGCAGATGGGAGGAGTTGCCAGGGTGCTCAATACCCTGATGGCGGCACTTCCGGAAGAGGAGTATGACATCGATCTTCTGATCCTTCACAAGGAAGGAATGCTGCTGAAGGAAATACCGGAAAAGGTTCATGTGATCGAAGGAACTCCGTTTTTCAGAGCGGTCGATCAGTCGCTGGATCTTCTGTGGCAGCAGAAAAAAATCAGAGATCTTGCGGGGAAACTGCGATTGCTGGCGTATATGAAAAGCGGGATGATCGTAAACAGAATCCGCGAGGAGCGGAAGAAGATCCTTTCGAAACAATATGATGTGGAAGTTGCCGCAAAGGAAGGATTCTGCACAATTTTCACCGCCTATGGCGACAGTAAGCGCAAGATCAACTGGGTGCTGACCGATTACAGCGTATGCAACTACTCGCATAATCATATGCGGCTGGTCAAGCAGGCGCTGGCAAATATCGATCTCAATATCGCTGACAGCGAACAGGCGCTGATCGCATATGAGACGGTATTCCGGGTTAATAACGGCATTACGATTCACAACCTGATGGATGTGGACCGCATCCGCAGGTGTCTGGAAGATGCGGATGGCGCAGAGATCTGCGGAACTGACGGACCGAATCTCATCACCGTTGCCCGCTTTCACTTTCAGAAAAGCATTGACCGTCTGCTGACCGCAAGCCATACGGTCTATGAAGAAGGGCTGCACCATACGCTGTACCTGATCGGCGGCGGTGAAGAAGAAGCTGCGCTGCGGAAGATGGTGAGCGATCTGCATATGAACCATGTCGTATTCCTCGGATACCGGCAGAACCCGTATGCGGATATGGCAAAAGCGGATCTCTATGTATCCAGTTCGCTGTATGAAGGGTTTGCGACGGTGATCTCGGAATCCCTGATTGTCGGGACGCCGGTCCTTGCGACGGAAGTCAGCGGCGTGAGGGAACAGATCACGGAACAGGCACACGGCTGGATCGTGGAGAATACCCAGGAGGCACTGACCGACGGTCTGCGCACCGCTCTGAAGGAACCGGGCGGGCTGGCAATGCGGAAAGAACAGCTGAAGGATTACGAATATCCCAATGCGGCGATCCTCGAAGAGTTCAGACGGGCTCTCTGAGAACGCCTCTTTTGAATGGAAGGGATAAGAAAGAATATGGAATTCAGACATATCAGAATGCGGCTTGATGATCCGGCGGAGACAATACCGGAGCCATACCGTTCGCAGTTTCTTCAGATTCTTGACGAAGATTTTCTCTTCGTATCAGATGAGGAAGCGTGCATACGGAAGCTGAAACGGCTTCTGAAACGATACAGCGATGAGGAAACCGGGCGGGTCCGGCTTGAGCTTGTCCGCCTGCTCATGCGGACAGAAAAAACAGAACAGGCAAAGTCCATTCTGAAACAGCTTGCCGGAATGGAGAACTGCCGGTACATGGTGAAGTACTGGGACGCGTATATCGCATATCACTGCAGTGATGATCCTTCTGCCGCTTATCAGAATCTGAGCGGAATCGAATGGGCATATACAGCGGACTATGCCACGATTCTGATGCTGCGTAGCCAGCTTGCCGGGGAAATATACGGGGAAGATGCGAAAGCAGGATCGCTTGAAAGCGGCATCGAAGAGGCAAAGCAGTATGCCGGCGGGCGTACGGACGCTGCCGCAGTCGCAGCGTTCCTTTTTTCCCAGCTGGTGATGCTGGATGATTCCATGGATCAGATTGAAATGTACCGCTGGGATATGCGGGCGTTCGGGCAGTTTCTGCTTCAGGTCAGCGATCCGAACAAACAGCTGGTATCGGAAACGCTTGATCTTGCGCTGAATCTGATGATCGATGAACAGGATACAGAGTCGTTGTTCTTCCGGATCAGTGCCCGGACGCTGCGGAAGGCAGAGACAGAAAACCCGGGGGTTGTGCCGGAAGAACTGCTGAAGCTGATCCGGGTCAAGGAACAGCTGCTGAAGCTGGATGAGCGGGCGGATGTTCCCCCGATGCTTTCGCGCTATCTTGATTATTATTACAGTGAAGATCCCATGAATCCGGAAAACGAATATCTGATGTTGGATCTCTGGTCGCTGGCTGCGCAGCAGAAAGAAACGCCGGGGTATCTGGCCGGGCTTGCGAAACAGTATCCGGATCTGTTTTCGGAAGAGGAAAACGATCTGTTTGATGTCATTCATCATCCGGGCCGGGTGAAGAAAGAATGTGAATCGAATTATGCGCAGTACACAGACTGTTCCCTGCGGGAAAGCCGGAAGGTGATGAAGCTGTACTATGACACCCACCGGTATCACTTTGCGGAGATTGCGGGCGTTGACCTTTCCGTATGCAGCAGCGAGACGCTTCCGCTGATTCTGGAACTGTTTGCCGCAGATCGGTTTGAAAACTATGAGACTGTATGTGAGACTGCCGATGAACTTGCGGAATATGAGCTGAACGAACTGGAAGAACCGGTGCTCTGGCTGCGGACGGCGGCGATGATCGGTATGGGAAAGCATAATGAGACCGGACGGTCGATCCGCCTGCTGGAGCGGCTGGAACAGAAACCGTTCCATGCATGTCTTGCGGAGGCGCTGAAGGAAGAGCAGAATCAGCAGTATGACGCTGTGGTGAAGATCCTGGAGCCGATGATGCCGTTGGAAGATGAAATTCCCCGGGCGTTTGAATGTCTTCGGAATGCATTGTGCAGACTGTCGGATGCGGAGCGCTGCCGCAGGCTGTTTGAGGAAGAGATTGCCTATGTGAGAAAACTGCGGGAGGAGACAGACCGTGAGAAGGCGTCAGCGAAACAGAACAGTATCCTGTCGTCGCTGTATGAACTGATTCTGCTGCAGATGGGGGCGGATGTCTGGTTTTCCGACCAGAAGCGGCTGCAGCAGGATATCGAAGCGCTGAAGCAGCAGCTGAGCGGGGAAGCGCTCAACGGGTTTGACGAAGAAGCGCTGGCCAGAGGGTTTTCCCGGTTTTCCGGCTATGCCAACAGAGCGGAATGGTCTTCTGATCTGTTTCTTGCGCTGACGGTATGGCTTGAGGAACATCACATGTTCCGTACGCAGCCGGGACTGATCGAAAGTGCATATAAGAGTTTTGAGAGCTACCGGTTCTATGATGACCTGCAGATTTCCGACAGCCTTAAGGATGTCATCCAGTATATCAATGCGCTGCAGGATGGAGAGCAGTCGCTCGATGAATCGATACAGTACAGTATTCTGGTATCATTCTGGCAGCTGACCAGAGTGCTGGAAGACGATCCGGAACAGATTGATTATGCAGCAGACCGGTATCCGCACTATGCCGGGCCGTTCCGTCAGCTGCTGAAGGAGATTGCGGCGCATCCGGAAGACTTCCGGGGGCAGATGGAA
>JAFYGX010000198.1 GCA_017543025.1 Solobacterium sp.
CCGGATGAACTTCCGGCAGGCCGCAAGACTGGAGCTTCCCCGTCTGGTATCCGCAATCCTGCACTGCGAATATGATGAACTCGTTCTGCGCAGCGAACACTACCGGCGAACCCGTCTGCTGGCAGGGGTTTCCGTCTTCAGCGTACTGGCAGCTGCCGCTATTGCCTGGTTGCTCTATTCCAACGCGAGAATACGGGAAAACTACCGGCAGGCGCAGATCAATGAATCCCGCACCCTTGCCAATACCGCGCTTTCTCTGCTTCAGGACGGAAAACGGCTCGATGCAGTGCGTACGGCGCTGAAGGCACTGCCCTCTGAACAGCAGGCGCGGCCGGTAACAGATGAAGCCCAGTATGCGCTCTGCCGTTCCACCCTCGCCTATCAGCTTCCGTTTCAGACCCTGGAAACCCGCGTGACTGACAGACCGGAAGCCTTTGAAACCATTGTTTCTGATCCGGATCATCACAGCCTCTACGCCCTCAGCAGTAACGGACAGCTTTCGATTTTCAGCACCGGAACAAAAGAACAGACCGGAACCATCCGTCTGTTTGAAACCGAAACAATCCGTGAACTTCTGCCGCTTCAGGACTGCCTGTATGCATGGACGGCACAGGGAATCGTATGCATCCGCAATGACGGCAGTCTGCGCTGGAAACAGGAGCTCAATTACAGCGTTTACGGCAGAATCGCTTCTTCCGCTGACGGAAGTCTGATTGCGGCAGGCGATCTCGATGCGGTTCAGCTCATGAAGGCGGAGGACGGAACACCTGTCCGTTCCCTTCCCCTCAGAGATTCTTCGGCCGGTTATATTGACCGGATTGCATGGTCAGATGACGGCACGCGGATCGGCGTCTCGCTTCACTCACAGGACCACCCGGACGAAGTCGGCATGTTTGATCTTTCCACCGGAGCCTTTGAGAAGCTTGGCACCTGCGGATCCGTACGTGACCTGCGGTTTACAGAAGACAACGCCCTGCTTGTCCTGTCTGACAGCAGTGAAGATCACTCCATTGTCTGGCATGGCAGTTCAAAGCTGATTGAAAATGAGATTCACGTGCTCTGCTTCACAGAGGACGGTACCCGCTTTGATACCGCAGTTCCGTTTTCCATGCCGGCTTCTGACACTTCCCTTGCGTCATCCGGCTTCCGTGATACGGTGCTGATCTCCGCTTCCGACACACTGAGCCTGATCAGCACGAAGGATGGTGAAGTGATCGCGCAGCAGCAGCTGGATACCCCGATCCTCTCCGTTCTCAGCACAGCAGGAGAGACCGTTTCACTGATCACCTCCGGCGGCAGTCTCTGCACGGTTTCTCTTTCCCGGGAAATTGCCGAGCTTACCGGTCTCTTTCCTCAGCGGATCACCGCTGCTGTTTCTGTCAGTCCTTCCATGTCCGCCTTTGCGGTACTCTATGACGGAAACATCCACTGGTATGAAGCCGCGTTTGACTCCGGCATCCGGCGCATGCAGAAAGACGGATTTCTGCAGGCGGCTGACGGTCTTACCCGGAATGCTTCCCGTATCATCGTGACCGCCGACTGTGATCTTCTGCTGTATGACAGAACCGGCGGGGAACTGCTTTCACAGGAACGCTTCGCATCCAATGAGACCGGAATCCTGCCGGCGGAAGTCATACCGGATGACGCGTCAGTTTTCCCGCTGCTTGTGATCCGGACCGACAACGGCGAAATGCGGCTTGAACTTCGCTCCTGCGAGAGTCTGAAGGTGATTCAGACGATTCCGCTTGCCATTCAGGATTATTTCAGCGCCCAGGGCTATTTTCAGCAGCTGGCAGAGCTCTATGGAGCCGATTCCCATCTGAGAGCGGATCTGCTGCTCAAATCTCTTCGCAGCGGCGTCAGTGAGATCGCCTTCGACGACGGGATCTTCTGTTATTTCGAAGGAAACCGGAATCCTCTCTCTCTGCATTTCATCCGCTGTGACGACGGATCTGAAACCGAAGTGCATCCGGAATTCGGTTCTTACCGGCCAGTTCAGGACAATTCATTCACCGAGCATCCTTCGGTCCGCTTCGAGCCGGCTCATGAAACTGCCTTCATCCTTGCGGAAGACGGATCTTCCGATACGAAAAGTGCAGTCCATCCGGCTGCGGTTGATCTGAAGGACGGCACCGTTCATGTATTTACGGAAACTGCCGCCGACCGGAATCTTCTCTCTGTGTGCATGAATCAGGGATATGCGCTCTGTGGAACGGAAGGAATCGATCTCTATGACGCTTCCTTTCAGAAAACCGGAACGATTCCTTATCCCGGCGTCAGTCCGCTTGCCCTTTCGTTTCACGAAAACCGTCTGTATGTCATCCTTTCCGACGGACGTCTGGAAATCCATTCGCCAGACGGAACGCTTCTGAATACCGTTCAGCTTTCCTTTGACGAAACAGACGCTCCTGCAGCCGGCACCATTTCCCTCCTGTTTTCTGATCAGGTTCTGGCAATCCGGATGAATGAGACGCTTGACCTTGTGCATATCTCCGCTTCTTCCGGCAGTCCGTTTGCCCATGCGGATCACAGCGTGCTTTCCTATGATGACAGAAACGCACAGATTCTCGTATACACCCATGACTCCGCTCTGCAGGATCAGCTGTACCATCTTGCCTGCTTCCCCTGCTATTCCGCCGAAGATCTGATACTGCGCGGAACTGAGGAACTGCGTGCAGCAGACGGGCAGTGAGCATCTTTCCGGCCATTTTAAAAGGTGCCTCCGGATCAGGAAGCGCCTTTTTCATTTCTTTCATGCGGTTATTACAGTACGCGGATCATTTCTTCCCGGATGGAATCAAAATGACTGCCCGTCAGCCCGAAATCCTTTTCCCGGTAAGTCCAGTATGCCCGGCCGATCCCGTATTCTTCAAACAGCGAATGAATATCCTGCATCCAGCGAAGCGTATCTTCAGCCGGTGCCCGGTCAATCACGCCGTATTCTCCGCAATACAGCGGCGCATGATTGGTTCTGGCTGCGTTGACTGCCCCCTCAAACAGCTTCCGCAGGATTTCAATTCCCCGGCATTCCGGATCAAGTCCGTCAATCGCAGCTACCAGATTCTCCGGCAGTGTCTGACAGGCAATCTGATACTGCTTCACGGTATCGGGATAATGCACGACAAGATCATCCGGCATCCGATCGACCCAGTATGCCTGCTGGTGGGTAAAGACCAGCGGTTCATAACAGTGAAAGTTATAGACAATCCGGTCATCCTTCGGTGCATCCAGCATCGCAACGCTTGTGACATTGTTGTAGCGGACCCCGCCGATCACAATCCAGGAACGCGGCGCATTCTTCCGGATCACATCGACTGCCCGGGATGCCACCTGGTTCCACTCCAGCACAATGTCCGGGGAGATCACTTCATTCAGAAGCTCAAACGCAACATGCGGCAAGGCTCCGTACCGTTCTGAGATCCGTTCCCACATCACAAGAAATCTCTGCTGCAGCGCTTCATCACGGAAGAATTTTTCCCGGTCTTCCATCGGCTCCAGCGGATCAAACGTATACCCATAGGTATTGTGCATATCAATCAGAAGATTCAGTCCGTTCGCCTTACACCAGACAGCTGCCTGATCAATCACGCGGTATCCGTCCTCCAGCCGTTCGCCTTCCTCCGATTCAATCCGCCGGTAATCAACCGGCAGCCTTACATGGTCCGCCCCGAATCCCCGGATGGTCCGGATATCGGCTTCCGTAATGAATGTACGGTAATGCCGGGGAGACAGATCATCTTCCTGCGAAAGCCAGCCGCCAAGATTGATTCCTTTCTGAAACCCTTCAAATAATCGCATAACCTCTTCTGTTCCTCCTTCATTCCCGGCAGCTAACGCTTTTTTTCAGGATTCTGCGAGCACTGCATCTCTCAGCGTATAGTAGGGAAATCCATCTTCCTCATACCGGTCATAGATACCGGCAACCGTTACCATGTCGCCTTCCTTCGGATAATCCTGCGGATAGACATAATTCTCTGTCAGGATAAATTCCATTCCCTGCGCGCAGCAGGCCGTGGCATCCAGAATGATGCACGCATAATACGTTTTACCGGTCATTTCATTATGATGCTCCGTATACTGCCCGTGCATTCTCACCGATCTGCCAAGATAGCTGTCCGGCTGTGTAAGCATATTGTACACTTCGGAATACACCATGGTCGCAGAGAGTACCGTAAGATCCACATCAACCGTTTCATAATCCGCCGAATCAGCGCTTCCCTCTGTGGTCTGCGGCCTGGCAGATCCGCTTTCCGCAGGAGGCTCTGACGGAGCAGAATCCGCTTCCGTCTGCGATATCTGTTCCTGCAGCACCGTGTTTACACCGGTGCCGGAAGTGTCTGTATGAATGTTGGCACCGGCCCGGTCTGAACATCCGGCAGCCAGAATCATGCTCAGAAACAGGAATAACAGGTTTCTCATGCGCCTTTTCCTCCCAGTAATGTTCCATAAAGCCAGCAGAAGAGATATGCGAGCACATCTGCAGCGACAATTGTTGAGCCGACCGGAGTGCCGGCAAGAATGGAAACGATCATGCCGGCAAGCGAGCAGACCACTGCCAGGACTGCCGCAAGGATCGTTACCTTCCGGTAGCTGTGATAGATCCGCATTGCAGAGATCGCCGGAAAGATAATCAGGGCAGAGATCAGCAGCGATCCGACCAGATTCATCGCCAGCACGATCACCACCGCTGTCACAACCGCAATAATGAGATTCATCCGGTCCGTGTTCACGCCGCAGGCCTGGGCGAAGTTCTCATCAAACGTGACCGCAAAGATCCGGCTGTACAGCAGAATGAATACCGCAAGCACAAGAACGGACAGGACAATGCACAGCCAGACGTCGGTCTGCGACAGTGTCAGGATCGATGTCGATCCGAACAGCGTGGAACAGACATCTCCCGAAAGATTCGGCGTATTTGTCAGATTCATGATCAGATAGCCGAACGCCAGCGCCGCTACGGAGATCATGGCAATCGCCGCATCTCCCTTCAGCTTTGTATTCGTACCGGTTCTTAAAATCAGAACCGCACTGACAATCGTCACCGGCAGAATCACCAGCATATTGTCTGTAATCTTCAGCACCGTGGCAACGCACATCGCACCGAACGCAACATGCGACAGCCCGTCTCCGATAAAGGAGAACCGCTTCAGCACCAGCGGCACGCCAAGCACGGAAGCACATAATGACACCAGTACGCCGACGATCAGTGCATAGCGCACAAAAGGATATTTCAGATACATGATCAGCGTATCCATTACACACCTCCGCCCTGTTCCGCAAGAAACAGCTTTCCGATCCGGCTGCTGCGGTATTCTTCCCGCGTTCCGAAGAACACATTCTGACCGATATGGAGAATATGCGTCGCATACTGCAGTGCGGCGGAAATATCATGCGATACCATGAGAATCGTTACGCCGTCTGAATTCAGCTTTCGGATCAGCCGGTACAGCTCCGCGGTCACTTTCGGATCCAGCCCGGATACCGGCTCATCCAGCAGGAGAAGTTTTCCGGTCGCACAGAGCGCCCGCGCAAGCAGCACCCGCTGCTGCTGTCCGCCCGACAGCTCCCGGTAACAGCGGTCCGCAAACGGAACAATTCCCATCTTCTCCATCATTTCCTGCGCAAGCTTTTTTTCTTCCCGTCCATAGAACGCTCTTCTTCCAAGCCTTCCCTGACAGCCGGACAGAACGATCTCACGGACCGAAGCGGGAAAATCCCGCTGCACTTCCGTCTGCTGCGGCAGATAGCCGATTTCTCCCTTCTTCAGCCCGTCTCCCTCCGTAATCGTCCCCGCAAGCGGCGGTGTCAGCTTCAGAAGGGTTTTGATCAGTGTTGATTTACCGGAGCCGTTCTCTCCGACAATACAGAGATAATCGCCTTCCTTTACATTGAAATTCAGATGTTCGAGGATCGGTTCCCCATCATAGCCAAGTGAAACATCCGTTACTTCCAGCAATGCCATCCGGTTACTCCTTTCCGTAATCCAGCGCTGATTTCAGCACATCCAGGTTTTCCTTCATCACTTCCAGATAATCGTTTCCTTCCGGAATCTCACCCTGCATGGAATTCATGGTCAGCACCTGGCGTTCCGGATCTCTGCTTGCATTCAGAATCGTGCGGGCAATCTTTCCGTCGCTTCCTTCGATCTTCAGAATGCACGGCAGCTGCTCTTCATCCATCTTCCCGGCAAGAAACAGAATCGTCTCAAAACTCGCTTCTGTCTCTGCAGAACAGCCGGAGAATGCCGCATATGCCTTCAGTCCGTAATCATCTGCCAGATACCGGAACGGATACCTGTCTCCGAACAGGATGGTTCTGAGCGGGCTTCCGTTTACCGCAGCCTGATAAGCTTCATCCAGCCGGGCAAGCTGTTGACAGTATTCCTTCGTATTTGCCTCATAAACTGCCTGATTGGCAGGGTCTTTCTGACAGATTGCATCTTTGATCGCAGTAACCAGCACTTCCGCATTCTTGAGAGAAAGCCAGATATGTTCATCAGATTCCGATTCTTCCCCTTCTTCCGCTGCTGCGCCTTCCGGAGCTTCCTCTTCCTTCGCTCTGCTTCCGAGGACTTCCAGAAGATTCATTGTCACAAGATCCGGATTAACGGATTCCGCAAGTGCATCTTTCACCCATGAATCCGATTCCCCGCCGACATAGATAAACAGGTCGCAATCCGAAATTGCCCTGATATCCGCAGCTGTCGGCTGATAACTGTGAAGGTCAATCCCTTTGTCCAGCAGCAGTCTGACATCCGCATCGGCCGGATTGCCGCCAAGCACATTCAAAACCCAGTCATATTCCGGAAAGATCGTCGCTACAATCTTCAGTCTGCCGTCATTTCTGTCAGAAGCTGCCTGTGCACTCCCGCAGCCTGTCATGCAGAAAAGGGCGAGAAGCACGGTCAGAACAGTCTGTATCTTCTTTTTCATCATTCGTCTCTCCCTATCTGCCCGCATCCGAGCACTGTTCGCATACACCGATAAAAACCGTTCGTCTTGGATCCATCCGAAAATGATGCTTTTGGGTCAGTTCTTCGGTCAGCTCCTCCAGCTGGCGGCTGTGCAGATGAAACAGCTGCCCGCACCGCTCACATTTGCAGTGGAAACACATTTCACACTTGCAGTGGGAGTCCTCAGGAACATATTCATAGCAGGACGGCTGGCCTGTCTCAAATACGTATTTATATACAACCCCTTCTTCCGCAAGCTGTTCCAGCTGGCGGTATACGGTCGCTTTGCCGATCGGCGAACCTGCCTGACTGAAATGCTCGCAGAGCTCCAGTGCAGTGATATGAGCCCCATGGAGCTGTTTCAGATACTCCAGCAGTTCTTCCCGCTGTTTTGTGCGATATTTGTTTTTTTCACTCATAACGCCTCCAAATTTGAGAACCGTTCTCAATTCTATCATGGTGTCTGCTTCGCTTCAATCGCTTTGCCTGCATCACAGACATCCGTTACAATGAAATCAGTTTTTATCGGAGCAGCAGGATGAACATTACCGCATTAGCCGAAAACACAGCCGGGTCTTCCGGCTGCGGATACGAGCACGGACTCAGTCTTTACATTGAAACATCACACCACAGGCTTCTGTTCGATACCGGCGCATCCGATCTGTTCTGCCGCAACGCAGAGCGGCTTCAGATCGATCTGTCCCGTATTGATACGGTCGTTCTTTCACACGGCCACTACGATCACGGAGGAGGCCTGCCGTATTTTCTTCAGATGAACCGGACGGCACGCATCTTCATTCCGCCCCATGCCTTCGGCGCATTTTACTCCATGCATAAAGACGCTCCCGTCTATATCGGTCTGCCCCGGGAACTCCGAAATAATCCACGGCTCGTGACGGCAGATACGGTTATGACCATTGACGAAGAACTCCGGCTCTTTTCCGGCATCCCTTCCCGCTGGCCAGCCCCTTCTGCCAACCGGCGTCTGAAAGAACAGATCGGCGATATACTGATTCCGGATCTGTTTTCGCATGAACAATGCCTTGCGGTAACCGAAAACGGATTCACCGTTCTGTTTTCCGGCTGTGCACATCATGGCATGCGGAATATTCTTGACCGCTTTCAGCAGCTGTATCAGAACGCACCGGACGCGGCAGTCAGCGGGTTTCATCTGAAACAGTCCGTCTACAGCCCGGAAGAACTGCAGCAGATCAAAGAAACTGCTGCTGCGCTGAAGCAGTATTCCGGAACCCGGTTCATCACCTGTCACTGTACCGGTGAATTCGCCTACGAACAGATGAAGAAACAGATGAACGGGCAGCTCGGTTACCTGCACAGCGGCGATACCGTTATTCTTCCCTGAACATCAGCCCCGAATATCAGACAGACACAGAAAAAGCCGGCGGTATTGCCGTCGGCCTCCTGAATAAACATCCGGACAGAAACGGAATCCGTTTCTGTTTTTTCAGCTGTACAGAACTCAGTAATAGTCGTTACTGATCGTATCAACCCCGCTGTACTCCCGGTCCCTGTCCGCTGCGGGCACAAAATCAAACCTGAGCACCAGCCTGCGGGGACGGGGGCGTCCGACCAGATCATTCCAGAAGGAGCTGTAATACTGATCCATCACCGCTTCCTGTTCCCGGGGCTGATAATACAGATGCACTCCGTCGCTGAGTACACGGAACTCTGCATCGATCCGCCAGGAATCCGGGTCAATTATTCCGCTCTGAATATACTTCTGATCAAATTCTCGTACCGTAACAGGCTCATACAGGTATATCCCTTCCGCATCCCAGTCTTCTCTGCCGTCCGGCCCGTACGGGATTGCGTAAATAGTGTAAAGCGTTACGTCTCCATAGGCATCGAGAAACTCCTGCCAGGTACTGCCCGGGGCAATCCCCCGGCTGGTTTTCAGAACCTGACGTCCGCCGTCATAAACCAGATCGCTTTGAAACTGTAACGACCGGAGCGCCCGAACCGGCTGACCGGTTTCCGGATCACACAGCACATATTCCTCTGCCGGCAGGCAGCCATCCTGCGTCTTCTTTTCCAGAAACAGCGTTGTATCAGAGCGAAGGTGAATCCCGCCCTCGAGAAACAGCAGACATAACGCGGCAATGCCCGCACCGCGGAAGATCTTTCCGCTGAGGGAAGGCCGCTTTCTGTTTCCTGCTGCAGCAGCAGTTCCCGCTGTCTGTTCGCTTTCCGCTTCTGAGCTGAGGGAAGCCGGACGCGGTTCACTCTGTGCCTGCTTCATCAGTCACCGCTCCGTTTCCCGTCATACTTTCCGGAAAATGCCAAGACCGCATGCGTTTGGTCCGGTGTGGCAGGTAATACTCAGAGAAAGCGGCTGAAAAAACACATCATAATCGGTGAATTCATCCCGAACCATCTGCTGCCATTTCAGCGAGTCGCTTTCCTTTACAAAACTGTCCGCACAGCCGACGGAGATCTCTTCTTTGCTGAACCGGCTGAGAATTGTTTTCCGATCGGAAGCGATCGACTTCAGCATTGTCTTCTTCGCCTTCAGCATGCCGTGCACATTGCTCTGAACATCAAATTTGCCGCCCTTGGTACAGAGAACCGGCTTGATGTTGAACAGGTCGCCGAGTGCCGCAGCTGCCGGTGTAATGCGCCCGCTTTTCCGGAAATACTTCAGTGTTTCCA
>JAFYGX010000199.1 GCA_017543025.1 Solobacterium sp.
CTGCTGTTAGGGGATGATGGGATATATGTCTCTTCGGAGTATATGTCTGTACATTCTGCTGTATCGGCTGTCGGGTAGTCCGAAGCACACAAGCTTTGGAAGCTCCATCTGATTCTTTGGATCAGGTGGAGAGGATTCACTGGCCGGGTTGAGAAACAGACGGGGTTTGTTAAAATGAAAACTGCATTCAGGGAGAATGAGAAAAATGGAATTGATCGAACTCGGAAAAATTGTAAATACCCATGGCCTGAAAGGGGAGCTCAAGATCGAAAGCTGGTCGGACTTTGATGAGGAGCGCTATCAGAAAGGAAATACGATCTATGTGATCCGCAATGAGGAAGCGATGCCGTTTACCGTGCGAAGCTATCGCCCGCACAAAGGGTTTGCGCTTGTTGCGTTTGAAGAGCTTTCCGATATCAATGCGGCAGAGCCGTATAAGGGATGCATCGTCGGAATGGATGCGGCAGACAGACCTGACCTTCCGGAAGGAGAATATTATTTCGATCAGCTGATCGGGCTGATCGTGATCGATGAAGCGGGAACTGAGATCGGAGAAGTGACTGCGGTGGAAGAGACCAATGGTGCGCAGGATAACCTCAGGGTCGCACGAGACGGGCAGAAGGATGTACTGATACCGAATGTGCCGGCATTTGTAAAGAACGTTGATATGGAAGAAGGGACAATTACGGTTCACGTGATTGAAGGACTGCTGTGAAAATCACGATACTGACACTGTTTCCCGAAATGTTCAGCGGATTTGTTTCCGCCAGTATCATTCATCGGGCGATTGAAAAGAAGCTGGTCGAAATCGAGCTGGTACAGATCCGTGAGTTTACGTCGGATGTGCATCGTCATGTCGACGATACGCCGTTTGGCGGCGGGGCGGGCATGGTAATGAAATGCCAGCCGGTGTTTGACGCGCTGTCTTCGGTGAAAACCGAAGCGAGTCATACCGTTCTGCTGTCGGCTTCCGGGCGTCCGTATTCGCAGGCGAAAGCACATGAGCTGAGCAAGATGGAACATCTGATTCTGCTGTGCGGGCATTATGAAGGGGTTGATGAGCGGATCGCAGAAGCGTGTGATGAAGAACTCTCGATCGGAGATTATGTGCTGACGGGCGGGGAGCCGGGTGCGATGGTGATCGCGGATTCTGTCATCCGGCTGCTTCCGGGGGTGATCAGGGAAGACAGTATTCAGGAAGAGTCCTATGAAACAGGACTGCTGGAATACCCGCAGTATACGCAGCCTGCTGTTTATGAAGGAAAACCGGTGCCGGATGTTCTGCTTTCCGGGCATCATGAAAACATCCGGAAATGGCGTCTGACGCAGTCGCTGGTCCGTACAAGAGAGCGAAGGCCGGATCTCTTTGCAGGGTATGAGCTGAATCGGGAAGAAGAAAAGCTTCTGAGGAAATACGATGAAGCGGCGGAGGAGAACGGCTGAAAGTCATCTGCTGTTTCCGTTGCATTTTTGAAATGTCATGTTAACATGGACTTGCTTTTGAGGAGCCTATGAGCAATGAAGGAATGCAGATAGTCGTTGCGGTGAATCGTCGCTCCATATTTCCAAGGGTTCTGCGCCCGCAGAAAATACTTCTGGACGGGATGAAACTCGGTATTTCCAGAGAAGGCAGATTCCGGGAAGGAGAATATGGCGACAATTTTGCTGTGGCTTATCATCCGGATCATATCGGCCGGGGTATCCGCATCCGGTGGGACAACAGCGATGTACGGTTTACAGAGCTCTGTCTGAATCTTCCGGTGCCGGAAGAAGAACTGGACGACTTCTTTCTGATGTGCGCAAGGCTTGCCCGGCAGGATCTCAGCGAAGTGAAGCTGAACGGAAAACCGTTCGGGCCGAAACAGTATCATAAGATCCGGGACAGTTACCGGGTATACAATCTGAAGCTTCTGCATGAAATGATGGGAAATGTGCTGAATAAGGAGCCGGAACGGCTGTTTATCGGCTGTGTATTTCATCGGGTTGCGGCAGGAGAAAAGGAAGCGGAGCGCATGTGGGCAGGTGTGGATACATCGGCATACCGCGACTGGCTTCATGAATCGCAGTCCGGCGGAAGGTTTTTTTCTGAAGCGAGGGTAGATGAAGGGACTGCGGACGGCAGACATGCCGTGTTTACAATACCGTCTGAGCGGAGTGTCATTCTGCCGGACCATGAAGAACTGCCGGTTCGGTTCTATGATCTGAAAACCGGACGTCCCTCAATTGAAATTTCGAAATGGATCGTTGAACTGGTAGACCAGATCGATCATACCGAAACGAAGGTGCTTGGTGCGATGCCGCTGAAAGAATTCCGCAGGCTGCTGCCAAGTGAAAAAGTGACATATTTTGACGCTGCGGATTCTCTGATCAGCCCATTGAGCAGACAGGAGTTATCCATGATGCTGGAACAGGCGGAGCAGGACAATGCGTGACCGCCTTTTTATTCGTCCGTTTCAGCTGCCGGATACAGCCGGATTTACCCGCAATGTTCTGCAATGCGCCGACCTTCATGCGCAGTTCGGTATCGCTTCCCCGTTCAGCGAAACAGAAGCAGCGGCGTATGTAAAAGACCGCTGCCGGTTTCGCACCCGCCGTCATTTCCATGATTATGTGATCCTGCTTCAGCGGGAAACGGAACAGCAGGAAGAAATACGGGGAGAGCCGATCGGGGAAATCAACGCTGCCTGGATCGCACCGGACAGTGCGGATATCGGATTTGTGATCGCAGCGGCTTACCGCAATCAGGGGTACTGCACTGAAGCAATCCGACAGCTGGAAGAAAAGCTGGCAGAAGATGGAGTGCGCAAGATGTACGGTGCCTGTGAAAGGGAAAACGCTGCCAGTGCTGCAGTGATGAAGCGCTGCGGCATGAAGCGGATCGGAAAACCGGATGAAAAGGTACGGGAAAAAGAGAATATGGATGGGCTTGTCTGGTTCTATAAGGAGATCGGATAAGCAGCTGTCTGACAAGTGTGCCGCGATCGTTCATTTTTATGAGAGAAAGCGGTTTTTCTTCGCGTAAAATGGGATCATAAGTGACAGGACATGGTTCTGTCAGAGCGCGTAGGCAGTCTTTCAGATACGGGAAGACGTCAAATTAATGGAGGTTATTATGAGCATGCGTCCTGCAGGCATGGGAAGGGGAATGCGCAGTTTCCTTACCGAAGAGGAGAAGCGGAATGCACCGAAAGTGACGGGCGCGCTTCTGAAACGGGTATTTTCCTGGCTATGGCCCTATAAACTTCAGCTGATCCTGACACTCATCTGCATTGTTGTGTCTTCGATTCTTTCAATCATGCCTTCGGTTCTTACCGGTGAGATCATTGACAAAGGTCTTTACGGGCGGGATCTGAATGCGCTGGTACGGCTGATCGCGCTGTCGCTGGCGGTAACGTTCGGCTCCAATCTGATCGGGGTCGCTCAGTCGTATCTCAATGCATGGATTGCCCAGCATATTACCTTTGATATGCGCAATCAGCTGTTCCGGCATCTTGAATCGATGTCGCAGCGTTTTTTCATGACAAACAATCAGGGTGACATCATTACCCGGATGACCTCGGATGTGGACGGGGTGCAGCGGGTCATCACAAACACCTTTGCCAGCATTCTTTCCAATGCGATTACTCTGATCGTTGCCCTGACGGCAATGTTTCAGCGAAGCTGGGTGCTGGCGCTGCTTGGAATCGTGATCGTTCCGCTGTTTACGCTTCCGACAAGAAAAGCGGGCGAGACCAGGTGGACGCTGACAAACGAAGCGCAGGCCTGCAATGATGAGATCAACAGTATTCTCAATGAGACGCTTTCGGTCAGCGGACAGATGCTGGTCAAACTGTTCAATAAAGAAGAGACGGAATATGAGAAGTATGAAAACGCAAACCGGCGCATGATCAATCTGAACATCCGGGAGTCCATGGCCGGACGCTGGTTTATGGTAGTGCTCAGTACGGTCGCATCCATCGGGCCGATGCTGGTGTATCTGGTCGGCGGAATTCTTCTGATCCGGTACAACAGTTCTCTGACGGTCGGTGATATCACGGTTATGGTTACGCTGCTTTCGAGAATGTACGGTCCGGTGAATTCCCTGATGAACATACAGGTTGACTGGATCCGTTCAATGGCAATGTTTACCCGGATCTTTGAATATCTGGATATGGAGCCGGAGGTGAAGAACCCGGCGCATCCGATCATTCCGGAAGAAGCGCATGGTGCAGTGCGGTTTGATCATGTCGGGTTCAGCTATGAATTTCCCAATCGGATTCTGAAAGATGTATGCTTTGAACTGAAGCCCGGGCACAGTGTTGCGATTGTCGGACCGTCCGGTTCCGGAAAGAGTACGATGATCAATCTGATTCCGCGGCTGTATGATGTAAGCGGAGGCGTGGTATATTTTGATGATGTGGATGTGAGGCGTCTTGACCTTGCATGGCTGCGGTCAAATGTCGGCATCGTCACGCAGGATACGTATCTGTTCAACGGAACGATCCGGGAGAATCTGCTTTATGCAAAGCCTGAGGCAACGGAGGCGGAGCTGATCGATGCCTGCAGGAAGGCGAATATCTACGATTTCATAGAAACACAGCGGCAGGGTTTCGATACGATGGTCGGAAACCGGGGACTCAAGCTTTCCGGCGGGGAGAAGCAGCGGATTTCCATTGCCCGGATTCTGCTGAAAAATCCGGCACTGATGATCTTTGATGAAGCGACATCCGCTCTGGATTCCATCAGTGAACAGAAGATTCAGGATGCGATCGATCCGCTGATCGAAAGCCGCACATCAATTCTCATCGCCCATCGTCTCAGTACGATTCTTGCGGCAGATGAGATACTTGTTCTGAAAAACGGAAAAATCGTTGAACGCGGCCAGCATGCCGATCTGGTACGACAGAATGGCGTATATACCGAGCTTTACAATACCCAGTTCGGCAAAGCGAATGATCTGAACCGGGGAATGAGTGAAGAAGTCGCTGTCGCCGGCTGGAATGCAAGCTATACCGAAGGGGAATAAGAAGACAGAACAGACGGAAAACCAGTCAGGGAGGAAATAATCATGAAGCTACTGAAGAAAACAGCTGCGGGATTGCTCAGTATTCTGATCATCCTGCCGAATGCAGGCTGTGAGCAGTCAGGGGTGTCGTCAACCGGTACGGAACCGATTGATGTGCCGGAGCTGACCGATGAAGAGCGGGCCAAGCTCGATGAACTGTTTGCGATGCTGAAGGAAGAAAGCGGCGAATCTGAGACGAAACCGGCAGAAAGCGCAAAACCGGCAGAAAGCGCGAAACCGGCAGAAAGCGCGAAACCGGCAGAAAGTGCGAAACCGGCAGAGAGTGCAAAGCCGGAAGAAAGTGCAAAACCGGAAGAGAGTGCGAAGCCGGAAGAAAGTGCGAAGCTGGAAGAAAGTGCAAAACCGGCGGAGAGTGCGAAACCGGCGGAGAGTGCGAAACCGGAAGAGAGTGCGAAGCCGGAAGAAAGCGCAAAACCAGCAGAGAGTGAACCGGGTACAGAAGAGAAGAGCGACAAAACGGAATCGACACAGAAATCCGAAACGGAGGACAATCAGAACGCAGAGGAAGCGAAAAAACTCGTTGAAACCCTGCTGGAACGCAAAGACGATCCGTTCTATAAAGCTGATGAAAGCGGCCATGGGTCACATACGCTGCAGGAGCTGCTTGATCATTACAGCAGAGCAGACAGCAGCGAGGCAGAGCGGTATTTAAGTGCGCTTGCGTACTACACAGCGGAAAACACCTGGGATACGCAACCGGAAGAGACTGTCATAAAGCTGTATGAAGGAATGAAGAATGAAGTGCTGGCGCAGTACGAACAGAAAGAGCTGTCAATGCTTCGCTGCCGGATGAATACAGATGATGCGGATGCGGCGGAACAGTGGGTGCGTGATATGACGGTCTGTTCGGATCTGGAACGGAACGTCAGTGATGTGATGAAAGCACTGCTGAGCGGCCCGTACGCTTCTGCGTTTGATGATGTCCTCGATGCGAAGGAAAAGAACCGGTTTTTGAACAGCCCGAAGCTGACGGAAGCAGCGGTTCAGCTGAACGGAGAGTTTTATGAGCTGATGACGGATTATATGACCGCAGTCAGTCAGGGCATTATTGTTGAGCATGACAAGAAAGCATATACGGAAGCGGAAATTGAAGAACTGGAAGAGGGAGAGCTGAAACAGAAACTTCAGGAAACGGCGGATCGAAAGAGCGATGAGCTCTATCCGCAGCTGTACAGGAAGATTCTTGTCAACCGGAATGAATTCGCCCGTGAATGCGGTTATGAAAGCTATGCGGAATACTGCCGGAATGCAGGTCTTTGCGATAATACGGCGGACGATATCACAAAGCTTCGCACGAAGATCGGCGGGATAACGGCAGATCTGAAAGAGATTGCGGATATCTGTGCCGGAACTGCAGATCCTTCAAAGAGTAAGATCGAAGGGGATGTTTCCGCGATCTTTGAAACGCTTGCGAACAATCTGCCTGTGGATTCCGGGCTGCTGAGCGAATCACTGAAGTATCTGATCCGTCAGAAGCTTTACGCGGTCTCTGATGAGGGATCCTATGCGTCAGATGCGCATACGTCGCTGCTGCCGCGCTCTGCATCCGCAGCTGTTTTCTGCCGGCTGAACGGAACACTGGATGATGTCCTCATTCTGACGCATGAAGCGGGTCATTTTGCCAGTGCATATGCCAGAACGCCATCACTTGCCACAGCGGGAAACAGAAGTGTTGCGGAGATCGTTCCGTTGGCGCTCGAGCTGATCGCAAGCAGGAATCTGAATGCGGCGGGCAGTACGGATGCGGCCGATTATTCGGCTGTGCTTGTAAGAGATCTGATGCAGGAGGCACAGGAAGCGATCGCAGCCGCAGAGTTTGAACTGGAATGTTCTGCCAATCCGGAACTGACAGCGGAAGAGATGAACCGCAGATATGATGCGCTTGTAAAGGAGTGTTCCGGAGAAACCGGCGGGGAAAACGGGGCACAGAACCGCGGATGGATGCGGAAGATTTATCTGTTCTGTGATCCGTGCAGCGCCTTCTCCTGCGGGATTTCGACCCTGTCTGCCATTGAGCTTTATGAAGGATATCTCAATGATCCGGAACAGGCGGCAGAGATAGCTGAAACACTGCTGAAGACAGATCCGTATGCTTCCTATGAAGAGACTGTAAACGCAGCAGGATTGCACAATATGAAGGATCCTCAGAAGGCAGAAGAGGTGTGCAGCGTACTGCAGAAACACTACGAAGAAGTACTTGCGGCAGATATTGCGGAGGAGCTTCAGAAGACATACGGAGAAAAGATCCGGATGATTCTCGATGAACTTGCACCGTATTTCCAGAAGCTTGAAACACTGCAGAAAAAATCAGAAGTTAAGGAAGAGCAGGCAGAAAAACCGGCTGAGACAGAAGCTGAAAAAGCGGAAGGTACAGCAAAGCCGGAAGCGTCAGAAAAGCCGCTGAACACGGATGAGCCGAAACAGAAGAACTCTGAAACGGATCCAAGCGCAGACAGCGGAACAGAACCGGAAAAAAGCGCAGAGCCTTCGCAGGATACAGCAGGAAAGAAAGCCTGAGCAGAAATACTCTGAAAACCGGAATGAGAATCGGTACGATACAGCAGGGATGTGCCTCTGCTGTATCTTTTTGCGCAGTCCGTTCTGATACAAAGGGTACACGAACAAAAAAGCGAAACAGCTTTTTGAACCAACCAGCGAAAAAAACTGAAATGGGCTTCGGGATTGCCACCATGAAAAGCGGGTTGATGATATAATGATTAACCGAAAGGAGCCGTTTGCCTTGTCAACTTATAACGTAAATCTGACACTAGAAAATATCCGCACGATCACAATCATGTTTCTGGATATTTTCATTATGTGGATGGTGCTATATAACACGATTCGTCTTGTCCAGGCCAATTCGAAGACCGTACAGATCTTCAAGGGTGTATTGCTGATACTGATCATCGATATGCTGGCGACGCTGATCGGACTGAAAACCGTGTCCTATGTCACCAACATTTTCATTAACTGGGGATTTCTGGCAATTATCATCATATTTCAGCCGGAGATACGATCTGTGCTGGAGCGATTGGGCAAGACAAATGCCTTTTCACGGATTACGACGCTTACCGGCAATGAGAAGGAGAATCTCGTTGATCAGATCGTTACAGCAACAATGCTGCTGAGCAATGATCAGACCGGTGCGCTGATTTCCATCGAGCAGAGCCATACGCTGGAAGACTTTATCGCAACCGGCACAAAGCTAAACTCTGATGTGACAGCAGAGCTGCTGACATCGATTTTTGTTACCTCAACGCCGCTTCATGACGGAGCTGTTATTATCCGGGGTGACAAGATTGCCTGCGCCAGCGCCTATTTCCCGCCAACCAATCTGGAACTTCCTTCCCGTTACGGAGCCCGTCACAGAGCCGCAATCGGTATTTCTGAAATTACAGACGCGGTGACGATTGTTGTTTCAGAAGAGACCGGAGCGATTTCCATTACGGAAGGCGGTACGATTACAACAGTCAACCGCAAGCAGCTGAGAGATTATCTGCTGCGTGTGATCTGCGGTGAAGAAACCGAAGTAACCGGTTCCCGCCGGAATGAATCCGAAGTTCCTGCCAAGGAACAGGGACGGCAGGTTATTATCGACGATACCGTGAAACAGGCTGCCGCAGAACGCCGTGCTGCGGAGAAAAAAGCGGATGAGCAGATGAAGAACGGCTTTACGAGCACGATTTCCAAACTTGCGATCCGCCGTCAGGAAGCCAAGCAGCCGGAAAAGAAACCGGCGGAGAAGATTCCGGTTGAGGAAGTTGTCAACGCCGAGAATACCGTCACGCCTGCGAAGGAAGATGTCGTTGATGAAGGAATAGAGCGGCTGGAAGAAGGGTCGCATGACATCAAGCTGCCGCGGAAGAAGGAACGTCCTGTTCCGAGCTACCCGGACAGTACCGCTGCGCATCGGTTTGAAGAAAACAAGCGGGCTGAGATGGAAGCACAGGCTGAACTGAACCGTGCCCTTGAAGAAGAGAAAGCGGAACAGCAGCGCAAGCGCGAGGCTGCCGCAAGAGAAGCGCTTCGCAGAGAAGCGGAAGAGCGTGTCCGTCAGGCGGATGAGCGCCGGACGGCAGAAATGAAAGCCCGTCAGGAAGCGATAGCGAAAGAGAATGCAAGACGCGCCCAGCAGATCCGTCAGGCACAGATGCGGGCTGCACAGTCCCGGAATCAGAATCCGGTTCCTCAGCAGCGCAGTCAGAACAGCGCACAGAACGGAAACACCGGAGCGATCATCATTGACAACAGTTCCCGTCAGTTTGATACGACGAAGCTGGATATTTCCAAGATCATGGGAATGGACAATGAACTGGACAAGACATTCATGATGCTGGATTCTCTGGAAGACAAGGATCATACTTCTGATGAAAAAGGGGGTGATCAGTAATGCCGGAAAAGCAGAATGACATCCGCGAGAAGGAAGAGCAGGAATCCAAAACAGAGCTTGCCAACCGGATCGCCGGTCAGTCGAGAAGGGTTGCCAGCACATACCAGCATATCGGCGACAATGTCGTCCGGATGATCCGCTGGTTCTCGACATTCATTGACAACACACTGTTCAACCGCCGCTATTCGAAATTCGTATCGCTGATTCTTGCGATATTGATGTATGCGGTTGTCAACTACAACAGCCGTGCCTCGATTTATACGAATACACTGCGTACTTCCAAGGAGCTCAGCAATGTTCCGGTTACGGCAAAATACAATGCCGATACCTTTGAGCTTACCGGACTTCCGGAAATCGCGGATATTACAATCACGGGTGATGCGACAAGCGTTACCAGCGCCGCAAATGTCGACGGTGTGATCTTTGCAGATCTTGAAGGTCTGACAGAAGGCACACATGAAGTGAAGCTTGAGGCGGAAGGCTATGGCTCCAACGTCTCTGTGAAGATCAATCCGAGCAATGCCGTAGTTACTCTGAAGAAGAAGACAACGCAGGCGTATGATCTGAGCTATGACTTCATTAATCTCGACAAGATGGAGAATATCTATTCGGTCGGTACGCCGGAATTCGAATTTACCCGCGTCAATGTACGTGCTTCAAAGGATACGCTGAATACGATTGCATTTATAAAGGCATTGATCGATGTCAGCGGTCAGACGTCAGACTTTACGCAGGATGCGCGTCTGGTAGCGTATGATGCGACCGGAATGCCGGTAAAAGCGGATATCTATCCGTCCACGATCGAAGTTAAGGTTCCGGTTACTTCACCGAACAAGACAGTCCCGATTGAAGTCGAAATCACCGGAGATATTCCGGATGGTCAGGCAATTGACAATATCGAAATGGATCAGCAGTCGGTAACGATCTACGGACCGGAATCCGTACTCGGCCAGATCGATAAAGTAGTTGTTACACTGAATGCTTCCACGATTACGAAGGATTCGACGATCATGCGGCCGATCACGCTTCCGGCCGGCGTCAACTCCAGCAACATCAACCAGATTACGGTTTCGATCAAGCTGGCGGAAGGTGTCTCCCGGACGATTGAGGGCGTTAAGATCAACTACCGCAACAACGTAAACAACTACAAGGCTTCTACGCAGGATAACCGGACGACGACAAGCGTTACTGTATTCGGAACGGAAGCCAACATCGCGAATATCACCGCAGATACGATCAACGTATATGTTGATATGAAGGACGCCAAGCCTGGTCTGCAGAGCTTCCCTCTGGAAGTGGAGCAGCCTTCCGGCGGTCTTGTCCGGTATTCACTGACCGAGCCGACATTTGAACTGAATGTTCTCGGTGAGACGAATGCGGACGGCGGCGGTACGGAAAGCGCAGATGTCAACATCGGATAATCACAGAAAGAGGCGATCCAAATTTGTCCGGGGTGGCCGGAATTTCACTGCGAGATAACTCGGGGTAAGTTACACCCCATGACCGTTTAGAATATGTGAAATTTCAGAAGTATTGAGGTCAGATACTGTCGACTCACAGGCAGCTATCTGA
>JAFYGX010000200.1 GCA_017543025.1 Solobacterium sp.
ACGGTGCCCACACCTCCTTCGTTCTTGCTTCCTACCTCAAGGGCAATGACTATGTCAACCAGTCCATGCAGGATGAGATCATGAAGAACTTCATGCTGAAGACCATTCATGAAGAAGTTATTCCGACCCTCACACTTCCGAAGGCAGATCTTGAAGAATTTGCAAATGCGGTTGTCGACCGTTTCAACAACCCGTTCATTCAGCACAGCCTGCTGGCAATTGCGCTGAACTCCGTTTCCAAATGGAAGGCACGCTGCCTCCCGAGCTTCCTTGGCTATGTGGAGAAATTCGGCAAACTTCCGGAGCATCTCACATTCTCCATTGCTTCCCTGATGGCTTTCTACAGCTCCACTGAACTCGTTGACGGTGTTCTCAAAGGCAAGCGCGGAGAAGATGTCTATGACATCAAGGATGATGCAGCGGTTCTCGAATTCTTCCGTGACAATTCTTCCAGAAACACTGCAGAATTTGTTCACGCATATCTTTCCAATGAAGCATTCCATGGCCAGGATCTCACAAAGGTCGAAGGTCTTGAAGCGAAGATCACCGAGTATCTCGATGTAATCCGCAAAGAAGGAATGGCAAAAGCTCTCGAAACATATTTCGGGTAATTACTATGCAGAAAGCGATACAGATTCATCCCAAGGATAATGTCGCCGTTGCACTTCAGCCCCTGAAAGAAGGAGAAACCTTCTCCTTCTCTTCCGGAGCAGAGGTCACACTGAAGGAAGATATCGAACAGGGACACAAGTTCTCTCTTTCCGCAATCGGCGAAAATGAAAACATTATCAAATACGGCACAGTAATCGGTCATGCGACCACAGCAATCGAAGCCGGCCGGCACGTTCATGTCAGCAACATCAAAACCAATCTCGGCGATGTACTGGAATACAGCTATCATCCTGAAACATTTGAACAGCCTGCTGCTGAAGGCAGAACCTTCATGGGATATGTCCGCAAGAACGGCGAAGTCGGTATCCGCAATGAGATCTGGATCATTCCGACTGTCGGCTGCGTCAACAACATCGTGCAGAAGATCGAACGCCTTTCGCAGGGATTCATCAAAGGCTCGATTGACGGTATTCACGGATTCACGCATCCGTACGGCTGCTCACAGATGGGCGGTGACCAGGAGAATACAAGACGTGTTCTGGCTGATCTGATCAACCATCCGAATGCAGGCGGTGTTCTGGTATTCGGCCTTGGATGTGAAAACTCCAATATTGATGTGCTGAAGCCTTATATCGGCGATTATGATCCTGAACGCATCCGCTTTGTCGTTGCCCAGCAGGAAGAAAATGAAGTCGAAGCATGTCTGAAGGTTGTTGAAGAACTCGCTGACATCGTTTCCAGAGATACCCGTACGGAGTGCCCTGCTTCCAAGCTGAGGATCGGTCTCAAGTGCGGCGGATCGGACGGCATGTCCGGCATTACTGCCAACCCGGTAGTCGGCCGTTTCTCCGACCTGCTTGTTGCGGACGGCGGAACGACAGTGCTCTGTGAAGTACCGGAAATGTTCGGTGCAGAAACACAGCTGATGAACCGTGCAGCCAACGAGAAAGTATTCCGCAAGACCGTTGATCTGATCAACAACTTCAAGGATTACTTCACTTCCAATCATCAGACGATCTATGAAAACCCGTCTCCGGGAAACAAAGCCGGCGGCATTTCCACACTCGAAGACAAGTCCAACGGCTGTGTGCAGAAGAGCGGAAGCGCTGTTGTCAGCGATGTACTGGAGTATGGTGATCGTATTCGTACAAACGGTCTGAACCTTCTCTCAACACCGGGCAATGATCTGGTCGCGGCGACAGGTGAAGCAGCTGCCGGCTGTCAGATGGTTCTGTTTACCACAGGCCGCGGCACACCGTTCGCTACAGCTGTTCCTACGATCAAGATCGCAACCAACAGCCGTCTTGCGAATGCCAAGAAGAACTGGATCGACCTCAATGCCGGACGGGCCATCGAGGACAGCTCGATCGAAGCGATCGGCGAAGAACTGTACGATCTTGTAATCGAAACTGCCAACGGCAAAAAGTGCCGGTCAGAAGAAGCCGGTTATCACGATATCGCAATCTTCAAACAGGGCGTCACACTCTGAGTCAGCAGGTGACAGATTCCTGATTCCGCGAAAGCTGCAGAACACACTCTCTGCAGCTTTTTCTGTTCCCTGAAGAAAACCTTCTCACGATTGTTACAGAGTTCTGCCTCCTTCCTGTAGAATGGAATCAGAAAGAAAGGAATGCCATTATTCTCTGCCGAAACCATGTTCTGTCCTGTCAGAAAAGGACTTCGGACATTCGAAGCCCTTTTTCATACAGAAAAGACTTCTGCCTCCGGTCTCAGTTTATACCGGGAAGACAGAAGTCTCTTTTTTCTGCAGCACTTTTTCAGCGTTCAGAGATTATTTCAGGGAACGAACGGTTTCCGCCAGTGCCGCATCCTTGCAGTCACGGAAGAAATATTCATCGAAATGTTCCCCGGCAAACGCGCCTTTGACCAGCTGGGGATCCAGCTCCTTCAGAATCTCTGCAAGCGGACGGAATGCCTTGGCCCGGACCGCATCAAGAATCTTCTTATTGGCCTGCTCCGGAACTGCACGCTCTTTCGGATATCCTCCGCCGAACGGTTCGCTGAACAGCTTTTCGAAGATATACTCGAGGTTCAGATCACCGCCCCAGCCAAATCCGAGCGCAAACGGAATCGCAATCGCATTTCCGTCATTGATCTGGGCAAATGTGTACGCATCAAGCGGGGTTGCCACATGTCCGCAGAGAACACCCGGGAACGAATTCAGCGCAAGCATCGCGCCTTCGCCGGTTCCGCATCCGGTCACAACAAAGTCTGCTGCTCCGGAGTTCAGCAATACCGCTGCGAGAATGCCGTTCTGAACATAGGTAAGCGAAGCAGGATCATCCGCTCCGTACATGCCGTAATTGACGACCTCATAGCCCTTCGCATCCGCAATCTTCTTCAGAGCCTTCTCAATCACACTGTTTTTCGCTGCCTGTGAATTTTCATTGATCAAAGCAATTTTCATGGTCTATCACTCCTTCTGATAATTTCATTATAAATTAGTCAATCTCAATCGTAATCCGGATCGGTTTTCCGCTGTTTTCCCGTTTTACATGAATCCTGCGTTCATTCCCTTCTCCATCTGAATCGTATTCCTTCCTTCCGTATCTGCTGCTGTCATTATTTCTGCAGGTTCCATACGATGACCGGTAAGGGGTCCGGTGTTCCGAAGAAACCGCCTTCGGTTTTTCTTCAGAGGTCGTCTTTGTATCAGATTCCCCCTGCTTTCCCGGCGCTTCTGCAGGCGCTTCTGCAGGTGTTTCAGCCGAAGGGATCACACCTGCCGCTGCTTCCGGTTTCTTTCCTTCGTCTGTATCCTTAAGCAGTTCTTTCTCTTTATCATCGTCCCGATCGTGTTCGCTCTCTTTATCCCTGTCATTTCTGCGGCGATCACGGGAGTATTTTGGACGGCGGTTATCGTTCGGGTAAATCTTGTGTGCACTCGTATATTCCTTCAGTTCTTCCTTCGTAATATGGAACACGTTCAGATTTTCCGGCTTATGCTCCTCAAGATAATCAAGAACTGTCCGGTAAGTACTGATAAACTGCCCCATGCTTTCCAGCAGTTCTTCCAGCATTTTGTTCTCTGTGATTACATCCGCAGCAGAAGGATCCATACCTTCCGCATCGGCATGATTGATATGGTTGCGAACCTCTCCGATCCGATAGTAGACATACAGCATTCTCTCAAGCATCGGGCGGTTATCTTTCAGGACCGAATAAGCCTGCGACAGCTGTTCCGTTTTCCCGTCCAGCGAGCTCATCCGGTATTTTGTATAGTCCATCATACGGTCCTTCGAGGCCGGATTGCGCTTCATGGTGCTTCTTCCGTAATACTTGATAAAGTAATGCGACATGTCATCGAATCCCCACCGGTCTTTCGGAGCGCACTCCCAGTACAGGCGGTTGATCTCCTCAAGGAACTCCGCCTTGGAATCCTCGCTGTCCGCATAATAGAAGATACCCTTGTCCACAAATTCCTGCGGGATCCGTGATTCAATGATTGTCAGAGACTGCTGATAGAATTTTTTTCGCATCGCCCATGTCAGCAGCGAATAGGTTTCCACCCTTTCTCCTTCCAGAAGTGATCCGTAATCATTTCGGATCGTATTCTCAAGAATCCGGAAAATGTTGCTTTCAAACTCAGGAAGTTCTTCCTTCGGCGTATTCAGGAATACATATTTCAGGAAACGGATACCCTTCTCAATGATCGGAACGCTGCAGAGCGAGATACCTTCATCAACAGTCCGCATCGCATACAGAAGCGTATCGATATGCTTGTTTTCAATATTTCTGGATTTCCAGTATTCTTCGATTTCATCCACCTTCCCATACCGGATAAACGCATCCATTCCGGATACCAGCATATTGATCTCATAACGATCCATTTCCCTGTTATCGATCGGACTTGCGAGTCTGTCCGGATAGTAATGAGTTGTAATAATCTCCTGAATGTTCAGCCGGTTGTGAGCATCCCCGCTCAGCATCGTCAGAATCGCAAGAATCGTATAGCCTTCGGTTGTGGCCAGCCCCTGCATATCAATATAGAGATTCACCTGCTTCGCATCGATGTCGTGCAGCACCTTGATGATCTGCTCCACATTTTCCGCATATCCGGAATTATCTGTCTTGTCGCGGGAGGTCGGAATAAAACAGATCCGGATATCCTGGTTGTCATCCCGGGCATTCAGCTTCATCTGCGGCGTAAATGTAGTATAGACATAGCATTTGAGCCACAGTATCTCTTCCGTGGTCAGTCCCTCCATCTGATGGATGAATTCTTTCGCAAGCCTGTCGTCCTGCGACAGCATATGAAATACGCGGTCCGGCCGGTATCCCGGCTCATTGAATATGGACCCGCAGAATTTCTGATAAAGATCCTTCAGCTCTTCCGCTCTCGCCGGATCAATGCTCTGCAGAACATCAATTGCCTCCATATCAATCCCATCCAGGAACTGGGCAAGACGGTACTGGAAAAAGCTGTATTCCGAGAGCTCCTTCGCATCGATCGAAGTATATGCACTCCACTCTTTCAGCTCGATGGTCTGCATCTCTTCGCCTTTGTCATACGTCCTTCCGGAGCCGAGCACAATAATCTCATCAATATCCACTTCATTCAGGATATACTTCGCTCCTGCTTCTCCGACACTCAGGCCGTCGCAATATTTCATATTACCGCTGCCCGCAAAATAAAAATATCTGTGAGTCTTACGGTCTCCCTGATTGGAAAGAGAAGTCAGCAGAATATTTGTGCTTTCTTTCATATACGAATTACTCCTTTTCTTCGCCGGACACACAGGAAAGAAACTGTGCGTCCCTGTACACATCAGTATTGTAAAAGGAAAACGGTCATTTTCAAAACAAAATCAGGCTGATTCATATACAAAATTCCATAACCGCTGAATTCAGCTGAAAAACAGAGGCTTCCCTCTGTTTCTTCCATTCTTCGTGAGTTTCCTGCCGCAATCAGGCAAATCCCAGCAAGAGACCGATGATATGAACAATGAATGCCGCAAACCATGCAATTATGCACTGCCAGAGAACGACCAGCACTGCCCATTTGCCCCCGAGTTCCTGCCGGATCGATGCGACTGCTGCCACACAGGGCGTATAAAGCAGAGAGAAGACCAGCAGACAGATTACGGTCAGCACACTCAGCTGTGAGCTGACACCCGTACTGCCCGGATACAGCACTTTCAGTACGGAGACAACGCTTTCCTTTGCCATGAAACCGGAAATCAGAGAGGTGCAGATCCGCCAGTCGCCCAGTCCGATCGGCTGGAACAGCGGTACCAGGACGCCGGACAGCATTGCAAGAATACTGTCTTTCTGATCGGTGACCAGATTGAAATGCAGATTGAAGGATTTCAGAAACCATACGACAATCGATGCGATCAGAATGACAGAGAATGCGCGCTGCAGAAAGTCCTTTGCCTTCTCTTTCAGCAGCTGAAACACATTTGCAGGACTGGGCAGCCGATAGTTCGGAAGCTCCATGACAAACGGAACCGCTTCGCCTGTAAACAGTGTCTTCTTATAGAGAAACGCCGCAAGAATCGCATACAGAATGCCGAGAAGATACAGCAGGGTGATAATGATCCAGCCCTGTTCTTCGAAAAACGCAGACACAAAGAAGGTATAGATCGGCAGTTTTGCCGTACAGCTCATAAAAGGCATCAGCAGAATCGTCATCTTCCGGTCGCGTTCACTCGGCAATGTACGGGTGGACATGACTGCCGGCACCGTACAGCCGAATCCAATCAGCATCGGAACAATACTGCGGCCGGAAAGACCGATCTTCCGCAGCAGTTTGTCCATGAAAAAGGCAACCCGTGCGATATATCCGCTGTCTTCCAGAATAGACAGGAAAAAGAACATCGTGACAATGATCGGCAGAAAACTGAGAACACTGCCAACGCCTTCAAAGATGCCGTCCATGATCAGACCATGGATCACATCATTGATATTCGCCGCCGTCAGCGCTCTGTCCGTCATCTGCGCCAGTGCTCCGATTCCCTGCTCAAGAAGTCCCTGCAGAAACAGTCCGATCACATTGAAGGTCAGAAAGAACACTGTACCCATCACCACAATAAACAGCGGGATTGCCGTATATTTCCCCATCAGGATGCGGTCGAGCTTCTGCGATCGGATATGTTCCCTGCTTTCATGCGGTCTGACCACACATTCCCCGCACACCTTTTCAATGAAGGAAAACCGCATATCCGCAATTGCGGCATTGCAGTCCAGCTCGCGTTCCTTCTCCATCTGGGCGGTAATATGCGCAATCATCTCTTTTTCATTCTGATCAAGCTTCAGCTGTTCCAGGATCAGCGGGTCTCCTTCAATCACTTTGCCTGCCGCAAAGCGTACGGGAATTCCGGCTCTGTCTGCGTGATCTTCAATCAGATGAATTACCGCATGAATGCACCGGTGCACCGCACCGCCGTGATCGTTTATATCGCAGAAATCCTGCCGCATCGGTTCTTCCTGATATTTTGCGACATGGACCGCATGCCGGACGAGTTCATCAATTCCTTCGTTCTTCGCGGCAGAGATCGGCACAACCGGAACCCCGAGCATCTGTTCCATCCGGTTGATATCAACCGTCCCTCCGTTGCCGCGCAACTCATCCATCATATTGAGCGCAATGACCATCGGAACCCCCATCTCCATCAGCTGCATGGTCAGATACAGATTCCGCTCGATATTGGTCGCATCTACGATATTGATAATTGCCTTCGGTTTTTCGTTCAGCACAAAATCCCGGCTGACAAGCTCTTCGCTGGAATACGGCGACATGGAATAAATCCCCGGAAGATCGGTGATCAGGGTATTCGGATACCCGCGGATCACTCCGTCCTTGCGGTCAACAGTGACGCCCGGAAAATTGCCCACATGCTGGGAAGAACCGGTCAGCTGATTGAACAGCGTTGTTTTTCCGCTGTTCTGATTGCCTACCAGCGCAAACGTCAGTACCGTATTCTCCGGCAGCGGATTTCCGCTTCCTTTCGGATGAAACTTTCCCTCTTCGCCTAACCCGGGATGAGCAATTCCGGATCGCTTTTCAGTCCGTATATCCGTTTTTTCTGCAGGATGAACGGAATCGATTTTCTCAATTTCAATCTTCCCTGCATCATCCAGACGGAGGGTAAGCTCATACCCGTGAATCCGGATTTCCATCGGATCTCCCATCGGGGCAAGCCGCACCAGCGTCAGCTGTGCGCCGGGAATCACTCCCATATCAAGAAAATGCTGCCGCAGAGCTCCGGTCCCGCCGATTTTAAGAATACGGGCAGATTCTCCGACTTTCAGATCTTTGATCGTCATAAAAAAACTCCCTCTGTTGCGGGCGGCAATCTGCTTCCTGCAGGAGTTCAACACCGTAAACATACAGGACAGCAGCGAATCCGCCGTGTACTCTGATTAATGCTATTTTGAGCCTTCGTCCATGATTGCCTTGCAATGAGGGCATTTCGGACGTTCAAAACCTACTACATAACCGCAGTTGCTGCACTTGCATTCCGGCAGAATAAAATAACCGGTTACAGATTCATTTGACCTGATTCGCGTATGAATCCAACATGCATGCAGATATCCGTCATATGCTTTCCTTCCGGTATCTGCGCTGCTTCCACGTTTGATATTCCTGTTCTGATTTTCTTTCATATCACCACTTTTTCTGCCGTCGCAAACGATGCGCGAATCGCTTCGAAGGAACCGTTCCTCAAAGCAGGTTCACGTCGTTTTTGCACCGTATCATGTTCCTATTATAGATGAAGAAGTCCTCGAATCGCATCCGATTTATCAGTTTCGGTCATCCTCAGAAACTGCGTTTCTGTGATCTGTCCTCTGCCGGCACAGACACCGCTGCTGCCGCTTCCTTTGATCACTCCTGAGCCCGAATAAAAAACCCACATCACTGCGTAACTGATATGGGTAATGATGACACTGAACCTTCAGGCAATTATTTCACTGCATCCTTGAGCGCTTTTGCCGGACGGAATGCGACTGCCTTTGAAGCGGGAATCTCAATCTTCTGCTTTGTTGCAGGGTTGATTCCGGTTCTAGCCGCACGGGTCTTCACCTCGAATTTTCCGAACCCGCTGATTGACATTTCTCCGCCGTCTTCCAGCGTCTCAGCGATCTCGGAAAACACTTCGTTTACCGCTTCCTCCGCAAGCTTTTTTGTCATGCCGGTTTTTTCGGCCACACGGCTGATGATATCCTTGCGGGATTTATAAAGAATTGTTCTGTTCATACTGTCCTCCTGACTCCTATCAAGCTTCCTTATCATAGAGAGTTCTGCGGTTGAATGCAATGAAAACAGGCAATTCCGCGCCAATCTGCGCCGGAATCTGTTCAAATGAAATGTTTTCGCTTATATAATGAAAGAAAAACAGGAGAAACACACAATGAAAGAATGGTCACGGGAAGAACGCTACCGTGTTTTAACGGATGCGTCTGAACTCACGGAACTCCATGAATCCGCAAAGAACTCCCCTTACCGTCAGCGTCTTCATGTACAGGGGGTTACAGGTCTCATCAATGATCCAAACGGATATATCTACCATAACGGACAATGGCATCTGTTTTATCAATGGTGCCCATGGGGTGCGGTGCACGGCCTCAAATACTGGTATCACACGGTTTCAGAAGACCTTGTTTTCTGGCACAACAGAGGGATCGCAATCCGGCCGGATACCATTTATGACAACAGGGGCGCCTACTCCGGCTCCGCGCTGGTTCAGGACAGATCAATCTATCTGTACTATACCGGCAACCACCGTGATGAAAACTGGAAACGCACTTCCTACACCTGCATTGTAAACATGCGGGATGACGGCACCTGTCACAAATATTCCAGACCGCTGTTCGCTGCCCACCCGGATTATACCGAGCACCAGAGAGATCCGAAAATCTTCTTCCGGGAAGAAGACGGCTGGTATTACATCATGCTGGGAGCGCAGACAAAAGACAGACACGGCCGCGTGATCTTCTACCGCTCCCGGGAATTCAACCGGAACTGGGAATTTCTCGGCGAACTGAAAGTGCCGGGATTCGAATTCTTCGGCGACATGTGGGAATGTCCTTCGCTCGAACGGATCAGCGGCAGGGATGTCCTTCTGTTCTGTCCTCAGCATATCCGCATTCCGGGAAGAGGAAACGATCAGAACCACAATGGCTATCTGATCGGCGTCATGGACTGGAATACACTGACCTTTACGCCGGACGGACAGTTTCATGTGCTGGATTTCGGGTTTGATTCCTACGCTGCAGGATGCGCGTCCAATATCGGACAGCGGAATCTGCGTGACCCTTCTGCCCTGACGCAGGATGACAAAGCGATCCTCGTTGCCTGGATGGGGCTTCCTGATGTGTCCTACCCGACCGATGAAGAAAACTGGTCCGGCTGTCTGACACTGCCAAGAGAACTGACCGTCCGTCACCGCCGGCTGATTCAGCGGCCGCTCGAAGGACTGCGCAGGCTGAGAAGCGGTGAAGCGGATATGAAGACGCAGGTTCTTCCTGAACTGTGTGAGATGGAACTGATCAACCGCGGAGAAGATATGACGCTTGGCCTTTTCACAAAAGAAGACGGCACCGGAGGCATCCGGATTTCCTTCCGCTATGAAACCAAAGTACTGAGTGTCGACCGCAGCGGCATGACGAATCGCTTCAACATCGAACTCGGAGAAGTCCGCAAGCGGAATCTGAACCACAACCTTGCACACATGCGGATTTACATTGACCGCAGTTCGGTTGAGATCTTTGTCAACGACGGGGATGCAGTATTCACATCCCGTGTCTTCCCTCTGCAGTCTGAGCATTCCTGGACGGTGGACGGTGATGTATCGATCCGGATCTGGAAGCTGAATCCTGCAGTCAGTGATGACTTCGTTCTCTGAACCCACATAAAATGCGATGCCGGCAAGTGCCTCTGCATCGCATTTTTTACTGTTTATTCCGAGTGATTCTGAGATTCGGCAGCGAATACGCTGTCTGCATAGCGAACCGTTGCCATTGCATCTTTCGCATAGGCGTCCGCTCCGATTCTGTCCGCATATTCCTGGTTCAGAACCGCTCCTCCGACCACGACTTTTGTCTCAGGTGAGGCAGTTCTCAGAAGCCGGATCGTCTCTTCCATGGAAACGACCGTCGTTGTCATCAGGGCAGAAAGTCCGACGAGCCGGATGTGTTCCTTCGCTGCTGTTTCCGCGATCCGCTCCGGTTCCACATCCTTTCCGAGATCAATCACCTCATAGCCATAGTTTTCCAGCATGACTTTCACGATATTCTTTCCGATATCATGAATATCTCCCTTTACGGTCGCAAGAATCACGCGTCCTTTGCGTTCCTGCGGCTTTTCCTTCATCGCATCCCTGATCACGGCAAACGAGGCCTTCGCCGCATCTGCGCTCATCAGCAGCTGAGGCAGATAAATCCGTCCTTCTTCAAATCCCTTTCCGACTTCATCCAGCGCCGGTATCAGATATGCATTTACGATTTCTTCCAGCGGGTTCTCACAATGGCGAAGCAGTTCTGAAGTAAGTGCCTCACTCTGCGAGGTCAGTCCTCTGACTACCGTGAAATGCAGGTCCTCCGCTTCACTGACGGCGGAAGCAGAATCCGGTTTCGCTGACCTTCCGGGAGCGGTTTTCACCTCTTCCGTTCCGGCATATTCTGCGATATAGTCCGCGAAGTTTTCATCCTGGCACAGCAATGCATTTCCTGCCCGAAGAGCCGCAAGCATCGCCGCATTGTTCGGATTGATGATGGCACACGACAGTCCGTTCTGCATTGCCATCGCAAGGAATGCACTGTTCAGCAGACAGCGCTGCGGAAGACCGAATGACACATTCGAAACGCCGAGTATCGTCCGGCAGTGCAGATCCTCCGTCGCTTTCTTCACGGTTTTCAGTGTGACTTCTGCTGCGTCCGGATTGGCAGAGACGGTCATCACCAGACCGTCGATCAGAATCTCACTCCGGCTGATTCCGTACGATTCCGCTCTCGCAAGAATCCGTTCCGCAATGGCAATCCGCCCTTCTGCAGTCCCGGGAATTCCATTTTCATCCAGGCACAGCGCCGTTACTGCTGCACCGTACTTTTTTGCCAGCGGAAGAACCGTGTCCATCGACTCCTGCTTCCCGTTGACTGAATTGATCAGCGGCTTCCCGTTATAAATCCGAAGTGCATGTTCCAGCACCTTCGCATCCGGTGTATCGATCTGCAGCGGCAGAGCCGTTATTCCCTGCAGTTTCTGAATCACTTCCGTCATCAGCTGTTCTTCATTGATATCAGGAAGCCCGACATTCACATCCAGAATATCGGCACCGGCTTCTTCCTGCTCAATTGCCTGATTCAGAATATAATCGATGTCATGTTCCCGCAGAGCCTGCTGAAACCGTTTCTTTCCGGTCGGATTAATCCGTTCTCCGACAATTTTCGTCCCGGCACCGATCTCACAGCACGCGGACCAGGATGTCACATATAATCGTTCTTTCCTGACAGGCGGCTGAAACGGAACCTCTTTTACCGCTTCAATCATCGCTCTGATATGTGCAGGTGTTGTCCCGCAGCATCCGCCGATCCCCTGCACGCCAAGTGAAGCGATTTCCTTCATCACTTCCGCAAACTCCTCCGGCAGAATCTCATAGACCGTCATACCGTGTCTTGTTTTCGGAAGCCCTGCATTCGGATTGACAATGACCGGAATCGAGGCGATATCGACAAGCTGGCGCACCAGAGGAATCATTTCCCTTGGGCCAAGGGAACAGTTGATGCCAAGGGCATCTGCGCCAAGTCCTTCCAGCATCGGAACCAGCGACCGGACGGTTCCGCCGGTAAGCAGTTTTGCCTCCCTGTCAAAGGTGCAGGTAATAAAAACCGGAAGATCACATGTTTCCTTCGCCGCAAGCAGAGCCGCCTTGGCTTCGTAGCTGTCAGACATTGTTTCAATCAGAACCAGATCTGCCCCGGCATCTCTGCCGCAGCGGACCGTTTCACTGAAGATTGCGACCGCTTCTTCAAAGGCAAGATCTCCGATCGGCTCCAGCAGTTTTCCGGTCGGTCCGATATCAAGCGCGATACAGGCATCCGGCCGCCCGCACCTCTCTCTTGCCTCTTTTGCCAGCTGAATGCCTGCTGTAATCACTTCGTTCAGATCATTCGGATAGTGAAGGCGGTTTGCCCCGAACGTATTCGCATTAATGATATCCGCACCGGCATCCAGATAACCGGAATACAGCTCCATTACCCGCTCCGGATGTATCAGATTCCACCGCTCCGGCAGTTCTCCGCCCTTCAGCCCCATTTTCTGAAGAAGGGTTCCGGATCCGCCGTCAAAGATGATCCGTTCTGTTCTGATCCGTTCATTTATTTTTTTCATTTCTGTCTCTCCGTCCTGCTGTATGCGCAGGAGTTATGAACCGCACATGTTTCGCATCCGCCTTTACTGCAGCCGGAATCGGCCTCACTGACCCCGATCAGCGCAGTTACCGATTTCTCCGGCACCATCAGAAGGCTGTCGTTGAGAACTACTCCGATCGACCGGGTGACCGGAAGAAGCGAAAAGAAGTCTCTCTGAAACGTCAGCGGAAGATCTCCATACCCTGGCGAATAGCGCGGACGGCAGTACAGACCGTTCTGTTTCATCTGCTCTGCTGCCTGCTGATTCACTTCATCGCAATATGCTTCAATCATCGCATTGGCACAGGCATTCATAACCGCCGCAAGCAGAACAGAGCGAAGCTGTGCTCTTGCGATCAGCCGGTCCGCACCACGTCCAAGCGTGCAGGCCATCAGGATAACCTGTGAGCACCCCCTAAGATTTCTCAGAAGCGATTGGCTATGGATTGCTGTATCGCAGATCTGAATTGTTTCACCGTCAATCTGCAGCGGAACTGCCTGCGTAATACTGCGGGGCTGTGCTTCACGCTTCAGCTGTGCCAGGGAGTCCTCAATCAAAACACCCAGTTCCGCCTGTGATTCTTCCGTCTGTTTCTGCCCGAGATAACGGAAGATTTCACTGCGGGGCACTTCGATCATTTCAGAAGCTCCGTAATATTCCGCATGATCCCGGCCGCAACATCCGGTTTGTTCATGGTATACAGATGGATATGCTTCACGCCGTTGGCAATCAGATCAACGATCTGCTGGGACGCATAGATGATTCCGGCCTGCTTCATCGCATCCGGATGATCGCCATAATGATCGACAATCGCCCGGAACCGTTCCGGCACATTTGTGGCAGAAAGCTGAATACTGCGCTTCAGCATTCTCGGATCCGTAATCGGCATGATTCCGGCGATGATCGGAACCCGGATTCCGGCATCCCGGGCACGATAGAGGAAGTTGTAGAAAATATCGTTGTCAAAAAACATCTGGGTCGTCAGAAAGTCGCATCCTGCATCTACCTTCTGTTTCAGATAACGCATGTCTTCAATCTTGTTTCTGCTTTCCGGATGGCCTTCCGGATAACAGGCGCCTCCGATACAGAGATCCGTCTTTGCCTTGATATAGCGGATCAGATCATCCGCATGACAGAAATCCTCGCTGAGACGACCGCCTTCCGGAAGATCACCGCGCAGCGCAAGAATATTTTCGATTCCATGTGCTTCATAGAAGGCAATCAGCTGATCCACTGTCGCTCTGTCTGCCGTCACACAGGTCAGATGCGGCAGGACGCAGACGCCGGTTTCCGTCTGCAGTGCGCGTGCAAGCTCGGAGGTAGCACCGATCGTGGTTCCGCCGGCACCGTATGTCACGCTGATAAAATCCGGCCGCAGCGTTGCGATTGTTTCTGCAGTCTTCTTTACCTGTTCAAATGCAGAAGCCTTTTTCGGAGGAAATACTTCCATTGAAAAGGTCACGTTCCCTTCGTTCAGCACATCATATATCTTCATAAGCAGCACCTCTGTTTCATACTCACTATGGTACCGGTTTTTCGGTTCTGAAAAAAGCATAAAACCGGATTATGCAGGTCAGAAGAGTACGCTTCTGTTTACAGAAAATGAACCTCTGAAGTACACTTTAAAAAGAGTATGAACGCAGAGAAAGCACTTGTATTTGATACCAGACGATTTGCCGTACACGATGGTTCCGGCATCCGGACAACGGTATTTTTCAAAGGCTGCGGAATGCGGTGCCGCTGGTGTCAGAATCCGGAAGGACTCTCATCTGACCGCCGGATTCTCTGGCTCGGCAATTCCTGCATTCACTGCGGTTCCTGTGCTAAGGCCGCAGTTACACAGCAGATGGATTTCAGAGATGGTTCGCCAATCCTGAACCTGAGCTTCTGCGGCTCATTTGACAATCTGATTCAGGCGTGTCCTGCGGGTGCGATCCGCTATGACAGCCAGTGGTATACCGTCGAAGAGCTGATTCAGGAAATCCGCAGAGATGAAGTATTCTTCCGTTATGGCGGCGGCGTCACCTTCTCCGGCGGCGAACCGCTTCTGCAGAAGGACTTTCTGATAGAATGTCTGAACCAATGCCGGAGCCTCGGTATTTCAACCGCAGCGGAAAGCGCACTGTATGTTCCGCCAGCTGCACTTCAGGCAGCAGTCTCCGGACTCAGTGAACTGTTTGCGGACTTCAAATGTTACAGCGATTCTCTTCATCGTTCCTTTACCGGCGTTTCCAATCAGCTGATCAGAGAAAACCTGATCTGGATCCTCGAACATGCAGAGATCCCTGTAACTGTACGGACGCCGCTGATTCCCGGCTATACCGCCACCGAAGAAAACATTGCCGCAATTGCCGGATTTCTTGCCGGCCATAATCCGCATGTCACATATGAGCTTCTGAATTACAACGAGCTTGCCCCGGCAAAGTATTCTCTGATGGGAACCGTCTATGAACCCGGTGAGCGAAAACGGTTCAGCAGTGCCGATATGGAACGATTTCGCAGGATTGCCGCAGAAAAAGGGTTGTACAATGTCATATAGAGGTGAAATACATGAAATTACTGATCGATACAGCAGATCTCAGCGAGATCGAAGAAGCAGTTCATTTCTTTCCCATTGACGGCGTTACCTGCAACCCTTCCATCATAAAAAAGAGCGCCCCTGAAAAATTCTTTCCGCATGTACGGAAGATGCGCAGTATCATCGGAAGAGACCGCACGCTCCATATCCAGGTCGTCGCGGAAGACAGCGAAACACAGCTGAAGGAAGCAGAACGGCTGTTCCGGGAAGTTGATGAAGATGTTTACATCAAGGTTCCCGTCACACTGGAAGGCCTCCGGACGATCCGCATTCTCAGGGAAAACGGGCACCATGTGACTGCGACTGCGGTATATGACCTGATGCAGGCCTATATGGCAATGCATGCCGGGGCAGAATATATCGCCGTCTATTACAACCGGGTTGTGACACTGGGCGGCGATGCGAATGAGCTGATCCGCAAAGCGGAAGAACGGATTGCGATTGACGATTATCCCGGCATGATTCTCGGTGCCAGCTTCCACAGTGTCGGACAGGTACGGGAATGCATCGCCTGCGGTGCAGGTTCACTGACCGTTCCTCTCTCCCTGCTGAAAGCAACCTACGCCAACCGCAGTATCAGCGGAGCGGTATCCGATTTCACAGCTGACTGGGAATCTCTTTACGGCAAGGGCACAAACCTGCTCAATGTGGAATAGGCAGAAATATGCAAACGGAAGAACCTCCTGCACATTCTTCCGTTTTTTCATGCATTTTACAGCTGATAAAGCGCGGTATATTTTTCTTCCAGATAATCGAAGTAGAGTTCCGGATCAAATTCCTTTCCGGTCGCCATCCGTATGATTTCATTCGCATCATATCTTGCGCCGTATTTCTGAACATGTTCTTTCAGCCAGTTCATACAGTCCGTATAGCGGCCTTCCGCAAGTGCCCTGTCCACATCCATATCCTGCTTCATCGCCTGATAGAACTGTGCGGCATAGGCACTGCCCAGCGCATAGGTCGGAAAATAGCCGAAGGAGCCGTCGGACCAGTGCACATCCTGCAGGATCCCCTCTGCATCATTCCTGATATCGATTCCGAGATATTCCCGGTATTTTTCATTCCATACCCGATTCAGCCCTTCGGTCGAAAGCGCTCCGCTGAATAGCCCCTTTTCCAGCTCATAGCGGATCAGGATATGAACCGGATAGGTCAGTTCATCCGCTTCTGTGCGAACCGGCGACGGTACGGATACATTGACTGCCCTTACAAATTCATTCAGGGAACAGTTCTTTAATTGCCCGGGAAATACCTCCTGCAGCACAGGGTACAGGTAAGTCCAGAACGAAGCGGACCGGCCAAGATAGTTTTCGCAGAATCTGGATTGTGATTCGTGCATGCCGTTCGACATCCCGTTCGCGAGAATTCCGCCCTCATAGCGCGGGTCCGTATTGTGTTCATACCATGCATGTCCGGTTTCATGAATGGTAGAAAACACCGCGCTCATCGGATTATCTTCCAGATATTTCGTTGTTGTACGGCAGTCATTCTGACAGATCGAGCTGGTAAACGGATGTTCCGTTTCATTCTGATACCCCCAGGAAGGGTCGAATCCAAGCACCTTCAGCAGCACTTCCTCCACCCATTTCTTCTGCGTATGCACCGGGTATTTCTGAAACAGAACGGACGAGTCGATCTGTCCGGCTTCCGTCACCTTTCGGATCAGCGGCAGAACCCGTTCTTTTACCCTCGCAAAGAACCGGTCATACCCCGCCATGTTCATGCCGGTTTCATTATCATCCAGCAGCTGATCATAAGCAGAATCACTCCTGCCGCGGCAGGCACAGAATTCCGTTTTCCATCGGATCATTTTCTTCAGATGCGGCTCAAAGAGGGAATAATTGCTTTCATTCTTTGCCTTCAGCCAGGCAGTATATGACGCATTGGCATCCTTCTGAAATTCAACATACTGCTCCTTCGGAATCACCAGCAGCTTTTCCAGATCCCGCCGGTACAGTTTCGCTTCTTTTCTGAGATCCGCATCCGCATTGTCCTGAGACGAGAGCACTTCGAGTACAGGAAGAATCTTCGGATCCGTGCGGATCGAAAACGCCTCTCCTTCAAGATATGCCTGGCGGCTGTCGCGGTAATCCGCACCGGATTCCGGGGCAACGGTCATGCGGTCAACCAGGATGATCGAAAGCGCCATGTCATATGCAGAACAGCGGAATTTCCACGCATCATAGCGCTGTTTCACTTCATCCATACCCGCATGGTTTCGCAGCCATTCCGCCCTTGTCAATGCATTGACATGACCGATGCGGGTTTCATGCATCAGAGGAACCTCAACGTCTTTCGTGGTCCACTGGTAATTGAATCCGCACTTTTCCTGTACCCGCCGGGACCTGTCGTTTCCGTCATAATAACCGGCCCATACCTTCCTCATTCCGAGTGTTTCAAACGCATGGCGGAGAATCGCCTCCGCCGCCTCTGTCATATATCCCTGCCCCCAGTACGGTTTGGCGATCCAGTAGCCGATCTCGCACTCGTCTTCCCGGTCTGAAAAATCCGTATGACCGCGCAGCTTCAGTTCCACGGCGCCGATCACAGTTCCTTCCGGCCTGAGACATACCGCATACGCTTCCGGCCCGTTCAGAACATTTCGGATGACATTTCTGCTTTCCTCAGCGCTTTGATGCGGCGGCCAGCCGGCAATCGGCCCCACATCGGGGTCACATGCCCAGCAATACAGCTGTTCTGCATCCGTTTCCTCCCATCTGCGCAGGTTCAGTCGTTCAGTTTCCATCAATGATCCTCCTTCAGAAAGCGGATTACCCGCTGATTAAATGTTCTTTCTTCTTCATACGCCGCATGTCCGAGACCTCTGCAGCAGTACAGCTGACTCCGGGGTATCAGCCGGTGAAGTTCCTCTGAACCCTCAAAGCCGACAGTCCGATCAGATTCTCCGCCGATGATCAGTACCGGACAGGTGATCTTCTTCGCCTTTTCCCTTCCGTTAAAGTTCAGAATCGCATGTGCATTGGCCAGAAACCGGCGATAGTTTTCCGGTTTTCCGATCCGCCCAAGCAAAGGGTACATCAGTCGGATGTTCCGCAGTCTGGATTCGGAATACATATGTTCAGCCGAATCGATCATCAGCTGCTTATGATCACCTGCTTCCGCATATCCGATCCATCGCTGCAGATTCGCCTGAATCAGCGGATTTACACATGGTGCACTCACCGCAATAACCAGCTTCTCCACCAGTTCCGGATGATCTGCGGCAAGCATCAGTGCAATCATTCCGCCCTGGGATACGCCGAGAACCGACACGCTCCGTTTCCCGATCATCCTGATCACAGCCGCCTGATCTTCCGCCATTTCCGCAATGGTAAAGTGATCGGGAAGGTTAGCTCTGCGGCTGAATACAGAAACGGTAAAGGAATCGGAAAATTCCCGGTACATCCATGACAGCGGCAGCGCTTTTCCCTCTGTCGTCGTCAGCCCGTCGGATAATCCCGGCAGTATAATCAGTTCATTTTCGCCATGCCCGAATGAGGCATACGCCATCTCATCCGGACCGAAGTTCACCCTGCAGTTATGTATGTTCAGACGCATCCTGCTTTCCTTTCACCAGATAAACGGAATCACTTTGTACCGGACCCGCTTCCGGTAGTCTTCATATCCTGCCAGCCCCTGTGTCAGAACTTCTTCTTCATTGGCGATCCGCTTTGCGATAATCGGCAGATACAGCAGCGAAATCAGAAACGACCACGGACTGCCGAGCACAATGGGCATGGACAGAAAGAGGATCAGCGTACTGAGATACATCGGATGCCGGACGATTCCATAAAGACCGGTATCGATCACCTTCTGATTCTCCTGTACTTCAATCGTCCGGGAAAGATATTCATTTTCCCGCAGCACCTCGGCATACATTGCATACCCAAGCAGAAAGACAATAGCGGCGATATAAGACCATGATTCCGGCAGCACCAGCCACTGAAACCGGTAATTCAGTCCGGCCGTAATGAATGATGAAAGAAACATGAGTCCGCTCCACAGGATTACCTGCTTCTGTTCCGTCTGCTCTTCCTTCGCGTTCAGCCGTTTCTTCAGAAGCTCCGGGGCTTTCCGCATCATCACAAGACCTGCAATGAACATCGGCACAAACAGGATTCCCATCAGCAGCCACGCCTGCGGCCAGTGCAGGGTGCCGGCACTGCAGAACAGCACCACTCCCATCAGCACCACTCCGCTGAAAAAACGTACCATCGCGGAGCCAAACAGTTTACGATCCATAAGTCTTCATTCCTTCCTGTGTAACAATATGTCTGACGCCTTTCCGGTTCCGGTTCAGTTCCCTGCGGAAAAACTCCGGATACAGTTTTACCGGCTCTTCCGGATCCACCCAGCGCAGGTATTCCCGGACCCCATCTTCCGTATGACTTCCGGATACGGGCGAAAAGTCCTGCGGTACTTTCATGTAGAAGAAAAAGGATATCTCAT
>JAFYGX010000026.1 GCA_017543025.1 Solobacterium sp.
AGCCGGGAGAGCCAGTTCACAGCACTGCTGTATCTGAACAGACGGAGATTCCGGTGAATGCGGATTCAATGTGAAAACGGCTTTGTTTCCGGTATGTGAAGCGGTGAGTGAAACCTGTTTCCGCAGTTGCAGTACTTTCCGGCAGTTATCTGAGTCCGGCGGTGATTGGCAGAAAATGTAACCGCTGTCATTTTCTCAACATGACTGCATGTGTAAAAAAGATGAAAAAAATTGATCTTTTTGTACATTGAACCGAAATTCGTTTATGAATATAATAAGAAAAACATGCATTAACGGAGGCGCTATGGCAGTATACGAAAGTCTCAGAAAAATGAATGCAGGAAAGGATTGTGCATTCAATGGAACACTGCGGGAATTTCTCGAAGGAGAACCCGAACTTGACGAAACACTTCGATCTGCGTTTCAGACGATCAGCAGTAAAAATCCGGATACGAGGATTGTCGCGTCCCTGAAGGGACCGGTAAAGCTTGACAATATCAGCAACCGGATCATTCATTACCGTGATATCAGCAAACTTGCAGGAAATCCGGTTGTCTATCCGTATGTCGTATATGATTCCGATGAGAACGGTGACCGGGCAATACTGGTTGTTCCGTATGAACCAGGCGGATATCTGTTCGCACGGGGATGTTATTACTGTATGAGTGAAGTGGGCAGTGACTTTTATGATTCCCGTAATGAAATCGTAGAAGTATGCACAGAAGATCCGGAAGTGATCGTCTCCACCTGGGAGCGGATGAAGAAAGATAAAGCAGGAATGATTCAGCGAAGACTCGACCGTGCGTATTTCCGGAATTATGAGGAGCTGAAGGAGAAGGCGATAGAAGCGAGCGAAGACCTGAAGCGGCGGGCTGCTGAAGAACTGGCAGATCTGGAAGACCGTGCGCCGGTAATTGCCTATTATGTTGTTCGCTGGTTTCTGCTCAAAAAGCTTGTTTATGTGCAGTACATGGTAAACAAGAATATCCGTTCCTCCATTCATGACGGAGACATTCACCGCCAGCGCAATCAGGCACGGCTCAATTCTGATGACATTCCGTTCCTGAGCTACCGGCAGATGTGGATGCTTGGCAGCGGTGAGGAGGAAGCGGAAGAAGCCGCTGCAGAATAAACAGAAGAAAGCAGAGTCAATCCAGTGCAGTGTCCTTTGCGGGCAATGCACTTTTTTGATTCCGGAAATGCATGTGCCTGACTGACCAAACGCGGAAACAGGAGTGCGGCATATGAACCGAAAAAAACGGTTCTGAACGAAGTGAACCGTATTTGATGCAGAGATGAAAGATGTGCTGTGATCCGGGCAGACAGAAATTACTGCAGGGTGAAGAATGCGATTCCTTCATAAATCCAGCCAAGCGAAGCAAGACTGTCCCGTTCATCGCTTCTGCAAGTAAGAAGGTGTGAGCCGTTTTCTGCATTCGGGTTGTAAAGACGGTATACAGCTATGCCGGAGCCTTTGTCACAGCGCCATGCAATACCCTCGTCGTTCCATCCGTTCTGCAGAAGCGATTCTTTTTCCTGTACATTGCCGGTGAACAGGTGGTCACCTGAAACAGGATTGTACAGGCGGTAAACCGTGACTTCTCCCTGGCGTTTGACATGGAAAGCGATGCCTTCCTTTTTCCATCCCAGATCAGCCAGTGCGGTGAGTTCTTTCTGGCTTCCTGTATACAGATGCTCTCCGCTGAATGGATTATACAGGCGATGATCTGATCCGCATTCTGATCGGAAAGACTGCTGGTAAGCGCTCGTTTCATGCACTGATCAAGCGGATTGTCGATGGTGATTCCGATGGAGGCGGAAGGCAAAGGTGTTTCCCTGAATGTGAGATAAAGGGATCCGGCAAGGAAGACGTTGTTCGGATTTCCGGAAACGTTGTTGCCTTGGACATCTGCACTGCAGGAGACGCCGGGGGTTCCGCATAAGATCCGGGAATCCTGCTCTCCGTATATACCGCCCCGCCGTTTCCTGCGGATTTTCCGGTAATCGTACCGCTGTTCAGAGTGATGGCAGGCCCATCAGAAGCAGAAAAGCCCCGCGCATGGAATACGAGGCCATTTTCATTGACAATGGAGCCGTTTCCGGCAGAGTCGGATACGGAAAGAACAGAGGACTTTGTAATGTTGAAAATGGAATCTTTACTTTCTGAACTGCGCTTCAGCTGGTGTCCGTTCAGATCAAGATCAATCGAACTGGAAAAATCCATGTCAATATGCGACACGGAAGTATCCTTCAGAATAGTGATTTTCCCATAAGGAACGTAGCGGGGAACGTTCGGATCATAAATCTCCCTTATCGCAGCTTCAAAGCTGTTCTTATAGACCGTAACCCATTGACCGCCGGAAGAGTATTCCGCTTTTGCGACTGCGTTTTCTTTCGGGTCTGCGAATTCCGGCTCATTTTCTTCTTCCGCCTGCGGTTCGGATGAACTGTTTTCCGGGAGTTCAATAGGGTCTTCGTTTGTTTCTTCAAAGATTTCTTCGACGTGGTCCGCCTCCTCAGTTTCAGCTGTTTCCGCGTACGCAGCGCACGGCAGTACTGCACTGAAAAGAAACAGGCAGAGAGGAACTGTGAATAATGTTCTGATATGCTCTGTGATCATAATTCCTCCGTTATCACTCTGTAATCATTCTATGCATGAATGTGGAAATCCGGAAAGAGAACATGTGACGAATTCAGAAAATGATTGAGGCGCAGGAACCTGTTCCGTCACAGAGACCTTTCATCGAGCGGCAGAAAGCGTTGAATGAAAGATACAGGGACAGAACGATTTCAGGTAATCTGCGTCACTTTATGGACGCGCTTTTTTGCAGAAGAAATACCCGTGACTGATTACATCACAAGAAGCCAGAGCGGCGGCAGATGAAAGAACACGGTTCCTGCGGCAGTGAGGCAATAAAATAAGGAAAGGTTATCATCGGAAATCTCCTGAAAAGCAGATTGAGTTGCGGATGGGGATCGGAACATTTAATGCTATAATGCACATTAAGAGGATTAAGAGAAATGAGACGTGGACCAAATTTTTTCTGGCTGTTATTTATCCTGTTTTTCTGGTTTGGCTTTTTTGACAGTATTATTCCGCTGCTTCTGATCATTGGCATAGCTGCTTTTCTGATGTTCAGTGCGGTGAAGGCGTCAAAGGAAAATGAATATACTGCAGACAATGCGACGACAAGGCGTTCAACCGTACGCCGTTACGGCATGAATGATACCCATCATTCAGCCGATAAGAAGGCAAGAGTCAATGCATATCTTCTGAAGCGTTTCCGCAGCGGTGATCAGACGATCTCGCTGGCGAGCGGAACGCATAATATTGTGCTGACCATGAAGAACGGGCGTTTTTCTTCGCTCGATTCGCTGGAAGTGGACTGTGACGGGCATTATTTCCGGACTGTCGCGGATTTCCGCAGAGAATACGGAGAAATATATGATCAGATGTTTGATACGCTTCTGACGATGGAACAGAATGATGTTGCGGTTGTCCAGCCGGAAGTGGTGGATGTTGAATATGTACCGAAGACCGAACCAGTGACTTCATCGGTGCGCAGAAATGCACCGAAGGAAAAACAGGAGGCAGCGAAGGAAGAAAAAGCAGAGCCGACGGATGCCGAATCTTTCCGTGAAGTGATCAATGCTCTGAATGAGGGCATTCCTGATGAGACGATCTCCAATGGTCTTTATGAAACCAGTGCGCTTCTGAAGCAGCTGAGTGATCTTGAACGGGCGTTCCCGAAGCAGAAAGGGCTTCTGAATAAGCTTTACAGCAACTATCTGCCGTATCTGGTTGATATTCTCAAGCAGTATACGAAGATGCAGAATGTGCAGACCGATGCGAATTATGAGCAGAATGTTGATGCACTGAAGAATACGATTGCACATATCAACAGTGCGATGAAAGACCGGCTGATTCCGGCAATGTCAGAGAATGACTCCATCAACCTGTCTGCTGACATGTCGACGCTGGAAGCGATGCTCAGAAAAGACGGCATGACGAATGATGATGATATTCTTTACGCACTGAAACAGCAGAAAGCGGAAGAAAGCAGTTCTACACAGGAGTGAAAACACGATGTCAGATAAACGAAGAGAAGAAAAGGAACGTCTGATGCGGGAGCTTCTGAACAAAGATCGTTCAGCTCCTTCAAAAACGGAAGATATTGTTCTTACAACGGACAGCGGAAAGTCGATCGAACAGACAGCAGGGGATGTGAAAACCATGTCAGATATGCTGAACAGCGCATCAAAAGCGACGTCCGATCTTCTGAAAAATGCGGATCATTCGTTCGATGAGCTCCGCAGGCTTCTGAGCGGACAGCAGAAGGAGCTGGAGGCTCTTTCAAAACAGAACGGCTTCAATACTACAGATATGGAGCGGGTACAGAAAGAAATCGAGAAGGATTACGGCCTTACGCAGGAAGAAGTGAACCGCCCGGGCGTTCTGAAAGAATTCGATACCGCCCAGGTATTCAGTGAGATACTGAACGAGCTTGATGAAGAGATTGTCGGGCAGGATGAAGCACTGCGTCAGTTCTGCGTGGCTTTCCGTAGACCGTATGTCATGGGTACGGAACCCGGCAAGGCAAAGAATGTGATTCTGGTGACCGGCCCGCGGGGCAGCGGCAGGCACGCATGTGTCATGAAGATGGCAAAATCGATGTTCGAACATCGCATCATCGGAAGCGATGATGTATATACGATCGATATGAGCCTGTATCAGAGCGGTGCGCAGGAACAGATTTTCCTGCAGGATCTTTACAAGGATCTCTCCGGCCGCGGTGAGATCATCTGCTTTGAGAATTTTGAAGTCGGCTTTCCGGGCTTCCTCCGGATGGTTGATTCACTTGTCTGTACCGGAAAGGTGACATTGAGTAAGCGTTACGTGCTGAACAAGGGAATTCTTGTCGAGAATCAGACGGGTCTCGTCAAGGATGCGGTTGACTCTCTGTCGGCTTCCGGCAAATTCCTGGTATTTATCACAAATAACGGAACAAAAGCGGTCCAGGACGCATTCGGCGCAAACTTCCTTTACCATGTGCTTGATACGGTAACACTGACACCGTTTACAGAACTGGATGCACATGAATTTACCGACCGCCTCAGTGCTTCGCTGACAGAACGGGCCGCAAAGAACCTGAAACTCGCAGTCAGCGTCAATGATGACCTGCGCTCCTGGGTTGTTGAAAATTATGATAAGACCAATGGTGCGGATTCACTGACCGGACTGTTCAACGACTTCTATATCTCGCTTTCGCAGGCGGCTCTGACGGAATTCTTTCCGGCCGGAACGCCGGTAATGATGGGGGTCGCAGACGGTGTTCCGACTGCTGTGATCAAAGAGAAGCGGATTGTTCTGACCCGTTCGAAGACCAGTGCGGAAGAGATTGAAGCAGTAAATAAGGAACTGGATGAAATTGTCGGTCTTGAGACGATCAAGGAATATATCCGTTCCCTGCAGAACCATATCCGCATGCAGGAAATCCGCAAGGCACAGGGCATGAAGTCCAGCGAGATTTCCAAACATATGATCTTTACCGGCAACCCGGGAACCGGAAAAACAACGATTGCACGTCTGATTTCAAGATATATGAAGGCGATCGGTGCGCTTTCGCAGGGACAGCTTGTCGAAGTGACCAGAGCTGATCTTGTTGCACAGTATGTCGGCCAGACAGCACCACTGACAATGTCGGTAATCAAGTCCGCGCTTGGCGGCGTCCTGTTTATTGATGAGGCATATTCCCTTTACCGCGGCAAAGATGATTCCTTCGGTCTGGAATGCATTGATACGATTGTCAAGGCAATGGAAGACAACCGCGACAATCTGATTGTGATCCTTGCCGGTTACAGCCGTGAAATGGAAGGATTCCTGGAATCGAACTCCGGCCTGAAATCGCGTTTCCCGAATGTCATTCACTTCCCGGATTACACCGGCGAGGAACTGCGGAAAATTGCAGTTATTCAGGCAAAGCAGAAAGGCTATGTCATTGAGGAAAGCGCGCTGCCGGTGCTGGAGGAATACTTTGACAAAGTGCAGTCCATCAATGCGGCGGAAGCCGGAAACGGACGGCTGGCCCGCAATGTGATTGAAGAAGCGATTCTGAGGCAGAGCGGACGCGTTGTCAACGATTCTTCCGCTAAGATTGATGAACTGCGGAAAGAAGATTTTGATCTGACGGTCAAGGTAAAACCGGCAGATGAATTCAAGGATCTGCGGGAATTCAATGAAATGATGAGTAAGATCGGCAGCTGATCTTTCTTTCTGCGGAAATACCAACGCGGTTGTCAGAAACGGCAGCCGCGTTTCCGTTCAGTGATCGGGCAGGGCAGTTATGCATACGGAAAGCAGAACTGCAGCTGGTCGGTAAGGTAGATGAGGAAGCGATATGGAAAAGAAGAAAAAGGTAGTTCTTGTCAGCGGAATGAGCGGAGCAGGCAAAACAACTGCGACATCCATTCTGGAAGATATGGGATATCACATCATTGAAAACTATCCGGTACAGCTGCTCAGTTTTCTGGTTGATATCATCGAATCCAGTACGGATCCGCGGTACAGCTATATCGCTCTTTCCACAAATGCGAATGATTTTCCTGAGTTTCTGCGGGGAATCAGGGGTGAAGGAATTGAAGTGAATGTGCTGTTTCTTGACGCATCCGATCTGGTTCTGATCCGCCGTTACAAGAGTACGCGCCGGACGCATCCGCTGCTTCTGAGCAATGCGGCGAATACGCTGGAAGAAGCGATTTCCGTCGAACGCCAGCTGCTGTCGAAGACCCTGCAGGATTCGTTTGTGACAGTCGATACATCATTTCTTACCACAAAGGAAGTGAAACGGGTACTTGAACAGTACTTTGCCAGAAATGCCGCGCCGTCCTTTTCGATCTCCTTTCTTTCCTTTGGCTATAAATACGGGGTTCCGCTGGATGCGGATCTCATGATCGATGTACGGTTTCTCCCGAATCCGTTCTGGGAGCCGTCGCTCCGGATGTATTCCGGAAATGACCGGCAGGTCTACGACTATGTCATGGAAAAAGAGGAGACGCAGGAATTTGTACGGCGATTACTGTCGTTTCTGGATTATGCCTTTGAACAGTATGTGAAAGAAGGCAAAAATCATTTTACGGTGGGAATCGGCTGTACCGGCGGACAGCATCGTTCCGTGACAATCACTAACTTTCTGTACGAACATTACAAAGAAATATACCGGTGCTACAAACAGCACCGGGATGAAAAGGAATGGGTTTTGCATGAATAAGCGGAGAACCCGGATCGTAGTGCTCGGAGGCGGGCATGGTCAGGCTGCAATCTGCCGCGGAATCAAGAAGATTGAAGATGCAGAGATTACGGCGATCGTAACGGTTGCGGACGATGGCGGAAGTACCGGCAGACTTCGCCGGCAGTTTCATATTCCCGCAATGGGAGATATCCGGAATGTGATGATTTCACTGGCGGAAAGCGAAACGATGCTCGGAAACCTGATGGATTACCGGTTTGAAGATCCGTCCGGACTGGAAGCGGATGTGTCGGGTCACAATCTCGGGAATCTGATTCTGACGGCATTGACGGATCAATGCGGATCGTTTCTTGAAGCGGTGCGCATGATCAGTTCTGTCCTCAAGGTGAAAGGAAGCATCATTCCGGCCACGACACAGGTAATAACATTGTTTGCCCGGATGAATGACGGGGTGATCGTACGCGGTGAAGCAAACATCCCGAATCTCAATAATCACATCCGCAGTGTGTTCTATGACTGTGAAGTGCATGCGACTCCCTCTGCGGTAGAGGCAATCAGAAATGCAGATCTGATTATCTATGGTATCGGTTCGGTGTATACTTCAATTCTGCCGAATGTGATCATACCGGAGATCCGCAGCGCGTTGCAGGAGTCCTCTGCGCTTCGCCTGTATTTCTGCAATGCAATGACGCAGCCGGGGGAGACCGACGGCTATATGATGGAAGATCATGTGAAGGCGCTGGCAGACCATGGTGCGCCGGCAGATGCGGTGCTCATGGCAGATGACGCGATTCCGCCTGAGATTGCAGAGCGATATGAGCGGATGGGCAGTATGATTGTACGGCAGCGGAATGCCGTCCCGGGAATCCATGTGATATCACGCTCGCTGCTTCGCTTTGACAACGGGCTGATTCGCCATGATCCTGAGAAGATCAGGGAAGCGGTGGAATACGTAATGGAGATGTAACAGGCAGCCATGTCATTTACGTTTGATGTAAAACAGGAACTGTCTCTGAAAAAGACAGAGGACGCAGAAGAACGGGCGGAGCTGTCTGCTCTGATTCAGATGACTGCGTCGATCCTTCTTTCGTCAAAGGGAACGGCAATCTCTGTCACGACAGAGAACGGGCCGGTTTCCCGGGCGATTTACCGGATGATTCGAAACCGGTATGAAGTGAATATAGAAACATCTGTCCGACGGCGGATGAATCTGAATAAGAATCTGATTTATAACCTGAAGATCTACGGTCCGGTCACTGAAATTCTCGAAGATCTCGGTATCTACAGCGCAAGAGGACTGCTGGACAGACCGCTGCAGAAAGTTGTGCAGAAAGACGGCTGTGCCAGAAGCTATCTGGCCGGAGCATTCATGGCGGACGGAAGTGTGAACTCGCCGCAGACAAGCGGGTATCATCTGGAGATCAAAGCCTGCAATGAAAAGCATGCGCATTTTCTGATCGACCTGATGGGCCGGTTTGATATCGGAGCCCGCTGCATCATTCGCCGCGGCAAGTCGGTGGTATATCTGAAATCGAGTGAGAAAATCGGTGATTTTCTGCGGGTCTGCGGGGCAGACCGCTGTTATATGGAATTTGAAAACGAGAGGATTTCACGGGATCTTCTGAACAATGTTCAGCGTCTGAACAACGTGGATGTTGCGAATGAAGTAAAATCGATTCACGCAAGCAACCGGCAGATATCGGATATCGAACTGCTGATGCAGTACGACCGGCTGAAGAATCTGGATACGCGAGTTCAGGATGCGGCGAAGCTGCGGATGGAAAATCCGGATGCGACCCTGTCAGAGCTTGCGGAGATATATAATAAGGCGTATGGATCGTCGGTAACGAAATCAGGCATGAAGCACCGCTTCGTACGGATCCATGAACTTGCGGAAGAGCTGAGAAAACAGCATGGCACATACGACGGAGAACAACTGATCCGGAAATGAACCGGCTGCCGGGTGTTCTGAGAAAAACCTCCTGTCTGAAGCGGATGTATGAAAAGACGGGGAGCGAACCGGATGATATCGCCATGGACGCATCCGTTTGCCGGCAGTGAAAGGAGAATCAGCTGCTATATGAAAAATGATCCGATTCGTACAGTGTTGTGGGCTGTTCTGACGATAGCCGGTATTGTTCTGGGTATTGCGATATTCTGGCCGCTGCTTATTATGATCGCAATTGCTGTCGCAGTCATGGTTCTGCGCCTGCGGCATACTGCGAAACGAGCGGAACAGGAACTGTTTGAGCAGATGAACCGCATGAATGGCGGTTACGGATTCGATTCCTCTGACAGTATGCAGAGACCGATGCGGGAAGAAAATGCTCTGAGCTATCAGAATGATCTGTTTCAGGAGAGTGTGAAGCGTGCGGAACGCATGGAAGGCGAGATCGTCGATGTGGAGTTTACCCGCAAGGAGCCAGCTCAGGCTGAACAGGAAAAAGGAGAAAGACAGGACGTATGATTCGTCAGGCAGATGAAACGATGCGTTCCGGTATACGGGACAACTGGAAAAAATGCTTTACTCTGGATGACCCGAGGTATACGGATTATTTTTTCCGCTATGTCTTCCGGCCGGAATATTTTTATGTGGATTATGAAAACAACCGGGATGTGGCAGCTTCGATCTGCCGGGTTCCGCATGCGGTGATGTTCAATGGGCGTGTGCTGCAGATGAGCATGCTGTCACATGCGTGTACAATGCCTGATTACCGGAATGAGGGCAGGATGAAGAAAATCATTGAGACGGCGGTAGATGCCTGTTCGCACAATGAACTGATTACGCTGGTCGGCGCCGTATACGGAGAGACTTACCGGCCATATGGCTTTGAGCCGATCTATTATCGGACGGTTTATACACTGAACCGGAATGAAGGCGCAAGACTCAGTACCTATGGCGTGATGTATGAGCCGCATCCGATCGATATGCTTAAGGTATATTCAAAATTCATTCGGCGGTTCAACGGCTTCTACGCCAGAAACGTTGATGATTTTGCGAATCTGAAGCGGGAGATCAACGCACGGGGCGGAAAGGTGATTGCCTGTTTCAATGAAAAGAATCAGATTACAGGATATGCGACTGTTCTGCTGGAAGGCAAGGAAGCTAAGATTGAAGAATGCATTTATATGGATTCTGTTACCATCGGGAAGCTGGTCAGCGCCGCGATGCAGGAGCGGGCGGTTATCAATCTGCATGTATCCAAAGCAGAGAATCTGAGCCGGCTTTTTCCGGATGCACCGTATCGCGATTATCCAGCTGTGCTGGCAAGACTGAACGAACCGAGGCTGTTTTCCAAACTGTTCAACCGGGAGGTCCGGACGATCCAGGAAGCATTTCAGCTGAGTTCGAGGCCGCTGTATCTGAATGAGCGGATCTGATGGGATCACCCCATCTTTTTCCTCCTTGCAGGATTGCTGGAAAACTGTGTAAAACTGCTGAAAACCGACATTTCTCAATTGACGGTATCGGGGGGGAAAACGTATAATTTTGTTGCAACAAAATAGGAGGTCAAAAAATATAATGACAGATGTAAGAGTTGCGATTAATGGTTTCGGACGCATTGGACGTCTTGCGTTCCGGCAGATGTTTGGTGCAGAAGGCTATGAAGTTGTTGCGATCAACGACCTGACAAAGCCTTCCATGCTTGCTCACCTTCTGAAGTATGACACCGCTCAGGGCGGATACTGCGGAAAGATCGGCGAAAACCTGCACACAGTTTCCGCTGATGATGAAGCAAACACAATCACTGTAGACGGCAAGACACTGCAGATCTACAAGGAAGCTGATGCTTCCAATCTCCCTTGGGGTGACCTGAAGATCGACGTTGTTCTCGAGTGCACAGGTTTCTACACCAGCAAGGAAAAGGCTTCCGCTCACATTAAAGCGGGTGCCCGCAAGGTTGTTATTTCTGCTCCTGCAGGAAACGATCTGCCGACCATTGTTTACAATGTAAACCACGAGACACTGAAGGCAGAGGATACTGTTATCTCCGCTGCTTCCTGCACAACAAACTGCCTCGCTCCGATGACAAAGGCTCTGAACGACTATGCTCCGATCCAGAGCGGTATCATGACAACTGTTCATGCATACACAGGCGATCAGATGATTCTCGATGGACCGCAGAGAAAAGGCGACGTTCAGAGAGCTCGTGCTGGTGCTGCTAACATCGTTCCGAACAGCACAGGTGCTGCAAAGGCAATCGGCCTTGTTATTCCTGAACTGAACGGAAAGCTCATCGGTGCTGCACAGCGTGTTCCGACCCCTACAGGTTCCACAACAATCCTGCATGCAGTTGTTAAGAAAGACGGCGTCACTGTTGACGGCATCAACGCTGCTATGAAGGCTGCTGCGAACGAGTCCTTCGGATACACAACTGAGAAGCTCGTTTCCTCCGACATCATCGGAATGAAGTATGGTTCTCTCTTTGATGCAAACCAGACAATGGTTTCCGACATGGGAGATGGAAGCTACCTCGTTCAGGTTGTCGCTTGGTATGACAACGAGAACTCCTATACTTCTCAGATGGTTCGTACCATCAAGTACTTCTCCAACGTTAAGTAATAATTTTCGCTTAACAAAGGGACTTTAAGAAGTAACTGACCCTCTTGGGCACTTAGCCTCGGAGGGTCTTTTTTTAGTGCGGTTGTGCAGTGATTTCGCAAAGCGTACACTGGCTGTACACTTTTTTATGAAGGAAATGGGGTTTGTGTTGATCTGAACAATAATGCATCGAAGGCGTAACCATTAACTCAACAGATAATTTATGCCAGACTTTATGAAAGGATTGGCTGATGGAATCCGTAAGAGCAGGGGAATGGTGCAGGATGCGATGAAAGAGGTATCTGCAGATATGGTCATTACACCGCAGATGAATATGACGGGTGCGTTTGCCGGTAATGGCGTTATGGCTGAGAACCTCAGTAATAACACTTCCATCCTGAATTCGATACTGGATGCGATCAGTCAGCTGAAAGGAAATGAAGGCGACGATACCATCATCCCTGTCTACATCGGACAAGAACGCATTGATGAGATCGTGGTAACCGCAGCACAACGTGCAAATTACAGAAGTGTAGGCAGATGATGTTCACAGAGATCAAAGTCAATGGCATATATCTTCCTCGACCTGATGAGAACCTGCAGTTTACCAGCGAGAAGATCAAGAAGAAATATGAGACAGAAGCTGGCACTACAGCTGTTGCGGTCGTTCGTCAGTCGAAGCTGACCATCAAAGGTACATGGACGCTGACCGGGAAGTGGATGACGTTATTCCGGCAGTTTGCGGACAGCGATACTGTAACGGTCGAGTGCTACTTCCCGAGCAATGATGAGATGAGTAGTCATGTATGTCGGTTCCTAATCGAAGGTGAAAGCCATATAAAAAAGTCCAAGAAGCAGTTGTCTGTCCATGGACTGTATAGCGTCAATGTGACGATGGTGGAGCTATAAGGTTGAAAAGGATGCTAGTATTTGGAGATGACTCCGTAGCTGGAAACTTTGAAATAGGTATTACAATTACGGCACCTGTATTTGGTTGCGGAATCGGTAAACATTGAAGCCCAGAACTGACGCGAAATCAAATCTTTATCTCCAACATTGCAATTAGGACAATGGATGTCGATGCCGAAGCTGTCGTATCCTCCGTTTACTTGATCTAAAAAATTGTCCGGAATGGTTTTTTCAAATTCTTCAGGATTGATACCGTTGTCAGCTAAGATTTTACACGCTTGAACATCTGACTCTGCAGTTTCGAGTTTATCTAATAGTTCTTTTGGTAGATTCATCATAATGTTTAGTTTCTCCTCCTAATAATCATACTCGAGATAGCATCTGTAGCAAAAAGTGCAAGGAATTATTTCTTTCTTTTTCTCTTACTTTTTGTATACTCCCACATAAAGCCACAATCGAGACATTTCATTCTCACATTGGAGTAAGCATGAATATTTTCTGATCCGCATTTGAAGCATCGAGGTACACCGTACTCGTATTCAGCACTGCCACCGACAACTTGTTCTACCTGTTCATTTTCTAATTTCTCTTTATCTTCCGTGAGTGTTTGCTCCTCTTTAGCCGTTTGGGATAGTTATCTGTCCCAGACCTTTACGTCCTGCATAATGCCGAATCCTTTCGAACGAAAACTGCTTACGACAATTACAGGTGGCGTGAAATTACCACGTGGATCAAAGCAGCTTTTTACGGTTTTTGTTTCGTAAGTCGCATTACAGATGCAGATTTCTTCGCCGATGTTTATGCCGCAGCCGATTGGAACCATTGCTTCGTTTTGAGCCAAACCGGTTCCCGGTATGTCATTTATTATGAACATTCCAACT
>JAFYGX010000201.1 GCA_017543025.1 Solobacterium sp.
GCCAGCGGCACCCGGTTGTTCGGCAAAGTGGAGGAAAGCAGGATCCGCCGACCGGAGATGTCAGGTTTTTTCGGATCGGTATAACCTTCGATCAGGACATTTTCTTCACTTCCGATGAGTGTTTCATTCCGCGAGAAAACAACTTCCTGCTGAATTTCATAGAGTTCTTTTCTTCTTGATTCCTTAACGGTCTCCGGAATCTGATCACTCATAACAGCGGCCGCCGTACCTTCCTCGCGCGAATAGGTGAAGATCCCGACACGATCAAACTGCATCTCGCGGATAAAACGACAGTTTTCCGCGTGTTCGTCCTCCGTCTCGGACGGAAAACCGCTGATAAAAGTTGTGCGGATCGCAATATCGGGCATAGCAGTACGCAATTTGCGTACAATGTCCCGAATCTGCTTTTGATTTGTTCTGCGGCCCATCTGGTGCAGGACACGGTCATTTGTGTGCTGAATCGGCATATCAATATAATGACAGACCTTCGGATGTGCCGCCATGCATGCGATCAGCTCATCCGTGATCTCTTCCGGATAACAGTAAAGCAGCCTGATCCATTCAATACCTTCGATAGCGCAAAGCTTTTCAAGTAATTCAGGAAGCTTTTTACTGCCGTACAGATCCTGACCGTAAAGTGTTGTTTCCTGCGCCACAAGGATCAGTTCTCTCACGCCGTCAGCGGCCATTTCATGCGCTTCTTCGATCAGCTCATCGATCGGTACACTTTTGTATGAACCGCGGATAGATGGTATCACACAGTAGGTGCAGTGTTTGTCGCAACCGTCAGCAATTTTGAGATATCCGTAATACCCCGGTGTCAGGATCGCTGCTGCGGGAACTCTGCTTTGATTATCTTGATCCAGACCATCCAGCGACTCGATCTCCTCAAGTATACGTGCCGCATCCTCGATCGAATGTGTGTCGATCAACGCATCTACTTCCGGTAATTCGTCATGAATCTGGTCACTGTATCTTTCTGCCATACAGCCTGCCACAACGACAGCTTTCAGATTGCCGGCTTCTTTTTCCGCAGCCATCTCAAGAACGGCAGCTATGCTTTCTTCCGTAGCGCTCTGAATAAAACAGCATGTATTGATAATGGCAGCATCTGCCGATTTGACATCATCGACGACCGTATGGCCATGCTCCGAAAAAACACGGATCAATCTCTTGGAATCAACGAGGTTTTTGTCGCATCCGAGAGATATGAAATAAAGCCTCATTCTTCGTTTTTAACGATCTTCATTTTGCCCTCTTCGATCTCCTCGACTGCGACCGAAAGCGGCTTATCGCCCTCCTGCATATCAACAGCAGCCGGCTGCCCGTTCACGATCTCGCGGGCTCTCTTTGCAGTTGCCATAACGACAGCATAACGGCTGTTAACAACCTGATTCTCTTCGGATTCTGATTCCTGGTTGATAATATCCATCAACTCTGAATAAGAAGGATGCATCATACTCATTCACCTCTTTCTGTATCTAACTGTGCTCGTATGTCC
>JAFYGX010000202.1 GCA_017543025.1 Solobacterium sp.
CATCATAATCAAAGTTTTCTGTTTTTTCAGCTATTCTCATGATTGCTTCAAAACCGGTGAGATCTGCTGTTGCTTCCACACTGATGGAGGCACCGTTCACATGATAGCCGTCAAACGGAACGATCTGATCAAAATATGATTCCAGTTTGTTTATCCGTTCTTCAAAGTGTTTCAGATCTTCCTCTGAAAAAATGGAATTCATGTGTCCGTCTTTGTCAAACTGTGCCCCCAGCGCATCAAATCCATGACTCATTTCGTGGGCAAGAACTGTTCCTATATTTGCGTACAGTTCTTCCTGGGTAAATCCTTTTTCATAATCGTATTGTTCCATCCATCCGAGAGAGAACAGAACTGCGTTGATTTCCCGGATGTTCTTGGCGTTGTTCTCCAGAATGTCCCAGTTGCGCCAGGCTTCTATTTCCGGATCCAGACTGGCATCAAGAAGAGCGATCGTCTCTTCCTCTTTCTGACGCTTCAGTTTTCCGGCAATGGCGGCGATGTCATCCTGACTGAAATCAATATTGCTGTAATCAACGATTGTTTTGTCCGGATACAGTGCATAGAATTTCATTGTCTCTACTTTTTCGATTGCTTTCTGTCTGCTTTCTTCGGAAAGCCATTCTTTGTTTTTCAGCATGTCGATATATTCGGACTGAATCTTCCGGAACAATTCCACTGTCTGTTTTTTCAGAGGACCAGCATCATATCTTGCAAGATAGGAATTGCCGAGGGCGAAGGTGAGATCCCGCCGCAGAAAGAGATATACCACCTCTTCAGTATCCAGTTTTTCACTTCCGTCTGCCAGGCTGCCTGACATTTCCCGGTTGATCCGATGCCAGAACGCATCATAATCAAGATACCAGTCATTTTCGAGAACATAGCTGACCAGCAAATAATTCTTCATCTTCTCGAGATTCTCTTCTGTATAGAAATCTGCGACATACGGGAGATACCCGTTTTCCTCATACATGAATTGTGTTTCATTTCCGAATCCTCTGGCTTTGAGAATGGGAATAATCGGATAGTCTTTCATCGTTTCAGCAATCTGGTTCAGATCTGCATGTGCATATGTCTGAACATATTTGCCCGAAAGAAGATCAGACATGGGAATCTGTCCGCCGGCCATCAGTGTCTCCATTTCGAAGAAAGAATCAAAAGCATGTTTGGCGTCTTCCTCACTGAAATCCAGTTCCTTGAGAACGTGTTTTACTTCTTCCTCTGCGGCTTCCAGCTTGTGCTGTGATGACTCGGAGCGATCGGTATATGCATCTACTTCTCCCAGCAGCATGTCCACAGCCGGAAAGAGATAAAGCATGACGATATAGTCTTTGCCCGGTGTTTCAGTCAAACCCGTATCTGCATTGGGAGACATCTTCAGAAACAGCGGAACATCACGGCTGCGGTCAGAATCTGAGAGAAAGGCAGACAGTTCCTTGAGCGAAGTGATGCCCTGAATATCTTCGACGACTCTGCGCAGCGGCTCGGCGCCGATTTCGTTGCGATGGTCCCAGTCCATGAAAGATCTGTAATACTGCTGAACAAGTTCCATTTCGTGCGTATCCGCTTTCTCATCGGTCAGAAATGATCTGACTTTTTCGGCGATCTTCTGCTGCACGTTTCTGGTGCCGCGTCCGCCGGCAAGGATGGCCTCGTAATTTACGGAAAGATAATAATCTTCCGCCGGCGATACCTGCATGCCGGGCGTGATGTTTTCCGGAATCTGAGAATCGATCCAGGGAGATCCTCCGCCGGATTTGCTGGATGAAACGGAAGCAGTTTCGGCCGGAGCTTCGGATGCGGGCTGTACAGAAGGAACAGCGGCAGGGGCTGCGGGTTCCTGATGTGCGGCAGAACCTGCACAACCGCTTAATACAAGCATTGCCGTCAGACTGCAGGAAACAAACGTTTTGAATTCTGAATTCATGACTGATATCCTTTCAGTATGGATAATACGGAGACAATAAAAAGTAAATATCCGGTTTATTTCCGGTTTGTCTGAACTTCTTATGTCATTATCATTATTAGCAAAGCGACAATGCATTTGTCAAAACAGCGTTCCGTCAAACGGTTGGCTGTGAGCACGCATTGAAATACAGCGAAAAGAGCGGATCTTCTATATAAATGTCCTGATCTGACTGATTAAAGTATCCGAAGAGTGTTCTGGTGACAAGCTGCGACAAAATATCGCTGTTGGAGTACAGCGGCATAAACCGCCTGTCATCAAACGGTATCTTATTGAACTTTTCCTCTACATTCATTTTCTGCAGGAAATGAAGAAGGAGGACAGCTCCTCCATCACTGGAGAGGTTGCCTCCTTTAAAATCGATATTGTTAAAATTCGGCACAGCATTTAACATATAAGTGGTTCCTTTCTTGTGACCTTAGCAATTACATTATAAGGAACCTTTTCTATTCATGCATGTAAACCCAATGGGTTTTATCATAAATTCAATAAAAGCCGATAGTCATGCGAGATTATCGGCCTGTAGAAGTCCTGGTGAATTATTCAGGATTAATAATGATATTCAGTGCTCATCTGAGCATCAGATGGTACAATATGTGCATAAGCTTTATAAAAGAAGAGGAGATAATATGCCAAGACCAAAAGGTAGCAAAAACAGACCGAAAATGAATCCAGCGGCTGTTCTGAAAGAACCGTTCAGCACAGAGGGAATCGATCAGAAAATTGCGGATACAGAAGCGGAAATCAAAGAGCTTTCCAGAACACTGAAAGAGAAGAAAGCAATGCTGAAAGCACTGCAGAAGTCAAAAGCCGCTGCTGAAAAGCTCGCTGCAAAACAGAAAGCAGAAGAAGAGAAAGCTGCGATTCTTGCGGCAGTTGAATCCTCTGAAAAATCGATCGACGAAATCCTGGATTTTCTCAGGTAATCATCCGGTCAGCAGAGAACTATTATAATTTCATAACCATTTCTGAATTGCGCGGGTGCGGAGGAAAGCTCAGAAATGGTTTTTTCTGTATGGGCAGAAGCCGCGTTTCTGAACAGACCGGATCCGTATGTATCCGCCGGAGAATGTGAAGAGCGTGCTAATATAGAACGGTAAAAGCGATATCGGAACGGTTCAGGTGGGATGAGTGAAGTGATTCACTGGTCATCCAGAATAGGGAAACAGGTGAAATTCCTGTACGAACTCGTCACTGTGAAGAGATTGTTTCCGCAAGAATGCCATTGGGGAACTGAGAAGGCGCGGAAGCTTATGCTCAAAGTCAGGAGACCTGCCTGCATCCGGTCACGCGAGCCACGAGAACCTGGCATCACGGACGATCCATGTTTCATGAATTGTTTTCGTTGTGCCTCGCAGCCTGCGTACGCTTTTAACAGTGAAAGGGGCAGAAATGAAAAACAGAAAGAATTTATGGGTCATCATCGGAGTGGTATGTGCTGTGGTATGCATGGCGCTGATTTACCGGTTTGCCGGCCCGAGGTCATCCGCAGGAGAAAAGCATGTCACGGTAGAAGTAAGAGATGATACCGGAAATGTTAAGAGCTATAAAGCAGATACGAATGCGGAAACACTGATTACCGTACTGGACGAGCTTCATCAAGCGCAAGCGCTCGAGTATGAAGGAGCAGAAGGCGATTATGGGCTGTATATCACGTCCATAAACGGTCTGAAAGCAGATTACAGCGTCAATCAGGCATACTGGGCAATCTATGTTAACGGGGATTACGGGGCATACGGGGTCAGCGAGCAGCCGGTAACGGACGGTGATACCTATACATTTGCCTTTGAACAGTAAATGAGCAGAACCGGGAAACGGATCCACACACTGGTGTGGATTGCTGCGATGACAGCGATTCTTGAAGTGTCAAAAGCCGCATTGAACGGTATTGCAAATGTTGAACTGATCACCCTGCTTGTAATTCTGTTTACGCGGCATTTCGGGTGGAAGCCGACCCTGGCGGCAGTGCTGCTGTTTGCGGTACTTGAAAGCATGTGGTGGGGGTTAAGTATCTGGACGATTACTTATTTTTATATCTGGCCGCTGCTGGTATGGCTGGCGCACAGTACAGCGAAGGACACTTCCCTGTTTTCCGCCTGTGTGCTTTCCGGGGGATTCGGGCTTCTGTTCGGAGCTCTGTGCAGTCTTACAACGCTTGTGACAGCCGGGCCGCGTGCAGCGTTTGCCTGGTGGGTTGCAGGCATTCCGTATGATCTGATTCACGGGGCTTCAAATGCGCTGATCTGCTTTGTTCTGTATAAGCCTCTGAACCGGATTCTGAGACGGTTTCATCCCGGAATCAGAGCGGAAGAGGAATCATGAATTGTGTGATGCCGGAAGATTGTACCGGCATTTATTTTGGAAACGCGAATTGATGTTCTGGTGGGCATCAGGAAGAACGCAGTGCAGTCAGATCCGTGTGAAAGAGAAAACATCTGTATGCAGGAACACAGCCGGCACCTGCTGCACGTATTCATTGACGTACAGGCGAATCTGCGGCGGCAGACCATCAGGGGCAGGGAAACGGCAGACACTGCTGTGATTGGGAGAACAGGACCGGTGGCGCTTCCTGTGGTAAAATTCAAAAGTTGCCTGTTCTCTGATGCGTTTCAGTGAACAGGACATGGAAAAGAATCTTCCGGAAAGGGGAAAAGTATATGGAAAATGGCGTTATGATGCAGTATTTCGAGTGGTATCTTCCGAGAAACTGCGGTTTGTGGAACCAGCTGAAGAATGATGCTCCGAAGCTTGCGGAAAAGGGCATTACAGCAGTATGGCTTCCGCCTGCCTATAAAGGGTTAAAAGGAGACGATGAGGTCGGGTATGGAGTATATGATCTGTATGACCTCGGGGAGTTTGAACAGAAGGGTTCGGTTGCCACAAAATACGGTACGAAAGATGAATATCTGGCCGCGATCAAAGCCTGTCAGGATGCAGGAATCAAAGTATATGCAGATATCGTTCTGAATCAGATGCTTGAGGGAGATAAACTGGAATATGTTGAAGTGCAGGAGACCAATCCGGAAAACCGGAATGAGATCGTTCCTGGCACGAAATGGATCAAAGCGTACAGTAAATTCACGTTTCCGGGGAGAAACGGGAAGTATGACGACAGTGTATGGGATCATAGTGACTTTTCCGGCTGCGATATCGATGAGAGAACGGGAAAACACGGGGTTTTCCTGTTTGACGGAGCGAAATGGAGCGACAAGGTCGATGATGAAAACGGAAATTATGATTATCTGCTCGGGATGAATCTGGACCACAGCAATCCGAAGGTTATTGAAAAACTGATCAAATGGGGGAAATGGTATGTGGATACAACCCATGTGGATGGGTTCCGGCTTGATGCCGTCAAACATATCGACCGGGATTTCTTTCCGATGTGGCTGAACGAAATGCGCACGTATACCGGCGGTGAGATGTTTTCGGTCGGGGAATACTGGAAAGGTGATGTCGGAAAACTGACGGATTATCTTGACGCAACCGGCCGCTGCATGTCGCTGTTTGATGTGCCGCTTCATTATGCGTTTCATAATATTTCCGGCGATGCGGATAATTACAGCATGGCGGATCTTTTCAGCAATACGCTGGTCCGTGAAGATCCGGTCCATGCGGTTACCTTTATCGACAACCATGATACCCAGCCCGGACAGGCGCTGGAAAGCTGTGTTCAGGAATGGTTCATTCCGCATGCATATGCGGCGATTCTTCTGCGAAAAGAAGGATTCCCGTGTATTTTCTACGGAGATTATTACGGACTTGAGGCGCGTGAAGGAAGGGCATACCATGAAATCATCGACCGAATGCTCGATATCCGGAAGAACAGACTGTACGGGAAAGAAACGGATTACTTCGATGACAGAGATGTGGTCGGCTGGACCGTCAGCGGTGATGAAACACATCCCGATTCCGGCGCTGCAGTTGTTATGACAGCTCATTGCGGCGGAACAAAGCAGATGAATGTCGGGGCTTCGCATGCCGGTGAAATCTGGATCGATGCGTCCGGCAATACGGAAAACGAAGTTCTGATTGATGAGAACGGGGACGGTGAATTCAGCTGTGCAGACGGATCTGTCAGCTTCTACGTGAAAAAGACAAGTCGCAAAGGGAAAGGACATGCCAGATCCTCGCACAGCGCCTGAGGGTTATGGCGTCAGCGGTGACTGCGGGCTGACCTGCATATGGCATGTGTCCTGCGGAGCAGAGGACGCTGCCCGCATCAATGGGGACTGCACACCGTCGAGTTCGCAGTGGGTTTATCGATGATGGATCCTGGGAACGGTTCTGTAATGGGACTGTTTTCTCATGAAATCGGTTCCGTCGGGCACTGCCTTTTCCGGGTTTCTGCGCCATACCGCATGTGAAAAAAGATTTTACAAACTTTGTAAAATGTGTTTAAAGCGCATAAATATGCGGTTTCAGAACATTCTTGTAAAATTTGTTCCGTGCGTTTTTCATATGATCTGTCCGGGTTACATAGGATGGGACAGATGCGAAAGTCTGCTGGAAACGGGCGGCAGCTGCAGAACGAATCAGCAGAGGAAAACGTTATGTCAGAAAATGAAAGAAAACAGGTAAGAAAGAAGCGGAGAAGAAGACTGAGAATCGGAGCCCTGCTCCTGCTGGTATTGCTGGCTGCAGTGCTTGCGGGCGCAGCAGCTTTCGGTATTCGGATGAGCCAGCGGGCAAAGGAGGAAAAAGACCTGTATGACTCGCTCATACCGGAATCCGGAACGGAACCGATTACGCTGTCATACGGGAGTGATGCGGGGAATCTGTTCGGAAAGGATGTAAAAGTGAGCGGCATGGTTGATACTTCGAAAACAGGAACTTATGAACTTCAGATAGAACTGAGCGGGGTTACCTCATTCGGAAAAACAGTAAGCCGGACATATCCAGTGACAGTAACGGTCATAGATGAAACGATTCCTGAAATCACATTAAAGGAAGAATCGATCGAAGTTCGGGATGGAACGATGGATGATCTCCTGGCGAATGTCGAAGCGGTAACAGATGGAAAAGATGGTGAGCTGACCCGGGCGGAAACCGAAACGCCGGGATGTTATACGGTTCAGACAGATGCGGATCTTCATACTGCGGGAGAATATACCGCTGTTGTTGCGGCGCTTGATCTGGATGGAAACCGGGCAGAGCGATCCTTCCGGCTGACAGTGAATCCGATAACCGAGTCCATGTTTCCGTATCGGATCCGCATCAACCGGGAACTTAATACCGTGACCGTATATTCTCCGGATAAAGACGGAACCTACAGCGTACCGGTTAAGGCGATGGTCTGTTCCACCGGTGCGGCGACTCCGGCCGGCGTGTTCCATACATTTAACCGCAGTCAGTGGAGAAGCCTGTTCGGGGGCGTATACGGACAATATGTAACAGATATTGTCGGTGATATCCTGTTCCATTCCGTTCCGTATTATTCGATGGATAAAGGAAATCTTGAGTATCTGGAATACAACAGACTCGGAACTGCTGCGTCACTTGGCTGTATCCGGCTTGCGGTAAAAGATGCGTTATGGATCTATGAAAACTGCCCGATCGGAACGGAAGTCGAAATATATGATGATCCGGAGAATCCGGGTCCGCTGGGAAAGCCGGAGTCCGTTTATATTGATCCGGAAAGCGAGAACCGCGGATGGGATCCGACAGATCCGGATCCGGCAAATCCATGGATCAGCTGATCATAACAGTTCATAAATCAATATCTGACAGATCAGTACATGATATAACTATGGTGACGGATCGGGGAACTGCCTGATCAGAATGCCGGATGTGTTCCGGAAATGAATCATCAATCAGATCGGAGAGATATCAATGACAGACAGCAGTGAAAGATATGTTTTTCCTGAAGCTTTGAAAACTGCATATGAAAGCAGTCCGCTCTCCTATGTCTACTATCAGAATATCAACGGTAATGCAGTGCCGGTTCTGGCATCGAACGGGTTCTGCGACAATACGGGAATGCCGCGGGAACAGGTGCTGAACTGGCTGGAAACCGGCATGTTCGAACGTATGCATCCGGATGACGTGGGACTGACAAAGAAAATCAGCGAGGACTTTCTGCAGGGAAAAGGAGAATATAACGCATTGTTCCGCTGCCGGATTAACGGAATGTATGAGATCATTCATGGCGTCGGCAAATGGCAGGTCATGCCGGACGGGACGAAGCTCGCAGTGATTATCTATGACAACATTACGGAGGCACGGGAGAAACTGATCAGCTTCTCGAGAGAATACGATTCGTTTCGGGAAGATCGCTTCTATACCGATCCGTTAAGCGGACTTCCGAACCTGAACTACCTCCATGAATTCGGCGATGAGCGGGCTGCGGTAATGCGTTCGGAACACAGAAAACCATCCGTTATCTACTCCGATGTATATTCGATGCAGTCTTACAATAACCAGTATGGCGTGAAAGAAGGAGATGAGCTGCTCCGGCTGATCGCTTCTGTTCTGCAGGAACGGTTTCCCGGCGGACTGGTAATCCGGGGGTCTAATGATCATTTCATAGTGATTACCGATCTGGATAAAGAACACATTACAGAAACGATTGAAGAAGCGGATAAGGAAATCTGCCGGCGTGCATACGGAAATACATCCGGGCTTCGCTGGGGCATCTGTGAGATGGACGAGAAAGAGGATGTAACCGATACGCTTGATCATGCCAGACATGCCCTCCGCAGCATCAATAACGATATGACCAAGATCTGGGCATTCTTCTCGCAGGAAGAGGATGAACGCTACTGGCGGGAACGCTATATCATCGAGCATTTTGACCGTGCTTTGGAACATGGCTGGATCAAGGTGTTCTATCAGGGAATCTGCCGGACAAAATCCGGAAAAGTGACAGCGATGGAAGCACTTGCCCGCTGGATTGATCCGACCCGCGGAATGATCTCTCCGGGGGAATTCATTCCGGTACTGCAGCGCTACCATCAGATTTATAAGCTTGATATCTATATCATGGAACAGGTCATGAAGGAAATTCCGCTCCGGCAGAAAGCGAATCTTTCGCTGGTGCCGATTTCAGTGAATTTCTCGCGGCAGGACTTTGATCATGTGGATGTGCCGGAGACGATCGATCAGCTGTATGAAACATATGGGCTTTCAGACTATATAAAGAAAAGCAAACTGATTGTGGAAATCACGGAACAGGATATGGCAGTCGGAGAAGAACACTTCCGGAAACAGCTTGCGCGCATCCGGGAATGCGGATACGGACTCTGGCTGGATGATTTCGGAAGCGGTTATTCAGCGATCAACATGTTCAGCCAGTTCACGTTTGATCTGGTGAAGTTTGACATGGAACTGCTGCGGCATCTGGACGACGGAGAAGGAATAAACCGGATTATACTCAGACAGCTGGTGAATTTTTCGAAGCAGATCGGAATTCATACGCTGGCAGAAGGACTGGAAACGGAAGAGCAGCTGGAGTTCATGAAAGAGATCGGCTGCGATCTCTTGCAGGGGTTTTACTTCTATCGCCCGACGCCGCTGGATGAGATTCTTTATCGCCTTCAGAACGGACAGAAGCAGGTTGAATGCGAAACCGACGAAGAGCGGGATGAAAATGACAGAGCAATCGCAGAATTTGTGACGATCAGATGAGGGAGCGTTATCATCAGTTCATAAAAAAGAGAGATCTGAATCAGATCTCCCGATGCTATGCGAGTTTGGATACAGAACCGGCCGGAGACTCCGAACCGGTTTTTTCAATGCCGGGGGTGTAGAAACAGATGCCGTTTCTTCCGCCGTCCTTTACATGGTAAAGTGCGACATCCGCCTCATGGAATACCTGCAGCGCATCTTTTGAGCTGCTGCAGAGGGAAACGCCGACGCTGACTGTAAACGGAGGAAGATCGCTGTCCTGCTGAAGATTACGGTTGATTGTCAGAACCTTGCTTTCAATGAGCGGTCTGGAATCCGAATCTACATGAACCATAATCACAACGAATTCATCTCCGCCGATCCGGCAGATGTAATCGTCTGCCCGGAAGTTCTGCTTGATGGAGGACGCAAGCTTCTGCAGCGCTTTGTCACCGGTCTCATGCCCGTACGTATCGTTGATCGATTTGAAATGATCGACATCAAACAGCAGAAATGCGCTGGTGCTGAGATCTACGCTCTGTTTGATCAGATCATAGCCTGCCCGGTTGTATACGCCGGTGAGCTCATCATGCGATGCTTTGAACGAAAGATTCTTTATACTGCGCTTATAAGCGGAATACATCTTGTTGTAGGTTCGTGCGAGATAACGGAATTCATAAGCACCCATAATCGGAAGGCTTTCATCATGATTGATCCGTTCAACCGCCCGAAGCAGCGGGTTAATGCCGAGCCTTGTTGTAAGAAAGAGAATGAGAACGATAGAGAGTGACTGAATGATAATCATTACGGTAATCAGAATCAGATCATTGGACAGTGCTTTCTGGGTTTTCAGCTGTGTTCCGTGCGTGCCGTTCTTCAGCTGCTGAATACAGTTGCTGAGATGCATGCGAATCATATTTTTCTGCGCGTAATACCCTTCATCGTGCAGTATTATTTCTGCCTGGCGCTGTTTGTCTTCCGCGGAGAGCGCTCTGTCTTCTGCGCTCAGTTCCACACTCTGCAATGCCTCAGGCACATCAGGATCGTTCTGTGACGCAAGAATCAGCTTCATCGCATAGAACTCTTTTTCCATCAGCGAATAGGATTCCTGCATTGCGCCTTTCAGCTCCGCAAGTGCCTCGCTTTCCGGAAGTTCACGTTCCATGAGTTCAACCGCCTGTTCACGACGCCTTACATTGTCAGCTTCGTTGAAATAGTTTTCCAGATGATTTCTGGTTCCGACGACCGAATAACACTGCGCTTCTTCTGTCAGGAAGTCAGAGGCATCCATCAGGCTGGATGCCGCATCCTGCAGATTGATATACGTATCGGTAGCGTCGGAGAGGGCATGGAAGGATTTGATCGTTCCATAGGTTGAAATCAGAAGAATAAGAGTGATACTGACTGAAAATATCAGCATCATCATAAATGTGATACGAAGAGAGAGCCCTTCATTTTTCGCTTTATCTAACAGTTTCAAAATGAGATCGCCTGCCTTTGCTGTTAAGAGGTTCTTAAAACCGGATTTCTCAGTAAAGAAATCCGGAAACATTCGCTTTTGAAAATCAATGCAAACGTACGTACAATGTACCGGATAATACGGAATAATTGCTGTACGTGCTATAAGAATATAACATAACCGGCTGAAGGTGTTAACTGTCAAGGGTACAAAACCAGCGGAAAGACTTGAAATAACAAGGCTTTCTGACAGATATCGGGCAGATGTTCAGAAATAACAAAAGGCGCTTCTGTGAACGGAACACGGAAAAATTACCCTGTCACTGACACAGAGTACTGTGCATGAAACCGCCCCGGCCGGAAGCTCTGAGCATCGCTCAGCCGGATCTTATGCGAAGCGGTCGGCGCATGCTCTGAAAAAAGGAACACAGAACCCCACCAGGAAATGAAGATCTCAGGCGCGGACAGTTCACAAATGCAAGGGGAAGGCTTATCGTAGATGCGATAAGGATAACAGAGAAACAATGCACTATTATCAGATAGAAGAAACACTGCGTCCATGCAGTGAAGAAGACATCAGAAACCGCAGCTGCCAGTTTGCGGCAATTCTTACTTCCGCAGAATGGGATGCGGTTAAGGACAGCTTCGGAATGGGAATCGATATGGGAGTGGAAACCGGCGAGCCCATGGAAACAAAAGTAATGGTAAATATGGACTCGCTGACCGGAACAGTCTGCCGGCCGAAGCTCAGCTATCTCGGGACTGAGAAAAAAGGATTTTCTTTTGCGCTGGATGAAACCGGGATCGTGCTGATTGACGACAGTGATTATGTATATGCGAAGGTGGAGAAAATCAGGGCGACAAAAAAATGGCGGCTGCCCGGAATGGAACGGTTTCTCTATGACCTGCTGGAGAATGTGATCGGCAGTGATCTTGCAATGCTGGAAGGAATGGAACATCGGCTTAACAGGATTGAAGAAACGATTCTTACCGCAGAGGATTATCGGCTTCCGCCGGAGCTGAATGAGATCCGCGGAGACCTTCTGGACCTCAGGATTCACTATGAGCAGTTGATCGATCTCGGACAGGAGCTGCAGGAAAATGAAAACGGGTTTTTCCGCGATGAGACCCTCCGGTATTTTGATATGTTTACCCAGCGTGTAATGCGTCTGCAGAGCCTGGTCAGCGGACAGAGGGATTATGTGATTCAGCTGAGAGACCTGATTCAGACGAGCATGGATATCCGGATGAACCATATTATGACGGTGCTTACCGTCATCACTTCAATCTTCCTTCCGCTGACGCTTATCGCAGGCTGGTACGGAATGAATTTCACGGGAATGCCGGAACTGACCTGGGAATACGGTTATCCTATGGTGATCGTCGTGAGTATTGTGATTGTGCTCTTTTCTCTGAACTGGTTCAAGAAAAAGAAGTGGCTTTAGATCGGTAGTACGTCTGTGTGACGGGGGTTTCGCAAGCCGGAAACGTATATAACAGTGCAGGCGGACTGCGTGCTGTTCAGACGGTGTATCCGTATATGAGAAAGATGATCTCTGCAGATCATAATTTGCGGGCAATAAACTGTTCAGACGGATACAATTAAAGCAGGAAGTCATGCAGGAATCCGGAAGGGATTCTTCTGCCTGCAGATGACATGGAATTGGAGGTGATCGGTATGAACCGTATTGAAGAAAAGTATTACAAATGGATCTGGGCGGCGATTTTTCTGATCATTGCGGTATTCAGTGTCAAGGTGCTTCATGGCCTGTATCTGAATAACAGTTTTATCAGAAATGCAATCACTTATCTTGACGGTAAGGCAAATACCGTACTGGGACTGACCGGTGCATCTACATCTGCTTCTGTGGCAATTACCCTGATTCCGGGAGATGTCGGCACTCCGATTGCGAACCAGCTGGCAAGTATCAGCAGCTATTCGGTGATTGTACTGGCTGCGGTGCATCTGGAAAAATACCTGCTTACCATTGCGGCAGAACTCGGGTTCGGATTTCTGATTCCGATCTCAATGGTCGTTGCGGCAGTCAACACTGCACTTATTGAGAACCAGGCGATTCGCGGTCTTGTGAGAAAGGTCGTCACATTTTCGATCATTCTGCTTCTGGTCGTACCGGCAAGCGTATACTTTTCGACACTGATTGAAAATACGTATCAGAATGATCTGCAGATGTCGATTGAAGAGACCGAGAAAAAAGCGCAGGAAATCCGCAGTGAACTGGAAGGACAGGAAGAAAAGAGCGCCTGGGAACAGTTTATTGACAACTTCAGCGTAGATGCGGAAACGGTGGTTTCACAGTTCGAGAATTCACTGAATAATTTCATTGAAGCGATTTCTGTCATGCTTATTACCGCATGCGCGATTCCGCTTGTGACATTTATGGTGCTGATGTGGCTTGGAAAAGCAATCTTCCAGGTGGATCTCAGAACACCGACGCTTCCGGAACTTGCGTCCCGCACACGGATCGATCCGTACAGAATCGCCGGCAGAAAAGACCGGGCAAAGGAGATTGAACATCATGGAGAAGAAGGCAGTTAATCCTGTTCCGTTTCTGATTGCGGCAATTGTGCTGCTGATCGTCGGACTTATCTACACCGGTATGACCAGACCGGAGCCAGAGTCAGCGCTGGCATCCTCTCCGACGCCAACTCCGACTGTAACAGCACTGGTTCCGAAAAAAAGAGAAAAGACAAAGCTTTCATCGGAAGAAGTCAAAGCAGTTCTGGAAGAGGCGGCAGAGCTTGTTACCTCGAAGTATTACTATACGAATGCGGCGGATTTTGAAAGCGTGCTGCCGTGGTTCGGAACCGGGGTTGATAACCCGTTTACCCGCAGCACCGGTTATGTGACTTATGACGGCGTTGTAAGCATCGGAATTGATTTCAGCCAGATTACATTTGAAATTGATGATGACAAAAAGCTTATTACCGTAAATCTGCCGGAGGAAAAGATCCTCTCACACGAGATTTCGAATGATTCCGTAAAGGCAAATTCGAAAGAATCCGTATTCAATACACTGGATGCGGAATATTATGCAAAGCTGATCGGCGGCCTGAAGGAAACCACGGAAAAGAAAATTCTGGGGAATGCGGATTATATGAAGGAAGTGCGCCGAAATACCAGACAGATCATCCGAAATTTCTTCGCAGCGTCTGAGTCCACCGCAAAATTCACCATTGAATTCAGCGAGTGACTTCGCAGCGTCAGAAACAGACTGAAGCCGGGCTGCTGCCCGGTTTTATGATGCGTGCCTGCGCTGTCAGGAACGTATTACTGCATGGACAAGGAAAAAATGACTATAATACGTATGAAATATTACGGAAAAGGAGAACGATTCATTATGCACAATATGCGGCTGAGCAGAAAACTGCTTCATGTTTCCATGGCGGCTGCCGTAACAATGAGCAGCTTCGGAATGATTCCGGTAATTGCGGAAGAAACAGAAGAAGCGGAAGAAACTGCGGCAGAATCTGTTGAAGAAACCGAAGAGGCTGAACTGACAGCGGAAGAAGAAACACCTGTACTGGAAGAAGTATCTTCCGCTCCGGAAAAGATCTGCGAATTTATTTTTCCGGAAGAAAATGATCTGGAGATTCCGAAGGGAACATCGATCGAGGATATGAAGAAACAGATGCCGTCATCTGTTCAGGCAATCCGGACAGATAAATCGGTGATTGATGTTCCTGTGACCTGGACCTGTGTGGATCAGAACGGCGACCAGTATGATTTTACGGCAGTGTATGATACTGCGGCCTATCCTGCGGAAGACGGAGTCGAACTTCCGATGATCTATGTCTATACCGAAGAGTTTTTCGATGTGCCTGAAGGGCATGACAGCGCGCTGGATGAGTTTGACGTGGATGAAGAATGGATGCCGGAAATTGTGGAATCCGGTGATCTTCTTGGTGCGGAATATGAGCGCTCATACAGAAATACTGATCTTCCGGAAATCCGGGCGCAGAAGCCATACGGCACCTGCTGGGCATTTGCGGCACTCGGTTCTGCTGAAGCAGATCTCATCAGGGATGCGAAGGCGGATAAAACCGTCGATCTTTCTGAGCTGCAGCTTGCATATATCGCATCGCATGGATATACCGATCCGAAAAAACTTCATCAGGGAGAAAAGACAACGTTTGTCCCGACAAAAACAATTAAGAATCATCTCGACAACGGCGGAAATTCTGTAAGAGCAATCCGGATTCTCGCAAATCTTGCGGGCGCAGTGAAAGAAGAGGATGTCCCGTATTCAAACGGACATACCTATGAGCTTCCGGAAAAATATGAGGTGTCCTCTGATTATGCACAGCTTACAGGCGGATACTTCATCCGTTCCAGTGACATCAGCGGCATCAAGAAAGCGATTAAGGAACATGGCGGAGTGGTTGCGTCAATGTATGCGGCAAACGGATATCCTGTAAACCCGAAAGACGGGAAGAAATATGAAGTGCGCTACAACGAAACCATGAATGCATTCTACGGAACGATGCCGCTTGCAAACCATGACATCATGCTGGTGGGGTGGAATGATGACTTTGCGAAGGAAAACTTCTCGCAGGGATGCCGGCCGGAAAACAACGGCGCATGGCTGGTTCGCAACAGCTGGGGCAAAAAAGGCGACGGAGAAAATATCAATGGATATTTCTGGCTTTCCTATGAAGATAAAGGACTGCTTTCGGATCTTGTCGCTGCCTATGATATGGATACAGCGCTTCATGATTACTGTTATTCCTATACCGGAATTCCGCAGCCGACCAATACGCTGACCGTGAAGGACAAGGGCGTTCTCGTTCAGAACTATCGTATTTCCGCAAATGAAGCGATTGATATGATCGGAATTGAAATGGGATGTGCGAATCTTGATCTTGTTGCGGAAGTAACGGATGGGAAAAATACTTCGAGAGGGAAATGCCATACGACATTTCAGGGATTCTATACCATTAAGCTTGATACGCCGCTGGTCGTCCGCGAAGATAAGGAGATCACCGTAACCGTTACTGCTGAGAAGAAAGGTGATGTTGTCTTCCTGTGTGAGTGGCTGGGGCCGAGCAAAGCCACTGCGGTGACATATACTCCCGCAATAAATGGGCCGGGTTTTACGATTAACGGAGAACAGCTGAAGTATGATCCTTATGTCAAGGTATATACCAATGCGGTTGAGCCGGCTCCGAAACCGGATCCGACACCGGAGCCGTATCAGGAGGCATACCGCGTGTATAACCCGAACAGCGGCGAGCATTTCTTTACCTGCAGTGAAGAAGAGCGCAATGCACTGAAGAATGCCGGATGGAAGGATGAAGGCATTGCATTCTCCGTGCTCCCTGAATCCGGTGAGCCGATCTATCGTCTCTACAATCCGAATGCCGGTGATCATCACTACACCGTCAGTAAAGAGGAGTGCGAGATGCTGAAGAAGGCCGGATGGAATTATGAAGGCATTGCATTCCATGCCAGTGAAAAAGGTATTCCGCAGTATCGTCTCTATAATCCAAACGCTGAATGCGGAGCACATCTCTACACAGCAAGCGATGAGGAGAGACAGGCGCTGATTAAAGCAGGCTGGAATGATGAGGGAATCGGTTTCCTCACAGAGAAATAATCAGTTCAGATTTTAACGCCCGGGGAGTCTGTCTCTCCGGGTTTTTGCATCAGAAAAGCTAAAAACAGAAGGTATCCGTAAACAGGAATGAAAATCCGCTATGATTTTAGAAGGAGCCATACAGAATGGAACATATAACAGGCAGACGGATGGAAGAGATCGAAGCGGGCCTGCCGCAGGCCGAGCTGCGGTTCGGATATGTGACAGATCTTTATTATCTGATCTCTGAAGAACCTGCACCGAAACAGCTTGACCGGATCAATGAGTGGTTTCCTTCCCTGATCGTTCAGGAACGGATTTCTGATGGAACAGGTAAGGAAGCACCGGAGTTTCTGGACAGTGAACTGCGCATTGCGGCAACGAGATATCATGACTATCTGTATAACAGCGGAAACAGCCGGGTGACGCAGATCGCCGGAAGACTGGTCGGGACTTCTGCAAGCAATACAGAAAAAGAACGGAAATCCGCGGAGCTGATACAGAAAAAGCTGTCACGCAGTTTTACAGAAGAAATGAATCCGCTGCCGGACCTTCAGGAACATGTTTTCCGGAAGCTCTCCGTGCTGAACGATGAAACGATTCAGGACTTTCACTATGAGCTTTTTATCTTTCTGCTGAAAACAGCAGAGGAGTATTACCGGAAAGATCCGTATGACCGTGACAGAGAACTGTTTCCGTTTGACGAAGAAACGTTTGATCAGATCGTGTACAACAGCTTCTATCAGATTCAGAGATACGAATTTGACGGAATGGTAAATGCATACCTGTGGCTGCTGATCGGAAGTCTTCTGCGCAATGAAAGCGGCCGTGTTGCAAGAGTGTTTGACAGCGGATTCCGTCCGCTGCATAAAGCACAGAGCGAAAACGGAACCCTTCTGGATAAGCTTCGGTATCTGATTGATCCGGAACAATATGAAAGTTATTACGAAGGAGATGACCTGGAGAAACGGTTTCCCGGCATTGAATGGTTCTGCGACAACTGCGGGGACCATCTGAATGAGCAGGAGGGGTTTACCGATGTTCTGCCGGTCTGGCAGTGCCGCAGATGCGGGGAATTGAATCGGATTGAAATTAATGAGATTTATGAGAACGAAGAAGATGCGCAGAACGGCATCCGGAGAAAAGAAGAAACAGACTTCATTCAGGCGGTTAACAGGAGACGCAGACAGTTGATGGAACAGGAACAGCAGAACTGATACACTGCTGTTCTTTTTCTGTTTCATCAGAAATACATGCCGGAATTTTGGGTATATATCCGGTTTCCCGGGGAACGTATTCTGTAACTGCAATGAAGAACATCACAGTGAAACAGACAAAGGAACTGTACAGTGTCGGTGATCTCTGCCTGCTGGCAGGCATAACCCGGAAGACGCTGTTCTACTATGACCGGATCGATCTTCTGAAACCGACCTGTGTCCGCGGAACACAGAACCACAAGATGTATGATCGGGCAAAACTGGAACAGCTGGATCAGATTCTGCAGTATCGGAAAGCAGGACTGAGAATCTCTGAAATGAAGCAGCTCCTGAACGATACAAAAGATCCGGAAGCGGTGCTGAAAACCGCTCTGAAACGGCTGACAGAAGAGAAAAGGAAGAAAGAAGAAGAGATACAGGTACTGACAGAGCTGATCATGAATGCCGGGTAAATGGTGAAACATTGTGGTGTCAGAAAACCCTAAGGAACGTCAAAAAAGGCGTGCCTTTTCATATGGAGCAGTGATAAGAGACCTGGATAAGCGTCATAGATATTCTGTGCGGCAGGGTTCCAAGTACCGGCTGGCGCAAATCGCCAATGGGTCCTGATTCGGTGATGCATCATTTCGTTCACAATATCTGGCTGAGATTGCACATGCGATCCGGTAGAAACCCCGGTTTCTGATTCTGAAGTCATGGATGAGCTCAGTCCCACCATCCGGGTACTTCTTCAAACGGAATTAATTTATAAATCATGCGCTCCGCTTTATGCCCTGTTATCTCAGAGAACGTATTCAGAATCAAACAGTCTTTCTGAATTACACCTTTGCAGATGATATTCCCGCGGGGTAATTCAATCGCAAAACGGATACGGTTTCCGTCCCGTTTCCAGCGACCGCTGCTATTTTCCTCACTGTTTTCCAGATTGAACCATTTTTCCTTCGGAAAATATCCGTCTCCCGCGTTTCTCTGCCAGATTACAGCAGATAGTACAGCGCCGTTGTCATTTTTTCCGGCATTGTCATAAAAGCGGAATACATCATTTACCAGTATTCCATCTTCCTTCTCTTTGATGCAGCAGTACAGCCCGTAGGTTTCCAGAGGGATATAGTTCTCTTACGGAACAGCATCCGGCGGTTTTCTGTCCGGTAAGGAAGGGTGTGGGTGCATGCGCACAAAAACAGCTGCGCCTGCGGCCGCAACAGAAATAATAATGACAATAATAATGAATAACACGCTCATGAATGCTGTTCCTTTTTCAGTCTGCCGCAAAGATCACGCAAGGAAATTGAGAAGTCTTCTGCTTCAGCTATCCCGCTCACACTGTGCTTCCGAACCGCATGTCCGCATACCCGGTATTCATACGCGGAATAGTACATGTCTGCAGTATCATCATATCCACCATGGTGAAATACGCTGCCAAACCCGCCGCAAAACGGACAGCAGAGCTGATCAAGCATTGGATCTTCTTTTGGGAGAAGACGTGCCGCATACTGTTTCAGTACCAGATCGGCTTCCGGATCCGATAGAACTGCATCAATGATATCGCGGTCTGCAGGAAGCCGCAGTGCCTCAATCGCCGCAAAACGTGCATTCCGTTTTCCGTTCACTGCAAGGTTTCGCTGCACCTCCTGCTCATATGCCAGCATTCTTACAGCTGTCTACACACATTTCCCGTCCTTTTCAAAGATAATCCGCAGCAGCTTTTCACGGTCATCCGGATAAGACATTCCCTTCAGATCATACAACAGATTCGCGTCTGTTTTCCTGTTATGAACAAGCATACTGCAGTCAAACGGCGGATGGTTCTTCTTCGTGCTGCCTGTCAGAAGCCAGCGCAGTACAATGCCGAGCGAATAGATATCTGTTAGGGCATCCGTCTGAGAGAAGCCGTACTGTTCGGGAGGGGCATAGGCGAGTGTGCCGAAGAACACCGTATCGGTTTCATGGCCGGCACGATACACGCGGGCAATATCAAAGTCAATCAGCGATACGCTTCCGTCTGAGCCGATGATGATGTTCTGCGGTTTGATATCTCGGTGGATGATCGGCTCCTTTCGATGATGGAGATATGCAAGAATATCGCAGAGTCCGGTGCAGATCCGTATGATCTCCGTTTGGGTGAGTTCATTTTCCTGTGCGTAGCGGCTGAGCGGAATACGGTCCGCATATTCCCGCACCGTAATTAATACATTTTCATTTTCGAACGATGCAATCTGTTTCGGGAGCCCTTTATGATCCAGACTGCTGAGAATGGCGCTGTTGTCCGTTAACGTCCATAGCGACCGGTCATAGCACTTTGCGACAGCGCTGTTTCCGTTATGGTCCATCACCAGAAAGGTGGTGATTCCCTGCTGTTCGGAGAGACACTCCATGATGTCATACTGTGCTTTGAATTCTGACGGATACTCGCTATTAACATCGGAATTCAGTATGGAAGCCAGTAACTCATCACGTTCCATGATGGCTTCCTCCAATCAGCGGCAGATGGTTATCGTACAGCAGCTGCTGGGTATCCATAAAGGATTTGCGGTATTGAAGACAGCAGGCAATCACCGCATCGCGTTTTACACGCGGATGCATCGCCGCTGCTCTTGCGACTTTCAGAAGCATCTGTGTTTCTTCTGCGTCCACTCCAAACCCAAACGCAAACTGCAGTACCGTGTCCCGGGAAGGCTGTCTCGTTCCGGAAAACAGTTTGTGTTCGAATGAGGACTCAATCCCTCCGCGGCTGATGATCGTTTCCGGCTTCTCATTCCGCTCCTCTGCAAGCATACTTATGTATCTTGAAAAAGAAGGCAGTTCCTGTACAGCTGCACTGTCGGAAAGATACCGTTCCAGGGAAGCTGATTTAAACAGTTTTGCCCAGAGTTCAAGGGTGGATATCTGTTGTCCATCATTCCTGTCCATGGGCTATATTCTGGCATGGTCTATGCGCATGCTGAGGTTTACGGAAGGAATTTCGCACTGCTGTGCGGCAGGAATGACTTACAGGATGCCCGCAAACCCTGGAGTATATTGATTCAACGTGAATTCTGCCGCAGGAAAAACCTCAGAACATGTATTGCATGCATCAGCGAGTGCACCCGTAATTCCGCTGAGAAACCCTCATCGTACAGCGGATTATTCTTTCGGATACGAGTCGAGGACCGCGGTGATTGCCGGTATGAAAACGGCCTTTCTCGAAGCGTAGGGTTCGATCAGATATGAGGTGCCGTCATAAACCGCCTGATCGCCAAAGGCGGCTTTCAGAATTTCCTCTGCTTCTTCGTCGGATGCGACAAGATACGTTTTCTAACTATCATCATGTGTGATGCTTACCATGGAAAAGCACATCTCCATGCCGGTCGAGGATTTTGTCTGCGGCATGACGTTCTTCATCCGGGCAGCGAGCTCCTTCGCAGCGGTTTCATCATAGGCGTTGACATTGCCAACGGAAATCTTTCTTCCGCCGATCTCATATTCCTTGTAATCTGTGAAATAGATTTCTTCATCTGTCTTTCCCTCATATGAGAGAAGCTCTTTGTACATCTCCTGATAGAAGGCATCCGTATCAGAGATGCCCGCAAGCTTGCTGAGATGGTTTGCGGCTTCACGATCTGCGTACAGCGTGGTGCCGGACTGGAGGTTCCTGGTATCGGAGAGAATTGCCCCCAGCATCATGACTGCATATGGACGGGACGGCTCAATCCCGTATTTTTTATATTCCAGCCATACGATCGTACCTGTTGAGCCTACCGGCTTTGCAGTATAGATCAGCGGGCTTGATGTGGTGACGGAGCCAGCCCCGTGGTGATCGATGATTCCGATGATATCTGCGTCCTTCAGTCCTTCTGCCGATTGCGTGTACTCACTGTGATCGACCAGAACCATCGTTTTTCCGGAAGCATCTTCCATGACCTCCGGTACTTCCAGGCCAGCTGTTTTCAGAAGAAAGGCAGACTCGTTGTTAATCTGGCTGAGAATGACCGCAGCGGCATCGTATCCCAATTCCCGCAGTAAGGCGGCATAGGCCATACTGCTTCCGACAGTATCCGTATCCGGGCTCTTATGCCCCGTCACATAAATAGTCTCCTTCAGATCTCCGAGCCCTTCGAATTCACTGCGGCTGATGAGAACCTCAGCTTCTCTTTCCTTCTCATACCTGGCCGCTTCCTCTGTTTTTCCGATCAGATAGCCGCCAGATCCAGCCGCAATCAGCAGGACCAGAGCACAGATCCCGCAGATCCATCTCCTGTTGTTCATCTCCCGTACACCTCCCATCAGGCAAAGCCTGCTCATTGATCCGAAGAAGAGAACACAATTATCACTTGTCACGGATTGTGTGATCCTCTTCTGGTAGATTTTATGTGCACCTATTGTAACACGACGCTTCAGTCCGTCCGTTCCCTCAGGCAATGAATTAGGAAGCCTCAGCAGTTTGTCCCGGGGCATTGCATGCGCCGCCTGACGCCTGTTTCCGCTCTGCCAGGCGTCACTGTCAATCAAAGAAAAAGGAGGGTATCTTTTCCGCTGTCCATTCGAAAAATACTAGCTGTCGGATTAATAAAAAAGGCTGCGGCAGATTACTGCGCAGTCTCTGATGACAGGATCGTGAGAGTGACATCCTCTGTTCCGAGCAGTTCCTGAAGCTGCTGCTCTGACAGACCTGTGATGGTTCCAAGCCGTGTGTAGGACCAGTTGTTGGAACCATAGAAAACGACGATCTGATTTCCGGAATAGAGTACGACGTCGCCAGCCCGGGTTGTCATATCGGTATCTTCATGCGGCAGGCTTGTCCCCAGCGGGCCAACCTGCTCAAAGCCGCCGTATTTCTTCATTTCAACCGTCAGGGGTTCTCTGGCCGCAAGCTGTTTCAGAGCCTCAACGCTCTCATTGGTTTCCCACATAACCGGTATGGTCTGTTCATTGATCGTAATGGTCAGTTCCATTCTGCTTTCCTCCATGGCATCAGGCGAAGAATCGTGATCCGTTTCTTTATTTCCGGCTGTTTCCGGAATCGTTTCATCCGGTGTCTGATCGGTACCCGTTCCCCGGCAGGCGGCAAGCAGCAGAAGCACTGCGAAAGAGAACAGATACAGGAACCGGAGTTTCTTACTGAATCTGTTTTCCGAATGCATAGGCCTTTGCCAGCGCTTCCTCATTGCGGTCTGCCTCTGCGGCATCTGTCAGCCCGCCGATAAACAGAGAACCGGAAAGACTTGCTTTTTCGAAACAGCTGACCCAGCCTTCCAGACCGGAAAGTGCCCTTTCCGGGACTGATGATTCCTTTTCTGCTGCACAGGAAAGCAGATAGATTCTGCGAAAGCGGTAATCCGAAGGGTAAAGCGGATTCAGGCGGTCCAGCAGGGTTTTCATCTGACCGCTCATTTCGTAATAATAGATCGGGGTGACAAATACAATCGAATCTGCCGTTTTAACGGTTTCTGCGATCATTACGGCATCATCATTGATCACGCACTTCTCTGTTTTCTGACAGGCAAAGCAGCCTCTGCAGAAAGCAATCTGCCGGTCCTTCAGAGAGAGGAGTTCCACCTCGTGTCCTTCTTCTCTGGCTCCGCGTACCAGTTCTTCCGCAAGACGCGTGGAATTGCTGAGGGAACGAAGACTTGTTGTGATTACCAGAACTCTGCTCATTTCAGATACTCCTTCATAAATGCTTCAATCCGATCGAACGGAATCGCATGATGATCGCCGCCGTCATACAGATCGGTGTGGGTTGCGCCCGGAATAATGAGCAGTTCCTTGTTGTCTGTATATTTACTGCCATTGATCATCTCAGCATAGGCATCCCGGCTCATATAACACGAATGTGCCTTATCTCCGTGAATCATGAGAACAGCAGAGCGGATTTCCTTTGAGTAGGTGAACAGCCGCATATTCATAAGCGATGTCGAGGTATTTACAGTCCAGCCATCATTGGAATTCAGTGAACGGGGATGATATCCGCGCGGTGTCTTATAGTAAGCGTGATAATCCTTCACGAAATACGGCGCATCCTCCGGGAGCGGGTCGATAACGCCTCCCTGTCTTGCGTAATCTCCGTTCTGATAATCCGCGGTTCTCTGGGTATTGATCCTTACCCGTGCCTGATATCTTGCCTCTTCATTGTCTGCTTCATCAAAGTATCCATTTCCGGCAATCCGGGACATGTCATACATGGTTGAGGTAACGGTCGCTTTGATTCTTGTGTCGATGCATGCGGTCTGCAGCGCCATGCCGCCCCAGCCGCAGATTCCGATGATTCCGATCCGTTCCGGATCCGTATTTTCCTGTACGGAGAGAAAGTCAACCGCAGCCTGGAAATCTTCCACGTTGATGTCCGGAGAATGCATTGCACGGGGAAACCCGCCGGATTCACCGGTAAAGGAAGGATCAAATGCAATGGCTAGAAAGCCGCGTTCCGCCATTGTCTGCGCATAAAGACCGGAAGCCTGTTCCTTGCATGCCCCGAACGGACCGCTGACTGCGATTGCGGGAAGTTTTCCTCCCACATTTACAGGAGTATACATATCTGCCGCAAGTGTAATGCCAAAGTGATTGACAAAGGTGACTTTCTTGTGGCCGACCTTTTCGCTTTTGGGAAATACCTTGTCCCATTCCTGTGTCAGTTTCAGTTCTGCAGTTTTCATCATGATTGGTTTCACCTTTCTCTTTCTTCTTTCTTCATTTCGCTTCTGGTTTTCTGTATCAGGAAGTCAAGGCAGTCAATCTTCCGCTGGCCCTGATGAACTTCTTCAAGCAGATCGCATCGCAGAAGCCGCATCTGCCGAAGTGCATCCTGCCATTGTCCTGCCTGATACAGCTGTTCAATCATCCGGGCTCTTTGACCGGAACAGCCTGCATCGTGCAGGGTTTCCCTTACGGACAATGTCATATCCTGTCTTCCTCCATCCGTATCTTAGGGGCTGATGAAACATTGCGCTAATAGTTATAACGAATATCGTGATATTCGTATATTGCATATCATAACTGTCTGTTCTGACCTGAATTGCAGGAAAAAAGGGAGAAAGGAAAGCCGCTGACTGAAGGTAAACTTTTGAAACGTATTCCGGGTGAAGGCATTGCGGACTGTTTCCTGTATGGTTTCCTGCAGGTTGTTGCTATACTGTGTAAAAAAGAAGATAGAGCATCCTGCTGCGAAGAATCACTGCATTGAGAAGAATCAGAAATGAATCGCCCGGGAGAAGGAGTTTGTCATGAGTTGTGAATATACAAAACTGAAGCTGAACCAGACGCTTCTGAATGCACTGGAGAAGCGCTTCATTGCCTTTGATACCGAAACGACCGGGCTGGATGCATACTGGAACAGGATCATTGAAGTGGGCGCGGTGCTGTTTGAAAACGGCGAGCCCGTAAAGCAGTATGGAAGTCTGATTCATTCCGTGGATTATGTTCCGTATGAAGCACAGGCTGTGAATCATATCACCAATGCCATGGTGCGCTCCGCGCCATCAGTCGAAGAAGTATATCCTGCCCTGCTGGATTTTTTCGGAGATGCAGTCGGCGGGGATACGATTATCGTCGGCCATAATGCGACCTTTGATATGAAGTTTCTTGCGGCGGAGCTGTGGCGGTTCGGCGCATCTGCCGACATTCTGTATGCGGATACCTGTGCAATGTCCAGGCGTGCATTTCCCGAGCTCTACAGCCATACCCAGGACTCTGTGGCAGGAAAGCTCAATGTCCGCAACCGCCAGGCTCACCGGGCGGTAAGTGATGCCGAGACATGCGGCAAGATCTTGGTGAAAATGATACCGATCCTGCGGGAAGATGAAAAGGTTAAGGAAGAAACGGAGAAGCGGGAAAAAAAGAAGGCGGGTTATGTCCCGGAAGAAGCTGACCGAAAGCTCTGTGTTTCCCTTCTGGAGTCGGTTCCGGAAGCAGAGGCGCTCTCCTTCCGGAAACAGGGAAAGCTGGTGCATGTAAAAGGCATTGGCCCCTTATTCTCCTGGAACTTCTGCGGCAGACATCCGTATCTTGTTGTGGAACAGGCATGGCTGGAACGGCTGGATGTAAAGGAACTGGAAGTGAAGGAAGCTTCCGGAACAGAAGTGAAGCTCTATGAAAATGCATGCAGGGTCAGCGGGGCAAGGGAGATTCTGCAGGAATATGCAAAGGCTCTGCTCCGCATGACCATGGAAGAAGACCGGAAGAAAAGCCTGAGTGCACCGGATCGCTGGGCCTGGATGCGGGAAGACGAGCTTTTCTGGAAGCCGTGAAGATCCGAAATAGAACCGCTGTGCTTCATGAACAGGAGGACAGGCCACAGAACCGGGAAATCCGGATGACGAACAGTATTAACAGAATTGAGGAAGGAACCTTTGGCAGATATGCAGCTTACAAACCGTCAGCTCTTTATTCTGACGTATCTGTTTAATCATCCTTATAAGATCAGCGGCGAACATCTTGCTTCACAGGCTGATATTTCCGTGCGGACTTTGCAGAATGAGATCCAGGAGATCTGCCGGATTCTGGGAGAGGGGATCCGGATGGAAACCTCCGGCAGAAAAGGCTACCAGATCCTTGAAGTTTCAGAAGAGGTCCGCCAGATGCTTCTGGATCAGATGACAGACCGGCTGAGTTTTTATATGCCGGAAGAAAAAGTGAACGATATATATACGGTTCTTCTGTTTTCCGAAGGCTATACTTCCCTGGAGGCGCTTGCAAATACATTGTATCTATCAAAAACCTCTGTATATCGCATTATTGAGAATAATCATGCTCTTCGGGATATGGTCACCGTATCAAAAAAGAAAGGCCTGATCATCCTGCGTCCGGAGCGGGACAAGCGCAGAGCCGCAGCCAAGGTTTTCGATAAGGATGCGCAGAATCCTGTCGCCAGACAGCTGCGAGAGGAATATATCGGGCTTGACAGCACGTTCCGTCCCATTCTCAGACAATTGTTTCAGAAACACCGATATCAGGTATCCGGTGAGGCGCTGCATGCATTTCGCAGATATCTCATCATCACGGTGATCCGCAGCCGTCTCGGATACTCTCTGGAAGAGCTGGATTATGGACTTCCTGTCTCCTCTTTGATGAGTGATATCCTTTCCGCACTGAACGAGGAAGCGGGCATTGTCCTTACCCTGTCTGAGATACAGGATTGTCAGGCCCATCTCAATAATCTATGTACCTTCCTGGAGGTGATGACGCCGGACAAAAGCAGCTGGATCACTGCCTGGGAGGATAAATACAGGATCTTTGTGGACAGGATTCATGACTGGTATGGCCTGGATCTTGAAATGACCCCGGAGGACCGGCAGAGATTTCTTCTACATGTTTATAAACTTCACCGCAGAGTCATCGTAGGCGATCATGACAGCAATTATCATAAACGGGAGTTTAATCGCAGATATCCCATGGCAGTTCATCTGATCCTGATGGAATTTCAGGCGTGCTTCGGCTTTTCGGTGCCGGAAACGGAAGTGACCTATCTTGCGATGTATATCGCAATGAAACTGAGAAAGCATTTCAAGCGCATTGACTGCATGATTGTGACTGCCAAAAATCCCAGTGTGGCATGGCCTATGAAACGCTGGATCGAGGAACATTTTTCAAGACATATACGCAAAGTGGAAATTATGCCGCATTATGCATTCTCCCCGGACATGGCAGGAAACGACCTGCTTCTTCTGACGACCAGGGAATCCGTAGTCATTTCCTGTCCGAAGGCGATTCTTGTAAAACCCTTTTCTCTGGAGGAGGAGTATGACGTAATCGACCATGTGATTCAGAGAATACGCACAAGAGCCAGAAACGAGTTCTTTTCAGAAGCCATAGCCCGCTATTGCGGGGAGATCAGGGAGATCTCCGCCAGGGGCAGAGGACTTTATGATCTGCTTTCCTCCCTCGGAATCGAACTGAATCCTTCAGGCTATGAGTTTGTTCTGGATACGAATGCATACCTTTTTCCTGAAATTCTGGAAGGAAAGGGAAAAAACAGAATACAGATCATATACCTGACGGAAACGATCTTTCACCGGGGGTTTGACCTGCGATATCTGATTCTTACGGAGTACTATACAGAGACGATGGAGATTCTGGACTTTTACCATTGTGTGCAGATGCTGCTGAAGCCGGGCATGCTGGATATGATACGGAAAGAAGGCTTCGCATCCCTGCGTGATACGGCGCTTTGAACCCCCTGCAGGCATGCGCAGGATCTGCCTTATTTACGCTTGATCAGCAGATTCAGAACAAAAATGAGACCATTCCGGAAATTACGTTCAAATAAGCGCAAATTCTGGAATGGCTCTCTTTTTTTCTGCGTGCTAATCTTCAGATGCAAAGAACAGCACAGGTATGAAGGAGGACACGATGAAATTTCCGAATGGTTTTCTCTGGGGAGGAGCTCTTGCGGCAAATCAGTGTGAAGGGGCATGGAATGAAGACGGAAAAGGACTTTCTGTCCAGGATGTACAGGCATTCAAGCCGCATGTGGACCAGAAAAACCTGAAAGCAAACGTGACAGTTTCAAAAGAAGGAATCCTGCAGGCAATGGCAGATCCTGACACGACGTATTACCCGAAAAGACACGGAATTGACTTCTATCATCGCTATGAAGAAGACCTGGATCTTTTCCGGGAAATGGGCTTTAAGATCCTGCGGGTATCCATTGCCTGGACACGGCTCTATCCCACAGGAAGAGAACTGACCCCGAACGAAAAGGGGGTCGAATTCTACCACCGTCTTTTCAAAGCCATGCGGGAGAGAGGGATCGAACCGCTGATCACGCTGGCTCATTATGAAATGCCGCTTGCCTTGGCACTGGAAGGAAACGGATGGGTAGCAAGAGATGTGATTGATCACTTCGTACGCTTCTGCCGCACCTGCTTCAGGGAATACGGGCAGTACTGCCGTTACTGGATCACCTTCAATGAGATCGATTCCTGTATCCGGCACCCGTTTACTACTGCCGGAATCATTCCTGAGCTCTGCCAGGGGAGTGAACTCGAGGCGTGTTATCAGGCGCTTCATCATCAGTTTGTGGCTTCTGCGCTTGTCACAAAGGACCTTCATGAGCTGGTTCCCGGCGCACAGATGGGCTGCATGCTTACAAAACTTACGGTGTATCCGTACACCTGTGCACCGCTGGATGCGCTGGCAACCCAGAAGAGAAACCTTGAGAATCTCTCCTATACGGATGTCCAGGTCTTTGGAGAATATCCCCGGCTGATTCTGCGGGATCTGGAGAAAAAGGGCATACAGATCCGGATGGAAGAGGGGGATAAGGAGATCCTGAAGAACTATCCTGTCGACTATGTTACCTTCAGCTACTACATGAGCATGACTGAGTCGGTGGATCCGGATGCGCCGCGCACTCCGGGCAATACGGTTCTGGGCGTGAAAAACCCCTATCTGGAATCCTCGGAATGGGGCTGGCAGACAGATCCCGTCGGCCTTCGCTATTCACTGATCGAAGTCTATGACCGGTACAAAAAACCCATCTTTGTGGTTGAAAACGGCCTGGGCGCAAGAGACATCGTGGAAGAGGACGGATCCATTCACGATTCCTATCGGATTGATTATTTCCGCCGCCACTTCATTGAAATGGAAAAGGCGATCGATGACGGTGTGGAAATGCTTGGCTATACCAGCTGGGGGCCGATTGATATCATAAGCGCTTCCGGAAATCAGATGAGCAAGCGGTACGGATTCATTTATGTGGATCAGGATGATTATGGCAAAGGATCACTGGCAAGATCGCGCAAGGACAGCTTCTGGTGGTACAGGGAAGTGATCCGGACCAACGGCGAAAGCCTCTCAGAACCAGAACAGAAATAAAATGATTTGCAAATTCGTTTATTACAGAACAGGAGAAAAAGAATAATGGCTATGAATTTCAAAGAAGCAGCTGCCCGGATCATCGAATGCGTGGGCGGCCCGGATAATATCAAGACACATACGCACTGCATGACCAGGCTTCGTCTGGTTCTGGCAGACAAGTCCAAAGCGGATGAAGCAGCCCTGAAAGCGATTCCCGGCGTAAAAGGCGTTGTGGATCAGGCTGGTCAGTATCAGATCATCATCGGCCCTTCTGTTGAGCAGCTCTACAATGAGATGCTTCCGATGCTGCCCGCAGACGGAGCGAAGGCCCCGGTCAAAGAAAATCTGGATGAAGAAAAGAAAGAGAATATCACATCCCGCATCTTTGCCTTTATTTCCGGATGCATCACTCCCAGCCTTCCGGTACTGATCGGCTCCGGTCTTGTTTCCGCGATTCTTGCATTGTGCACCAATTTCGGACTCATGAGCAAGGAAGGATCGACATATATTCTTCTGAATGCTCTGGCAAATGCGGCTTATTCATATCTTCCGGTACTCGTTGCCTATGCAGCTGCCCGCAGACTCCGTACGAATGAATATATCGCTGCCTTCATCATGCTGGCACTCTGCAGCTCTGCTGTTTCCGGTGTGGAAGGACTGACGATTTTCGGTCTGCCTGTTATGACTGTGAAGTACACTTCCAATATCGTGCCGGCAATCCTGATGGTTCCGGTTATGGCTCAGCTGGACAAGCTGGTGCTGAAGTATACGCCGGATTCGGTAAAGTCCGTCTTCAGACCATTCATTCTGGCCATGGTCATGTTCCCGCTGACCCTTCTGGTACTTGGTCCGATCGGCACCATTATCGGTACTGCCCTGGCAAACTTCTGTGTTTGGCTGACCAGCTTCGGTCCGCTGTCCATGGCTGTGCTTTCAGCGCTCCACCCGCTGCTTGTCATGGTTGGCATGCATACAATCATCACACCGCTGATTGTCAATGAGATCTCAACAGTAGGTTCTTCTCTGCTGTTCTCCAAGGCGCTTGCGGCAAATCTTGCAATTGGTGGTGCGGCTCTGGCAGTCGGCTTCAGGGCAAAGAAGGCAGAGAACCGGCAGGCTGGTATCTCCACCGGTATCACTGCACTGTTATCGGTTACAGAACCGGCGCTGTACGGCTGTCTGATCCGCCTGAAGAAGCCTCTGATTTCTTCAATCATCGCGGCTGCCATTACCGGTATCTTTATCGGCATCTTCGATATCCGTGCCTATGCGACAGCTTCCTGCTCCTTCCTTACTCTGCCGATTTTCATGGGCGGGGATTCCATGAACAACTTCTATCTGGCATGCGCTGCAGCTGTCATCGCGACCATCCTGGGCTTTGTTATCACCTGGGTCATGGGTTTTGATGAAGACTGATCCGCTGCGGGCATCATTCAAAACACTTATAAAAAGCAGCATTCAAAAAGGATGCTGTTTTTTCACTCCCTGTGAGAGAAAGGTATAACGGATTTTCCGGTTTTTCATGACTGCTGGCAGATCAATTCAGACAGCCCCAGCGAATCTGCTTTGGCCATGCGGAATCACGCAGTCCCTGTTGTGAATCCCCGGGCAGCCTGGCAGGCAGATGCATCTGAACTGTGGCAGCCAGAAAAGGAGGGCTGGTTATCCGGCTCTCCTCAACTGGCGCCTATTCCTGATCTTCGCTTTCCTTCTTTGCCTCAGCGAATTTCTCGCGAAGGGAAGGTGCGTTTTTCGTCAGCTTCTTGATCGAAAGATCCTGTGCCTTGTCATTGGCAAGCCGCAGGTTATTTTCCGAGGAAAGCAGGGCGGCTTTCGTCTTTTCCAGATCCTTGATTGTCTTGTCGATGTCTTCGATTGCTTCCTTGAACTTTCTGGAAGCCAGCTCATAGTTCTTTCCGAAGCGGGTCTTGAAATCCATCATGTTCTCTTCGAAATGAGCGATGTCAAGGTTATTGTTGCGCTCGATCAGCAGCTGCTTCTTGTAGGAAACAGTATTCAGAGCTGCGTTGCGCAGGATGGTGATGATCGGAACAAAGAACTGCGGACGGACGACATACATCTTTTCATACTGGTAGGACACATCCACAATGCCTTCGTTGTAGAGATCATTGTCAAGTTCCAGCATGGAGACAAGAATTGCATATTCACATCCCTTTTCTCTGCGGTCCTTGTCAAGCTCACGGAAGAAGTCTTCGTTTCGGTGCTTGGTGGCGGTTGCGTCTGCTTCATTCTTCATCTCAAACATGATGGAAAGAATTTCTGTCTTTCCGTCTTCATCCATCTCCCGGAAAATGAAATCTCCCTTGGAGCCGGTACGGGCATCGTTATCCTTTTCAAAATATGCGTTCCGGAACATGCTGGCGCGGTAACGGTTAAACTCATATGAGCAGTGCTGTTCCAGAGACTCACCGATCATCTTAGTTGACTGACGCACTTTGAAATCCTTATACCGTTCAACAAGCTCTTTCTGGTTCTCGATCTCAGTCTCCTTGGCAGCGAGAAGATTCTCATAACTTTCCTTCATGGATTCTTCCCGGATCTTGGCGTCATTCTTCAGCGTATCGATCTGAACCATATAATTGGTGACAGTCCGGCTGTTTTCTTCCTTGAGTTTCGCAACAGCCTGTTCCACCGCAAGCCGCTTCTCCGCTTCCTTGGTTTCAAGCTTTGCCTTTGCGGCCTGTTCTGCGCTGCTCAGGCTTCCTCTGAGCTCTGTAATCTCATTGGTGTATTTCGCAATCAGGTCAGCGGCTTCCTTTTCCTTTACCGCGGCCGTTTCCTTTACTGCACTGGCCTTGTCACTTTCCGCATGAGCGATCTTTTCTTTCAGAAGACGGATCTCATTTTCAAGACCGGAAACATTCCGGTTCGCGGCAGAGAGGTTCTTTTCATACGCTGCATTCTGTTCTGCCAGAGCCTGGGCGATCTTCGCGTCATATTCCGACTTCAGCAGTTCGTTCTGATGCCTGAGTTTGCTGAGTTCGCTTTCCTGTTCACTGCGCTGTTTTTCCAGATCACTCTGCGCATTGTTTTCCGCAAGCTTCAGCTTTGTCTCCATCTGCTCTTTCAGCAGGTTCAGTTCATTTTCAAGCTTTGCGCTGTTCTGATTGGCGGCAGAAAGATTCTTCTCATATTCTGCATTCTGTTCCGCCAGAGCCTGAGCGATCTTTGCGTCATATTCCGATTTCAGCAGTTCGTTCTGGTGCTTCAGCTTGCTGAGCTCGCTTTCCTGCTCACTGCGCTGTTTTTCAAGATCGCTCTTTGCTTTGTTTTCCGCAAGCTGAAGGGATGTTTCCATCTGTTTTTTCAGCAGCTTTTCCCGCTGGGCGATTTCTTCCTGAAACTCATGGTCCCGGATCTGTTTGACAATGGAGTTGTAATTGGTTTCATCGATGGTGAATACTTCTCCGCAGTGCGGGCATTTGATGACTGACATAAGATGTCTCCTTTTCTTCATTGTAATTTATACAGAAAGCAGATGCGTTTTTTCTTCCAGGAAATGAAACAATTCAGAAAACGGATTACAGTTCATTTGGACTGAAGGATAAAACAACGCGGTACATACAGCTGTATGTGACATCTGTGCGTATAATATCATCGCTGTACCTGTTTTCGGAGCGGGAGAACTGCGGCCCTTCTGCCGCTCTGTTCCTCTGTGTGACAGCGGGATGATGCGCAGTGTGGTATTGTAGTCTTAACAACGATCTGATGTGAGATGGAGGTGGGTATGGCAGCACACAACTCTGATACATGCCGCTTGAGCAGTAAAGATTATACGATTGTATCCTGTTCCGTTCCGATTCCATTTGCGCCGGAAAGCCAGGGACTGAAGCCCCTGCAGGGCGGACCGGACTGTTACCGGGGATATTTCTGCGAATACGAAATAGAGAACGGATGGCTGTTTCTTGAACGGCTGTATATTCGGACAGCGGATGAAACATATCCTTCTGTCAACGGGAAGACAACCTCTCTGCAGAAACTGGTTCCTGTTACCGTAATGCGAAAAGACCCGGACGGAACGACAAGAATTGAAAAACATATGGTTCCGGAACAGGAAGAGTTTATGTTTTACAAGGACATTCATCTTCCGGTTCCTTATACCGGAACACTGACTCTGAGACGGGAAGGTGCCGGCAAACGTCCTGAAACGATTGACGCCGAGCTGGTGAAAGGACTGCTCAGAACAGCAGAAAAACGCAGTGAGGAACCGGAAGAACGGATGCCGGAAGCGGTGGAATCCGAAGTGCACAATGAACTGCTTTCTTCCATGGAACAGCAATTTTCCGGTGATTCCATTGACCGCAGAGAATGGCTCAGAGAATACGGGACTTCTTCTGTTCTGAACGGAAAACCGGAACAGAATGAACGGGAAGCACTGACAGAACTTCGTGCTGTTCTGGAGCAGGACGATGTTTCGGTGGTCAGGGTTCTTTCAAGAACGCAGCTTTCGGATGTGCTTGCGGCAGATGAACTTCAGCAGCTGGAACAGCGGATCGCTGAACGGATCCGTAAGCTCATGACGCCGGAACAGCTTCATGAGATCGATATGATCAGACAGGAAGATATTCTGCAGGCATGGCTGAGGATCAATGGCAAAGAAGGTGCTGTAATTATTGCGGAAGAAGAACGCAGGGCGATCGGGGAAAAGCTTTCCCGGATCGGTGCAGAAGACCTGAAGGAAAGCGGCTCAGCCGGCAGTAAAGCAGCCCCGGAGTTTCTGCATTATACTCCGAAGGCAATTAAGGAGCTTGCGTTTGATGTGGTCTATCAGGGATACAGCCCGCAGGAAGTCGATGAAATGCTTGAGAAAGTAAAAGCAGATTATGAAGCGATGGAGAAGCTGATCGAAACCCTTCAGAACCAGACCGCAAAGCCGCAGAAACAGGAAGAAAAGAATATCTCCAGAACAGAAAAATACCGTGAAGTCCGGGAACAGATGGAAAAGGACGCAAGTCAGCAGTAAAAAACCGGAGTTCTTCTCCGATCTTCGCAAATCACATATTTTTCCAAAATCCTGACATATTTCTGAAACAACTGCTCTGTACGATACAGGTGTACAGGGAACCCTCCCTTACATCTCTGTACAGAATGGTCGGACCCCTTTCCCGATCAGAACTACCCCTTTGTAAATGATGAATTGAGATGGCCTCCCAGTGCGGAGGCCTTTCTCATATGCTTAATCTGGCGGGAAGATTACGGGAAGCGCGTTGAAGAAATATTCCCTGACGGCGTTCATGTCGTGATAGCCGTCCTGCTTTATGCCATAGATCATATTTTCTGTACTGAATTCCTGCCGGCGCATCATTTCCTGTACCTGTGAGTCTACCTGAGGAAACATCGGATCCTGTGCGCCGACTGCGCAGTAGATAAGGTAATCGGTCGGTTTATACCAGCCGTCATGGATTGCGGAAACCAGTCTGCTTACGGTTTTTTCAGGATGCTGAAGACCGCCGTTCTGACCGATAATCCAGGAATCTCCGCTCATTGGAACGAAGCTGTGAATCAGATCGAGATTAAACAGAAACTGATGCCAGGTGGTTACCGAACCCATCGAAAAACCGGCAAAGGCACGATGACTGCGGGAACGCCGCAGATCGTTTATCCGGCTGGAGGCGGCATATGTGGAAAGCTGTGCCTCAACGGCAGGAATCACATCATTGCGCAGTTCATATTGAAATACGGCAAGCTCTTCAACAGAACGTTCATAGGTCTGCGGCTCGTTATGAGCGTCAAAGGTCAGACATACCGCAATAAACGGACGGGTTTTCTCGTCTTCAATCAAGTGATCAAAGACATCCCGTATATGAAATGATTCGTCCAGATAATCCTGTGCTTTCATCATCCAGCCGTGCATTGTATAAAGAACGTCATACTGCATGTCGGCTTCCGCATCATAACCGTAAGGAAGATAGACATAAGCTGTCTTGGTGATGGGGGTCATCGGGTCGATGGAATAATCCTTTGTCGTATAGGTGATTTCCGTGAGGGTGCCCTGATGTGCTGCGGCACTGACATATTCCTTCGGTACGGCAGAAGTAAACACTGTTTCCGGAACCGAAGAGGTCTTGCAGTAGCTTCCGTATTTTTCGTAAAGCGAAGAGAATACAATCATCACGACGGAGGCAATGGAGACAAACAGAGCCCGGTGATTAAGGCGCGAATCCGGTTTTTCTGAAGCTGGTTTCATGCCTATTACTATACTCTGCTTCATCTTTTCCGTGCAAACAGAGAGGAATCTCTTTTACGGGGAATAAAGTTCGGATAAACTGACAGTAAAGAGCAGCAGAGAAGTGAGCGTAAGATGCAGGATCTCCTGCGCGCTTCATGGAGTTTCATAAAAAAGAGAAACAGGCCAGACCAGATCATACGGAATGCGCGGCAGGAAGGGGTCCGGAATGGAGGTAAAGGATATGGCGAGAATGAAGAAACTGTTCAGGACAGCAGACCGCTATCTGGAACACAGTAACTGGAAACAGTTTTCGGTGATTAAACTCTGCATTCTTTCAGCTGGTGCCATGTGCGGAATGCTGGTAAAAAACGAGCATAGAAAACGGGTTTTTCCGTTTGCGGCTGCGGTATTTGCGGCAGCGTATATTCCGCTGATGTCAAGGTTTCTGAAGATATACAGAGAAACCGGAGAGGAGGGATTTACTTATGATTCGTAAATTCTTGTTCGGATTGATTCTGACTCTGATGCTGTGTGCGTGCGGCAGTGCCGGCGGTACAGCGGCGGCACCGGAAGCTGCGGCGGAGGATAAACCGGCGGAGAATATGCAGGAAGAACGGAAACCGGAAGAAATAACGGCAGAAGAAAGTCAGAAGTCTGAAATTCATTCCTTTTCCGGCAGCTATGAGGAAACCGTACAGGGAAAGAAGGAAACATCCGGTACCGTTCTCACTATTTCAGAAGACGGAACTATTCTGACGGTTCAGTCGGAAGACGGGAAAAAAGCTCTCAGTGCTGAGATCAGATTCAGTGATATTTACGGAATGAACCGCGGCGCTGCAACACAGATGACGGTGCTTCCCATAGAGATCAGCGGGCTTGCCGATCCGGGCGTGATTGAACAGAAGACAGATTACATGATTCTTTCTGCTTCGATAAATGGTGAAACGTATCTGGCACTGCGGGAGCTTGGAAACGGCACATCGCATCTGAGCATGGAGTTCTTCGGAATGGAAAACGAAGCTCCTTCGATCTGGTGGATCTTCCGCAGGGACGGAACTGCAGGAAAACCGTCTGCTGCGGTGTGCAGGGATGACACGTTCTATGCATTCTGCTGGTACAAGGAGAATGAGGCGGTCTATCTGCAGAAACTGGATTATGAAACCGAGGAATCTGACTGGTATGGAGAAGAGCGGACTGCGCTGAAACTGAGCAGAGAAGATACGCCTGCTGGCGGAGAAGCGGTTCGCTACCCGGTGGATGAACAGATTCAATGGCGTATTTTTCAGGATTCGGAGTCTGTCTCTGCAGACCGGCATGTACCGGAACTGGTCCGTGTGACAACAGACGAAACCGGTACGGTTGTGAAGCTGTTCTATATGGATTATCTCGGATACGGATATTTTGAGGCAACCGAACCTTCCATGATCAATTACCCCCAGCTGCTCGGACATGATCCCGAACATCCGGTACGGGTCTATCATCCGGGGGAATATATGACGCATGAAGATGATCTTCTGAATGTGAACATCGGAGAAGAAGACGGTGCGGAAATGATTTTCTTTGCGACTCAGAGAGTTCAGGATTTCCGTATTCTGAATCTGACGTTTCAGTCAATGGAGAAGGATGAACCGGTATATGCGATTGAAGAGGCATATTACCTCGAACGCTTCCTTCCCCAGCATCCGATTGATGTGAAACTGAGGATGATCGGCAGTATTCCCAATCATGGCATCAGCTATACCGCAGATGGAAAAGAACTGTATTTTACGGTTTCCGTCAGCGGGAAGGACGGGGAACTGGAGCTGACACCATTTGTGCCGGAAACAAAGGAAACAGAAAAAGGATGAACGGTTCATCCGAAATGATTGCGACAGAGCGGAAAGAGCTTTGCGGGGCAGTTCATGCCTGCGCAAAGTTCTTTTTCTGATGATGCGCAGAGTTTTTTCGATTGTCCTGTCCTGCAGATGAAGCTGTTTTTTGCATACAGCAGAAAAAGAAAATGTGCGTTAGTAAGACGGTCAGAACTCTCTCTGTTATAATTTCTTCAGTTTTTGGAGATTTCAGGAATGAAGGAACGTACATACAGCGTAACCCGCACAGCGGTTACAGTTATTATCGGCGAAGCAATTCTGCTTATTGCGGCGATTCTTGTGGTAGTTTATTTTGTTTTTCGCAGCAGTATTACAGACGTATATGAGGAAATGGACCGCTCGATTACCGGTGCGGCATGCAGTGTGGCGGATGAAGCTGCGATGCAGAGTATTGCGCTGCAGGCAAAGGCGGTATATGACGGGATCGAACAGCCGGAGCAGCTGTACCGCGAACATCCGGAACAGTATTACGCGGCATTCGCTTCGATACAGGAATCGGACACATATAAGGAAATGTGGCAGAGGATTGAACGGATGCGGCAGTCAACTGCTTCAACATGCATTTCCTATGTGATTCTGATTCCGGAGAAAAACTACGGACTGTCCCTGATGGATATGAGCGCTAAGAACGTCCTGCCATGCGGAGATTTTTTTGAGTATAATACCGCGGATCTGGAACATGAACCGGGAAGGAAGTTCAGCGCATTTGTGAGTAAATCGCCGACCTACGGACTTGTCAGGACAGACGGAATTCCTTATTATACCGACCCGGAACAAGGGGTCTATGCATATCTGGTCGCGGATATTCCGCTTCACAATGTACAGATGCACTCCCTTGCATTTCTGCTGAACGCATCGCTGATCTCTGCGGTTCTGACGATTCTGATCTGCATCGTACTTGCGTACAGACTCCGCAATGCGCTTGTACAGCCGATCCAGGTACTTTCGTATAAGGCGAAGCGATTTGCCGGCGAACATACAGAGAACGCAAAGGAAACAGATATTTTCAGCGGTAAAGAAGGCGGCAGGATTACAGAATTGCGGGAGCTTTCAGAATCTCTGAATCTAATGGAAGACGAGATGAACGACTATATCGGGAATCTTTCAAAACTGATGACCGAAAAAGCGAGAATCAGCACGGAACTGGAGCTTGCGGAAAGCATTCAGGGGAATATGCTGCCGAATATTTTCCCGGCATTCCCGGACCGTACGGAATTTGAAGTCTACGGACTGATGAATCCGGCCAGAGAAATCGGCGGTGATTTCTATGACTTCTTCCTGATCGATGAAGATCATCTTGCGATGGTGATCGCAGATGTATCCGGCAAGGGGATTCCTGCTGCGCTCTTCATGATGATGTCAAAGATTCTGATCAAGAATCAGCTTCTGATGGGGTATTCTCCGAAGGAAACCATTGAGCGGGTGAACAATACGATCTGTCAGAGCAATGAAAATGATATGTTTGTGACAGTCTGGCTCGGTATTCTGACGATCTCAACCGGTGAGATCAAAGCTGTCAACGCCGGTCATGAGTATCCGATCCTTTGCCGTGCCGGAGGGAAGTTCCGGGTGCTGAGAGATACGCATGGTTTTGTGGTTGGCTCAATTGCCGATCTGAAATACAAGGAGTATGAAATTCAGCTGAAAACCGGCGATATGCTGTTTCTGTATACAGACGGTTTGCCGGAAGCCACAAATCCGAATGGAGAGCTGTTCGGGATTGAACGTATTCTTGCAGTTCTGAACGAGGACCCGAATGCGGATCTGGAAGAGATGTTTGTATCGATGGGAATTGCTGCAGCGGAATTCGGAGAGGATGCGCCGCAGTTCGATGATCTGACGATGCTGGCGCTCAGGGCGAAGGATATGCCGAAAAGATCAGAATAATTGGTGCATCCGGGTCTGAATGATTCTTCGGTGTGTATTACAATAGAAAAAGGGGAAGGAAAAGGAATCAGATGGAATTCAAAGATGTGATCAGAAACCGGTATTCCTGCAAGAAGTTCAGTGACAGGCAGGTAGAACCGGAAAAACTGCATGCGATTCTTGAGGCAGGCAGACTTGCGCCGACAGCGAAAAACCTTCAGGAACAGCATGTATATGTGATTCAGAGTCCGCAGATGCTGGCAAAGGTTGATGCGGAAACACCGTGCCGTTATGGCGCGCCGACCGTTCTTGCGGTAACGTTTGATAAGAATAATGTATTTACTTATCCGGGCGGCAGACGGAATTCCGGAGCAGAAGATGCGACAATTGTTGCTACGCATATGATTCTTGCGGCGGAGAATGAAGGCGTGCAGAGCTGCTGGGTCAATTATCTGGATCCAGATAAGCTGGCAGGTGCACTGGGACTTCCGGAGAATGAAGAAGTGCTGATGGTTATGGATCTTGGCTATGCGGCAGAGGGAGCCGAACCGCTTGCGAATCACAGTGCGAGAAAGCCTCTGGAAGATACGGTTTCCTATCTTTAAATCAATAAGCTGTCCCTCAGGAAGGAGGATGTGATATGCCGAGAGAAACAGATAACAACTCCAACAAACACGGTAGCTGGATTCATAAACGCGTACAGAATGCGGAATCGGTAACCGGTTATTTCATTCTTCCTGAATGCAAATGCAGTCTCTGCGGCTATTCTTCTACATTTGAGAAGGAACGCTGCCCGCACTGCAAAGCAATTATGGATGAAAAAAGCCAGTAAGAAAATAACGGAGCTTAAAAATAAGAACTGCAGAACCAAACGCTGCAGTTTTTTCTTGCTGGATACATAAGTAAGAAGTCACGGGGAGAATACAGAACGGATGAACTGACAGAGAGCTGTGAACAGCAGAATTGTACTCAGCGGCATGTTCTGCCGGCATAATCCGCATATGGAAGAAAACTGTGCATGGTACACCGCCCTGTCATATAGCCTTTGCGGAAATGCCGGCGCTCTGCATAGACTGCAGATCTGTGGCTGAGCGGTGCAGGCGGATAAATGAAACCGGTTTTGTTTACAGAAGTTCAAGTATCTTCCCGAACGCTCCCGGTTCATCAAAGCCGGTAAGATACAGATCACAGACTGCTTTCAGCTCTTCCTGCTGCTGCTCGCTGGCATCGCGGATACCGATTACGGTAAAGCCTGCTTCTCTGGCGGTCTTTGCGGCATGAAAGGCGTCTTCTGCGACAGCTGTACGCTGTCTGTCTGTGCCAAGTGCAGCTCTGGCTTCTTCATAGATCTTTGACTCGGTCTTCGAGCTGCCGGTTTCGGTACATGTGAAAATGGCGGAGAAATACCGGTCCAGTCCGGTTCGCTTCAATGCGGCTTCAATCATGGGCCGATCGGTGGCGGTCGCAATGCACATCCGGACATCATGATGGGAAAGCGTTTCGAGAAGCTGTGGAACACATGGTTTCGGAAGTATCTGATACCGGTACATATCCATGATCATCTGTGCGGTTTCCTGCATGATCTGCGGAACATCTTTGGGCAGGTCATACTGATGAATAAAGTATTCTGCTGCCTGGGGAAGCGTCAATGTTTTTACCGTTTCAAAAATATCATCTGCCGGCTCGATTCCCTGTCTGCGAAGGTAATCGAAGGGCAGCCGGTACCAGAACGGCATCGAGTCAAACAGGGTGCCGTCAAAATCAAAAATCATGCCTTTTATCATTCGATTTCTCCTTCTCTGGTCAAAGAGATCTGTATGCCTCTGATTGTCATACGGGGAAGAACACTGGTCAAGACGAAAAAATACAGCACCATTGCAGTGCTGTATCCTGTTCTGATAGTGATTAATCCGCAGTCTGCCGGTCCAGCCAGGGGTTATAGGAAGTGCGCTTGTTCTTTTCGCCCCACCAGACGATGGCGATGATGCCGATTACATGTATGAGTGTGGTAATAATAGTCCCCTCAATACCGAAGGAGTTGCTGTAGAAGAGACTGTCGCGGGCGTTGGCGGCGTCCAGTCTGAAAATGGAATAGGCAGTTACGATACCGCTGTTGGGCAGCCCGAAGATAATGTTCTGCGTGAAGTTCCATGCGGTATGTATGCCCATGCAGATCCAGATACTGTCGAGATACCGGACGCAGGTGCCGTAGAAGACGCCGACCACGAAGATGTTGAATAACGCCAGTTTCGTTGTCCCCGGATTTGCAAGATGCAGAGACATGAATACAAAGGAATTAAGCAGAATCGCAAACCAGTGCCCCCGGTAGCCGCGGCGGATACGCTGATACAGGAAGCCTCGGTCGATCAGCTCTTCGGCAGAAGACTGAATGAATATCGTGATCAGAAAGAGCAGAAGATATCCGATGTGAAACGAATCAAAGCTCAGGTAGATATCTTTATGAAGCCAGGCACAGAGAATACCGAATCCGTTCATCAGAAAGCCGAGCAGCAGTCCGATGCCGAGCATTGCCGGCGTATTGTTTTCGGGGCCGCTGGTCAGAGCCTTCAGAATCGGCGTGTTGGTTTTGGTGAAGCGAAGGTAAAGAAACAGCACGATCCAGATTCCGATGAAACTGAAATACAGCATCAGATGGTCTGTGATGGGCGTTATTCCGATCACAGACTGCAGGCCGCGGCCAATCCTATATCCAAGCATCTGACCCAACAGGACGATTACTAAGGAAAGCAGCGAGGGAATCAGGAAAAAATCATTCCATTTGAAGTTTTCGTTATGGATTCTGTTCAGTAATTCTTTCATATCATTTCCTCCAATTTATTTACTCTGCACGCGGCCAGAGAACCGTGTCAGAAATATGTCCGGTTTCATCCGGCGCATTGATGTTTACAGGGAGTCTGCCTGCAGGGGTCCCCATTCCGAAGCAGGAACAGATACCGGCAACGAGATTCGGACAGTAGGAACTTCCTTTTCCGGTCTCCGGCGGGAGCTCCTTCATACTGCTCGAGCAGTATGTCAGAACGATTGCGTCCGCATCCGGAAACCTTGCGGCATCATAAGGCAGCAGTCCGGAGAGGAAGATCGTCTTCTTTCCGGCCTCGTGGCGATTTTTTATGATCTGAGTGAAAACCGGAACGGAAAGACCGTTGCCGCTTTCCGGATCAAGGCAGATCGAATCCCAGGAACGATACAGCAGGATGACATGATCTGCTTCCTGTGCCGCTTTGATGACTTCTTCTCCGTTTTCCTGATCCTTGACGGTATGCAGGATTGATGTCACTTCCGCTCCTTCCGGAAGCAGGCTGTTTTTTTCGAGAATCTGCTTTGCGGCTTCGCCTATGGCAGCCCGTGACGCACAGGTATCCGCCAGTACAATCAGTGTTTTTTCACCTTCTCTGACACTGAGCGGGAACGCATCATCATTTTTCAGAACCGTCAGTGCCTGTTCCGCGATGTTCCATACGGTCTTGCGATGTTCCTGACTGCCGATTCCTTCTTCTGCCTTCCTGATCTTCTCTTCGGATGCAGCGAAGTCGTTCTGCTTCAGCAGACCGTACTTTTCCTTCAGCGTCAGAATGCGGCGCACTGCTTCATCAAGCCGCTCTGTGCTGATCTCGCCGTTCTTTATGAGTTCTTCAATCAGATCCGGCGTCTGGTAAACGAGCATGTAGGAATCAGGATCCTTGACCGGGGGAATAATCACCATATCTGCCCCGGCATTGATCGTATAGCGAAGCACATCTTTGTATTCGAAGTTCTTTGAGATTGCCTCCATGTCCAGGGCGTCACTGACGACAACACCTTCAAATTTCATATCATTCCGCAGAAGACCGGTCAGAATGTCATCGCTCATTGTTGCCGGAAGATATACTTCTTCACCTGTACTGATGGAAACATAGGTTTCCTTTTCAATTTCCGGATACTGGATGTGCGCCGTCATGATCATATCTGCACCATCATCGATCGCGGCCTGAAACGGAATCAGTTCAAATGCTTTCAGTTCTTCCAGTGTGCTGTCGATTTTCGGGAATCCGCTGTGACTGTCGGTATCTGTATTGCCATGCCCGGGGAAGTGCTTCAGAGAAGTAAGTGTACCGGTGTCATGAAGTCCTTTCTGGAATGCAAGGCCGAATTCCGAAACGATTGACACGGAATCAGAGAAGGAACGAATGCCGATAACCGGATTGTTGTTAATATCCATGACCGGAGCGAAATCAACATTGATTCCGAGAAGACCGAGTTCTTCTCCGAAAATTCTGCCCATCGTTTCCGCATATTCTGCGTTCCCTGCAGCAGCCAGTGCCATATTGGATACACCGGTGGTTCCGAAGGTGACACGGGAGACATTGCCGCCTTCCTGGTCGGCTGCGATAAACATCGGCAGCCCGCCGGCAGCGGCGTTTGTCTGCTGAATATCCGCGATCAGCCGGACAACCTGTTCTGCAGAATCGAAATTTTCTCCATACAGCAGAAGACCGCCGTAATGTGAATCTGCAATCTCATCGCGGATGATATCGTTCAGTTCTGTAAGGGGAGCTCCTTCCTTATCCTTTGTGACTTAGCTTTCTTCCTTCTTTTCGGTGTCTTCTATTTCATGCCAGACACGGAATGCAGGAAACAGAATCTGGCCGATCTTATCCTGCAGAGTCATTTCTCTGAGCATTGCCTCAACCGACTCACTGCTCTTCGGCGAAGCGGTTTCCGTAATTGCGGATGGTTCTGCGGAAGGTGAAGGTGTTTCTGCAGCGGGGGGGGAGAAGCAGAAGGGCTTTTCTGCCCGCATGCAAGTGTCAATGCACTGACCGAAATCAGAAGCAGTGCATGCTTACATCTGAATTTCATGATTTTCGTTGACCTCCAGTATCTGAGTTATGCTGTAAGAAAACAGAGAACCCGTTACTTATGATACACGTTTCAAAACCCGAATTAGGAATGGTTTCCCTTTTTTCATCCCGGAAGGCAGAAGAAATACGGCCGCAAAGGGAACGTACTCGGCTGGATAAATCCGGCGCGATTCCGCGTCGGAAGCGAAATGTCCGGCCCGTTTCCGGCTATAGGATGCCGCAGGAAAGTACCCCGGGCTTTATTTTGTTCGGCGGGAGAATAAAAATCTTTTATAATCCCTAATATGAATTGTCTGAAACAGTATCAGAAACGATTTGCTGCGATCCTGATTTCAATCCTGCTGCCCGTGCCGGCATGCGGCAGTTTTTCCGTGCAGGCGGAAGAAGTTGTGAATTCGTGGGATGAGACAAAGCGGGTTCATTTTCTGCGCCGTCAGATTCCTACGGCAATCAATGTCTATACAGACGGAACCGAATCGAATGTATTTCATGAACAGGGATTGATTGATGAGGTTCAGTACGACATCCTCCGTGTGAAACCGAGCGAGCACACCTTTCTTCAGGTAGACTATTCAGAAGTTCCGGTATACCTCAATGAACTGAAGGACTACGGTACCATCGCCGCCGGTTATCAGTACGCAGGAGGCATCAATGGCGGTTATTTTTCCAATACGGAATTTGAGTACGGCAGGCCTGTCGGTGCGGTGCGCCGGCATAATGCCTGGACGACCTGGTATGGAACAGAGAATACGCCTGCATACGGCAGCGGTTATGCCACTGCTTATTTTACCGGCGACAATATGTGGATCCGTTACCATGGCTGGGCATGGAATGACTGGCAGGGAGACGACTCCTGGACCTGGTGGAACGGGTATACGATCAATGCGGAAAACGGGATATCCGGTTCCTATACCTATTTCGCAAACGGGGAGGAAACCGACATTACCGGCGGAGCTGCCAGCCGGATTGACTATCGCGCTTACGGCAGAGCTGTTACGATCTTTGCCCAGAACCGGGCAAAAGAATATCTGCTCATCACGATCTACGGAACGCTGCCCGAGCAGCGGATCAGAGACGTACTGCGTGAGCTGGATCTGCTGAATGCGATCCGCATGGACGGCGGAGGGTCGGCACAGATGGTATATGAAACAGACCTGGTCCAGGAAACAAAACCGCAGCTTGCGTGGAGTGAGGTGCCTGAGGATGTTGCGCCGCATACGGAAGAAACGCTCGGACGGCTGAGAATCATCCCATACCACATGGATATCTATTCAAAACCGCAGTACGGGTCACAGACACGGGGTGACGCCACACATGGAGAGCGGTATCAGGTTTACGAAGTAATACCGGAAGATGATCACGTCTGGTACCGGATTGGTACGGGTCGCTGGCTTGCCGGAAATGCAGAGACGGTAATCTATAAGGAAGAACCGAAGAAACCATCACTGAAAACAATGGTCCGGCTTCCGGTCTATTACTCCCCGGATCTGCCCTCTGTCATTCTGCGAAGGACAGAGGCCGGAGAAGTGATTACGCCGGCTGCTGTGATATACCGGAAGGAAGTACTCTGGCTGAAACTGTCTGAACATGAATGGATACCGGTTTCGCCTGAACTGTATTCTGCGGCAGAGAGGAACTGAACTCTCTGCTTTTCTGTCTGCAGTGCTGATCAGCAGAAAAAAGAAACACCGGGCGGGTGTTTCTGGGGTGCTGTCGGACAGTTATTCAGTGATTCTTCTTCAGAAGTCCGGCGAAGAAGTCAGAGATCGCCGATACGGTGAGTTTTCCGCCGGAACCGGAAAGAAACTGTCTGACCTGTTCGGTTATCCCGGGCATAAGATGATCGAGAATGTTCTGAACCTCCGAATCCAGCTGAACGGAATCCGGAGACCATTCGCCGGTATAGAATTTCTCATAGACAATGGCAGCGGTCTGTCCCAGCAGGAACGTTACAGTCCCTGCCGCTGAGGCATCGATCAGAGAGGCCGCAAGATTCAGACCGGGAATGGTTTTCAGGGTTTTAACCAGTGCTTTTCCGGCCGCGGTGGTAGCGCCTGCCTGCAGAATGTATTTTGCGGCTTCGGAGGAGAGTTTTTCGTCCTGAAGTCCGTAATTTTTCGCAATGCCCTTCATCATGCGAAGCTGAAGCGCACAGAGCACAGCAGAGTCCGGTACGGCAATCGGAATCGCGCCGACTGCGACGGCAGCCCCGGTAGAGGAAAGGATGAGGGAGTTTGCAGAATTGCGCCGGATGCGGAGATCGATTTTCCGAATGGATTCTTCTGCAGCCTGTTTGGCCTTCGGCACGATGGAATTGGTCACCTCCATCAGTTCATCAAGCCCGCGGGCGGGAACGATCACATCATCGGTGATCTCATATTCCTTTGCGACAACACAGACGGTTGCCTGTACGTTGATCGGTGCTTTTCGGTGTTTTGCGTTATACCGGACCACGGCGTCATGCGCCATCTGACGTGAGGTCTCCATTTCCTTCTCCGAATAGGATTTGGTAATGACAAAAATGACCGGGACATTCTTCCAGGAACGGATGACACTCCGGATGTAGCTGAGCGCATCAAGGTCCACCCGTTTTGCCGTGCCGTCAATACAGTACCAGATGACATGCACCAGCTTGTCTGCCTGACGGTATTTCACGCTTTCCTCGCTGAATCGCGCAAGATCGCGTTTGATGCGAAGCTGCCGGAACATGCTGTATTCGTAGCCGATTGTATCGATCATCCGGAACGGAAGCATATCGTCTTCATATACTTCGATATTCTTTGTGACTGCCCGGCCGGAACCTGTTTCTGCCGCCTCTCTTCCGAGAAATGCGTTGATCAGAGTGCTTTTGCCGCAGCCGGAATTGCCCAGCAGAAGGACATTGATCTTATTGTCTTCAAAGTTGATCATATTGCCGGTTCCGGGATTTCTGCGCTTCCACGGTACAGATTTCATAAACCATTCTCCTTGCCTGTGCTGTTTCTCATTTTGATATTTGATAAATGCAGTAACCGTCATACATTCAGTTTTCGTTTCTGACCGCTGCCCGAAACGATTGGCAGGCTGTACAGATGGTGCACTGATATAATAAGTATAAGTTTTTTCAGGGTGTTCTGATTGGCGTAAGGGGTAAATTCATGAATCTGTTTTCAGCGAAAAATAAAGAACCCAAAGATAAATTCTATTTCAGTCTGAGACGGCTGACAGTCCATACGATCCTGCTTTCGATTGTTTCATTTGCAGTCCTGCTGGCGGTGCTGGTAACCATCAACATGACAAAGATCATAAACAATGCGCTGCATATTCTGAACGGAATCGAGGCTGCGGTCGTGGAGACCGAAAAGAACTCCGGCGATGCAGAAAACACAAGCGTGGAAAAATATATCAATGCGCTTGCATTTGCACGGTATTCGCAGGCACTTACGGGCGTCACTCCGCAGGGACTCGTGGAGTTTGTGCAGAAATACTACCCGGGAAATACCACGTTTGTCTGCAAACGTGACGGAACGATGCTCGCAAGTTCCGCCAAAAAGATCGAAGTCGGCAACTTCACCCTTGATGAACTGATGGCTATGATTCAGATCAGCGGCCGGAGATTTTTCTATGTCGACGATTACCGGGTTTTTTTCCTCCGGCTGTTTGACCGGGAGACATATCTGGTTAGTCTTGTAAAAGAAGATAATACGGAAGGAACCGTATATGAAGTTCGAACCCCGGCAGAGGCAATCGCGTCAGTCATGCGCCGGAACGGCTACAGCGATACGGATGAAAACTATGCATTTCTGTATATACGGGAAGATCAGTCGTATTTTACCGAAGAAGGAAGAATCGACGCAGAACGGGCAAAGGAATTCGTTCACTCGGGCGAAGGAATGATCTTTACGAATCAGGGCGGTGAGAGGTTTCAGAGCGGCTTACTGTTCCGCGATCAGAAATACTATCTGTACTTTTCCAAATACAATAAGGAACTGAATGCAGATATCACGTTCTATACCTATCCGTCCGGCGAAATACAGTCCGCTGTAAGCATCGCATTCATGGTTCAGCTGACCTTTCTGATTGTTCTGTTTTTGTTCTCGATATTTGTCTATCATCTGCGGCAGTATCACTGGATTCATCCGGAAAACAAAGATTATTCTGAAAAAGAAAATTCCAAAAAAGAACTGATCTTAGCGCTGATCGCACTGATTCTCGTGAGCAGTTCCGCCTACTTCTCGCAGACACTGTTCTCACTTTCCGTACATGTTCTGGATGACAACGAAGAGCTGGAAGTCGTGAAGCAGGAGACGGCAGAATATAAGAAACAGAATGAAAAAACAAAGCAGATCTATAAAACGGATATGATCGCTACCGCAAAGATTATTGCGGAATTCTTCAGCAAGAATCCGGATCTGATGAACAGCGAGTGCCTGAATCTCGCGGTCAGCACATTCGGTCTGCAATATGCGACGCTGTTTGATCTCGACGGAAATGAAATGGTATCCAGCGAACAGATATTCAACTATTCGTTTCCGCAGAATCAGGAAGATCCGGCCAGTATATACAATCAGCTGAAACGAGGGGTGCCTTCTGTATATATTGAACCGGGCTATAATCCGCTGCTGCAGATGGATGGCGCAAGAGCTGCGGTGAGCATCTACCGGAAGGATGATAATGGTCTGATCGGTTTTCTTGAAATCGGACGGGAACCGGGGGAGATCATGAATTATGCATCTGAGCCTGCGCTGAATCAGGTGCTGAAAAATCTCATGATTACGGAAACCTACTGTGCGGTTGATCCGGAAACCAGAACCATATCCTATGCGCGTGAAGAAGGCCTGATTGGAAGTGATGCAAGTGAACTCGGCTTTACGGAGGAGTCTCTGCAGCCGGAGTTCTTCGGTCTGATCAGCTATGATGGAATGCCTTCCTACGCATCAAGCAGAAAAATTGACAATAAGCTTGTGTATATTATCCATCTGGGAGAAAACGTCTACTATACAAGAGCACCGTATACGATTGCGGCAATGGTGATGTTCTTCCTGAGTGAGCTCTATATGTTAATCCTTCTCAGAACACGGCGCAAGGGATATAAAGAGGTGATTTATGCCACAGAGCGTCAGTGTGAACTGATTCAGGATGTGAAGATGAAGGAATCCATCGGAAAGGGATTTACCTCTGAAGAAGAGGATAATGAAGCGCAGCGGCCGGGACTCAGGAAACGGATCGGTGAATTTTCCCTGTCATGGCTGTTCCAGACACCAGAGCGGAAGCTCTTCAGCGCGTTTACGCTGCTGGCCGAGATTGCGGCGATCCTGCTGCTGGCTGTATTTGCGACCTATAAATTCTCTGCGAAAGAGCATTCGCTTCTGGTTCGGATCATGAGCGGAAAATGGGCAAGAGGCCTGAATGTGTTCTCGCTGACCGCAAACCTGATTCTGATTATGACCGCAATCGTCGGAGCAGCTCTGATCCGCTGGATGCTGAGAATGATCGGAGAGATTTCGGATGCGCGTGGAGAAACGGTTACCCGTCTGCTCCGAAGTGCGGTAAGCTACTCTGCATTCCTGATCTCGGCATACTTTGTACTCCTCAATATCGGTGTGAATCCGACTGCGCTGGCAACCTCAGCCGGACTGACCGGCATTGCCATAGGTATCGGAGCCCGTGACCTGATCACAGATATTACTGCCGGTCTGTTCATCATATTTGAAGGCTCGTTTCAGGTCGGTGACTTCATTGATGTGGCCGGCTATCAGGGACAGATCAATGAAATCGGTGTGCGAACGACAACAGTGACCGGCTTCGATATGGATGAAAAGATCATCAATAACCGGAACATGTCGAATGTCATCAATATGTCAGCCAAGAGCTGTTATACCGTCCTCAGCTTTGCGGTGCCGTATACCGCATCGCTTGATGAACTTACGGAGATACTGAAAAAGGCGCTCAGTGAGTTTAAGGAACTTCATCCGCAGCTGGCCAGTGTTCCGTACTTCAAATTCGGAACCACACAGCTGGCGGGGAAAACGCACTGTCATATCATTGCGGAAATACCGGAGCTGTCCCGTGCATTGATTGCCTCCGCGCTGGAAAGCTACATCAAAGGTGTTCTGGAAGAAAAACACTTTGAAGTTCTTTGGATGAAACAGAACAGGCACCGCGGAAACATCATGTAAGGCAGCGGAAAAGACACCCGGACGGGTGTCTTTCAGCATGCAGGAAGGGAACAGAAAACGCCAGGCCCCAGTATAATGAAAGAAGAAAACCTCCGCTGCACCTGCAGGCGAAAGATATGCGGGAGAAGTGTATGAACAGCACAATTCATTATCATCGGATCTACGAAAAGCACGGTGCAGTCGCCCCGGAAGAGATTCTGGAAAACGATATCTGGATTGATGTCGGAAACGGACTGCGGGAAGGCGTGTTTGATCATCATCAGGCGGGCATCGGCTGGGTAACGGTACTGGCGGTATTCTCCGCATGGATCGATGCCTATGATTTTCTCGGCAAGCTTTCTCCGGATATGGAAGACGGCTGGCATTCACTGATGAATTATCCTCCGTTATTTCTGTTCGAACTGCTGATGGCGATTGCGATTCTGCTGGTAGGCATCATTGCTGTGATCTATGTGTATAAAGCATGGCAGGACGCATTTTCAAAGAATGAAGATAAGGGAGCTGCGGAGAGAAAACCGTAATGCCCTCGCACAAGACAGAATGGGAAACTGGTACTGCAGGTAGTCCGGATCATACATGCGATCAGAAGAGAGAACCCTGCAGTCATCGGAGAAAGAGAAATGAAACAGAATTCGATAAGAAAAATGGGAATTCTTTCTGCCGGGTTAATGCTTATGGTTTCTGTCGGATGCGGCAGGCCGGCAGCGGAGAACAGAACATTTCAGAAAATCACACAGGAAGAAGCGAAGGAGCGGATGCGCAGAGACGACGGTCATCTGATTGTGGATGTCCGCAGACCGGATGAATATGCGGAAGGACATATTCCCGGAGCGATCTGCATCCCCAATGAAACAATAACGGATACTGCTCCACAGGAACTGCCGGATCAGGATCAGATTCTTCTGATTTACTGCCGGAGCGGAAACCGCAGCAGACAGGCAGCGGAGAAACTCGTGAAGCTTGGCTATACGAATGTGTATGAGTTCGGCGGCATCACTGAATGGAACGGTGAAATCACAGCGGATTAAGGCGGCTGTGCGGTCTGCCGGCGATGAAACAGAAGAATCTGCGCCTGAACGGGTTCCTGTTCCGGAATGGGGTTGCCGGACGAGTAAAGAGATATAAGAAAATGCAGGGTGTATTTTACTGTCAGCCGGATCAACTGTTTCAGGAATATAAGGAATAATAAAAGACTGCTGCAGTCTTTTTTACGTTGCGAACAGCCCGGAAGCCAGGCTGAAGTGATTTCTACGCCAGCAGTAATGCCGCAAGCAGGCCGCCGATCAGACCTCCCAGATGTCCCTGCCAGGAAACGCCGGGCATGAGACTGATGATGATGTTCGGAACCAGAATGCGGAGGATGACGGACATGACCGCGTCGTTATGAATCGCTCCGGTTTTGATCATGATTGCGGTGAATGCACCGAACAGTCCGAAGATCACGCCGCTGAATCCGATCGTAATTGTTCCGGCCGGCGACAGTGTTGCAACCGCGAGCCCGCTGCTCAGTGCAGATACCAGGACGATCAGAAGATATTTCGGATCGCCGAGGCGCTCTTCGACATAGGTGCCGATGTTGTACAGCGACATCATGTTCATCAGCAGATGTGTCGGACTGCCATGGAGAAATGCGCAGGTAATGATCCGGTAAAATCCCTGCGCCGCAAGAGGAGCGGCGTAGAGCCCGAACTGTCTTGTGGTCTCTGGCCGGAGCATCTGAATGATATATACGATCACGCAGATTCCGATCAGAATGTTCGTTGTTTTATAGTCGGTAATGAACCGCCGGTAATTTCGCATATGTTAATCCTCCGTGCATGGGAATGTTCGCATGCCAAAATCATAAAACACCTCAAACAGATGACGCAATGATATTTCGCGTTCGGACAGGAAAAGAGAAAACAAAGAGAAAAGAGGGATGTGCTCCCTCTTACTGCTTCTGAATCGTACAGCCGGTTCAGTCAATGATGTTGAAGTGCTTCAGCGCATTGAAGATGCCATTGTCATCAATATCGGTCGTGACATAGTTGGCGGCTTCCTTCAAAGCCGGAACACCGTTGCCCATTGCGACTCCGATACCGGCGTATTTGATCATGTCGATATCATTTTCTCCGTCACCGAATGCCATGGTGTTTTTGCGGCACAGGTCGTACTTTTCAAGGAAGAGCTCAAGACCTGCAGCTTTGCCGCCGGATTTTGAAATGATATCAATACCCGTCTTGTTCCAGCTGGTGATGCGGCACATGTCGAGTGTATTCTCCAGCATGGTGCGTTCCTTATCCTTGACGAAGGCGAGGCATTGATAAATCTTTTCGCCTTTGTATTCTCCGATATCGGGAATTGTTCCCTTCGTGCTGTTCTGAGTGTCGATGACGATGTCGTCAACATAGTTGATATAACGGTTCTTTTCACCGATCAGTACGAACGGAATCTTGCTGGCCTGGAAAATACGCACCAGAATATCCACTTCACCGGGATCGATCTCATTGCCGGCAAACAGAACCTTGTCCTGATCGAGACACAGGTTGCCGTTCAGCGTGAGATATCCGTCAAACGGCAGATGCATGATCGGCAGCTTTTCCAGCTCACCGATGTCGCGGCCAGTGCAGATGATGGATTTGATGCCTTTTTCATGGAGCAGCTGAAGGGCCTTTTCCGTACTTTCCGGAACTCTGCCTGTTGCGTGGGAAAGAAGGGTTCCGTCAACATCAAAGAAGACGGCCTGGATTTCCGGATCGGATTCCTCTTCCGATACCGAATGCACATTGACGACCTGATCGAAACCGGTAAGATACAGCACATCCATAACGGAAGGCGAAACATGAATCAGATCAATATCGGCATCCTCATCCGCCGCATTGCGGATTTTGATCAGAACACGAAGGCCGGCAGAAGAAATGAAATCGAGTCTGGTACAGTCAAGGACAATGCGTTTGTACTGGCTGAGATCAAAGGCAAACACCTCTTTTTCAAACTCGGGCGCGGACATGGAATCAATGCGTCCGGTAATATCAAAATAAATAGTGTCATTATCCACAGATGGACGAATTTTCAGCATGATAAAGAACTCCTTGCAGTTCTATCTTAACATGAGAAGCCGGGCGCAGTAACAACAGGGAAATGTGTTTTTCATATTGCGCCGGCCTGTGAATTCAGTTTGCGTGAATTTCGCCTGCCCGGGCAAGTGCAGTCTTCGCGGCAAGCGGGCCGATGATTTCATAGACCAGCGTTGCACTGAGAATTACCGTCTGAATCATCTGACCGTATTCTGTCGGAAGCTGCTTCAGCACCATGGTTGCCATACCGATGGCTACGCCTGCCTGAGGCATCAGCGCCCAGCCGATGTTTTTGCGTACGACATCCGGCTGCTTTGTGATGGTGCCGCCGATGTACGAACCAAGGTATTTGCCGCCGAACCGGGCAAAGATATAGACGATGCCGATGAGGCCGACCTTCGGCAGAGTGCTGAGATTCAGAGACGCACCGGAGATGACAAAGAACAGAAGAAACAGCGGGTACGTCCAGTCATCAATACAGCCGAGAATCCGCGCGCTTTCATTCCACAGGTTGACATAGACTGCGCCGATTGCCATGCATACCAGAAGGTTGGAAAGACCGTAATGATCTGCCAGACCGACTCCCAGCATTACAAAGCCGATACACAGCGACATGCGGTTGGTGTGGGAACGGAAGTAGCGGTGCGATAATGCCAGCACAATTCCGAGCAGTGCGCCAAGAGCGAGCGCTTCCACCACTTTCAGCAATGGCATCAGAAGTGAATTCACCACACTGAACGCTTCGTGATTGACCATTCCCTGGGCAATCGAAACACAGATCGAATAGGCGATCAGTCCGGTCGCATCATCCGCAGCGACGACCGGCAGCAGCATGTTTGTTAACGGCCATTTTGCCTTGTACTGCCGTACGATCAGCAGGGTAGCGGCAGGTGCGGTAGATGCGGACAGCGCCCCCAGCATGATGCATATGATCGGATCGAATCCGAGCAGAAGTGTGACGGTCATTGTGCACAATACCGCAAACGTAGATTCCAGCAGGGTAATGATCAGTGCCGGCTTTCCGATTGCCTTCAGATTTTCAATGCGGAATTCATCACCGATTGAAAATGCGATAAAGCCAAGTGCGCATTCTGTGATCACACTGAAGGACGCAAGTGTTTCACTGCCGGTCAGATTCAGAACGTATGGTCCGATCAGAACACCGGCAATCAGATATGCAGTAACATTCGGCAGACGGACAAGGCGTGTCAGCCGTGTCACCAGCAGACCTGCCATAACGGCAATCGCAGTATAGAACAGCGGGCTCATCAGTCTTTTGAAACTCCTTCCCAGCGGGTAACCGGAAGAGTAAACAGAATGCCGGAGTTCGGACCTTTGAGGCTGCCTGCTACTTCGTGAATGATATCGATTGCGGCGCTGACGTCTTCATCTCGGATGACCAGAAGGATCATCTTGTTGGTCTGACGGTCCGGATTGATGAATTTGCGGAGTCCGCCGAAGATCGCAGGAGCGTCTACGCTGTCTTCGTTCAGCGATTTCAGCATGCCTTCGCAGTCAACGATTGATGCGCCGTGAAATCCGCGTTCCATGAGCTTTGCCATGATCGGATTCACGGTTTCTTCATGATTTGTAATATGTACCAGTAATTGCATTTCTATCATCCCCTTTTCTGATAACGTCTGTAATCATAGTTCTCTCTGTTCTATCCTGCAAGTTACTTCAGTGCCGGCAGATTGGAACGGATGCAGGCGGACGGGAAGAAGAAAGAAATGGGAGTAAAATAAACCCGGATTCAGAAACAGAAGAGAAAGGGTTTTCAGATATGAAATACGATTTTACAACGATACTGGACCGGAAAGGCATGGATTCGATTGCGGCTGAACCAACCGCATGGTACGGGATTGATGTGCCGACGAAAGAAGGCTTCCGCCGGATACCGATGTGGGTGGCGGACATGAGTTTTCCGACATTTCCGGGAGTTACGGATGCGCTGAAAAAACGGCTGGAACATCCCTGCTTCGGTTATTTTGCCCCGACGGAGGAATATACCGATGCGATCATACGCTGGCAGAAGGTGCGCAATCACGCCGAGGTGAAACCGGAACACATCGGTTATGAGAACGGGGTGCTGGGCGGAGTGATTACAGCGCTCAATGTGCTCTGTTCCAGAGGCGATGCGGTTCTCCTGCATTCACCGACTTATATCGGCTTTACCAATTCGGTCGGAGCCAACGGATACAGAATGATTCTCTCGGATCTGAAGCGGGATCAGGAAGGTATCTGGCGGATGGACCTTGCGGATATGGAAGAAAAGATCAGGGAGAATCATATTCACGCTGCGGTTTTCTGCAGTCCGCATAATCCGTGCGGACGGGTGTGGGAAAAAGAAGAACTGAAGCAGATGATGGACCTGTTTGAACGGTATGAGGTCTATGTGATCTGTGATGAGATCTGGTCGGATCTGATTCTGGAAGGATATCATCATATTCCGCTGCATTCGATCAGCGCATATGCGCATACGCATGTGATCACACAATATGCGCCGTCCAAGACGTTTTCGCTTGCCGGCATCCCGGGCAGCTATCACATCTGTTTCAATTCCTGGCTGAATGACAGGCTTGCAAAGGAAGCCGCCAATACGCATTACAATGCGATGAGCGTTCTCTGGATGCATGCGATGACCGGCGGATTTACAGAAGAAGGCGCCGTCTGGGTGGATGAGCTCTGTTCTGTGCTGAGCGGAAATATCCGTTATGCCTCTTCCTTTATCCGGGAACATATTCCGGGAGTGGAGTTCATGGAACCCCAGGGCACTTATATGATGTATCTCGACTGTGAAACCTGGTGCAGACAGAATGGGGTCAGTATGGACGCATTGCTGCGAAAGGGCGTGGAATACGGCGTGCTCTGGCAGGATGGGCGTCCGTTCCACAGACCGTATGCGATCCGGATGAATCTTGCGGTTCCGTTTGAGCTGGTAAAGGAAGCTTTTGATAGGCTTGAGCGTTACGTATTCCACAACGGCGCTTACTGACAGTAAAAAAGAACTGCCCGAATGAGTTCGGGCAGCGGATCATACGGATTCCGGGTATCTGACCCGCTTGTGGGAAAAAATGGAGATCAGATCAAAAACCGGAGGCAGATACCGGTAACACACCAGCATGATACGGAACGACAGCGGGAAGTATGCAGGAAACAGCTTCAGCGAGCGGCAGTAGTCAGAACACTCCTTCGCATACGCACCATGATTGCCGAAACAGACCAGATAGTAAAGGTACATGTCGTCTTTCACTTCCTGCGCAATTTCCGGGTAGTTCCATTCCGCAAGCGAGCGGATCTGTTCCAGTGACAGTTCGAAACTATCCAGTTCAGATCTGCCGATGCGATGATTGCTGAGACTGGAAACACGGTAACAGTAGTGATACAGCCGCGTATTCAGGTAAAAGATGGAATCCGCTTTGTGAAGCAGCTTATAGGTGGTGCCGAAATCTTCATAGACACGGCCTTCCGGGTAACGGATTGTCTCAAACAGGCTGCGCCGGTACAGTTTGTTCCACGCAACACACGCCATTCCATGGTGAAGCAGATACTGCGCCTGACGGTCGGCAAGCCAGCCTTCTTCGTGTGTGAATGGCTGTTTATGGTCTTTGAAACCGGTCCGGCTGTAGCCGAAGATCACAAGATCGGCATGGTTTTTCACAGCACATTCATAGGGAATGCGGCAGAAATCCGGTTCCACGTAATCATCCGAGTCCGCAAACATGATATATTCGGATTCCGCGGCGTCAATCCCGGTATTTCTGGCACTGGCAAGTCCCTGATTTGGAGTATGAATGACGCATATTCCGGGATTTCTTTCCGCATATTCATCACAGATCGCTTCGCTTCCGTCTGTGGAGCCATCGTCGACCAGAATCAGTTCGATTTCCTTCATTGTCTGGTCCAGAAGGCTTTCGATACATCGCTTCAGATATGGAGCCACATTATACACCGGAACAATGACACTGACTCTGCGCATAGAATTCTCCTTGAATTGTCTCCTCTGCATCATAGCACCAAAGGCAGAAGGGGAGTACTGCCGAGGGGCTCTTCTGCGAGCGGAAACGTGCTGAAGGAATTGCTGTTTTCCGGTCAAAGCGCAGGACAAAAGTGCAGATCAATATGATATAATCACTCCGCATATGATGATGAAAAAACAGAACAGACGAATCAGGATCACAGCACTTGTACTCAGTGCGGTATGTCTCTGCAATAACTTCAGCGAACTCCATGCGGAAGAGGACGGAGCCTGGACAGAAGATACAGGCGAACAGCCTCAGGCACAGGTTTCCTATGCGGCGGTAAACCCTTATTACGGAGGGTGGTCAAACTGTACCTGGAGCGCATGGCAGCTCTGTTATGACTATACGGGAATTGCGCTTCCCCGGCTTGGAAATGCAGGCGCATGGTATGGAAATGCACCGGCATACGGCTATTCAGTCGGGACAGCTCCGGCACCGATGTCGGTCGGCGTATGGTCCAACCATGTGGTATTTGTAACGGAAGTCAGTGAAGACGGCTCAATGGTCTATATAAAGGAAGGCGGCTACTGCGGCGGCTATCATGAAGGATGGATTCCTTCTCAGAGCAACCGGAACGGCCAGATCTTCTACGGTTATATCTATGTCGGGTCCGGCGGAGTCGTAATCCCGCCGACTGCGGTCATGACGACAACAGTGACATATGATGAAACAACCGGCACGATGGTTGAGACGCAGACTTATTCCGATCCGTCCCGGATCGAGTTTCCGGAAGTCAACGAAACGGTTGTCCGGGTAGATGATGCGGGCAAGGAGGTACAGGTGAAGCGGGAAGATGAAGATGCCCGTGAGAGACTGCGCATGGAAGACAAGGAACAGCGGGAAGCGTCAACCGCAATTACGACAAAGCTGCTGTGTGAATGACAGAAAACTGAGGTCCCGGAGTAATCCGGGATCTTTTTGGTACGGAATGACTGCGGAGAAGTCAGAAACCGGAGGGAAGGACGCCTCTGGTGTGTTACTATTTTTCTGAACATGTTCAGCAGAACAGAGTGCATGGGACAGAGGTCTGTCCCGAAAAAGAAACTGATTCCTGCGGCAGGTTTATGACGGAGGTAGTTTATGTCAGAGAATAACAGAAACAGAAGACCGACCGGAAGAAAACCGACGGAAGCGACAGGCTCCGGAAAGGTTTTCAAACGGGGAGAAGGGCTGAATACGGGAAAAGTCGGAAATGCCGATTATGAAGAGCGGAAAGCCGGTTCGGGAGGACATGCCTCGGGCAGCGGAAACCGCGGCACCGGCGGAAACCCGCTGAACGGAATCGGCGGACTCGGACAGGGAATGAATTCCGGTGGCTATGGCCATACTTCGCATAGCGGACATTCAAACGACCCGCTGAATCAGATCGGCGGAATGGGCGGCTATCGCCCGGGCAATCCGTACACAGGCCCGCAAAGAGTCAGACGCGGTCTGTTTGGCGGCGGTCTGTTCCGGATCATTATCATGCTCATTCTCATTATGTTTGTGATGAACATGCTCGGGATGTGCGGCAGATCGGACAGTTATTACAGTGACCCTTATGAAACCTTCACTGCGACATATGCCCCTTCCGCGCCTGCATCCGGCAGTCAGAATTCCTCTTCGACAGGAGGAACCTGGAAGCCCCCGGTACCTGCATACACCGATACCAATCAGGAAAGTGTCAGCACCAATGTGGCAAGCGGAGCCAGGGATAAGTTCACAAAGATTCTCGGCGGCGGGCAGGATCAGGTGACGGTCCTCATCTATATGTGCGGAACGGATCTCGAAAGCCAGTATGGCATGGCAACTTCTGACCTGAATGAGATGCTCTATGCCTCCCATTCCGACAAAGTGAATATTCTTGTGGAGACCGGCGGAACAAAGCGCTGGAAAAACTCCGTCGTCTCTTCTTCCACCAACCAGAGATGGAAGGTGTCTGACCGGTCGATCATCGCACTGGACAAGAAGGTTGGAAAAAAAGCAATGTCTGATCCGGAAACACTGGCGGATTTCATCCGCTGGGGTGCCAGTGAATACCCGGCTAACCGGTACTTTCTGATTCTCTGGGACCATGGCGGAGGATCGCTCAGCGGCTATGCGCGGGATGAGCTGTATCCGAACGGAACAATGACAGTAGATGAGATCGCTTCGGCCCTGAAAAACGGCGGCGTGAAGTTTGATGCGGTCGGGTTTGATGCCTGTCTGATGGCGAATATGGAAACGGCGATGGCAGCGATGCCGTATGCGGATTACCTGATTGCCAGCGAAGAGACTGAACCCGGTACCGGCTGGTATTACACAGACTGGATGAGCGCTCTCGCAAAGAACTCTTCCCTGCCGACAACGACGATCGGAAAGAATATCATCGACGACTTTACCTCTGCTTCCCAGCAGTATTCCTCCCGTGATAAGACTTCGCTTTCACTGATTGATCTGGCCGAGTTCAGCGGAACTGTGCCTGCGATCTTCAGTGAATTCTCAAAGGCAATCGGTACGGATATTCAGGGGGATAACTACCGTAATGTTGCACTGGCACGTTCGAACACGAAAGAGTTTGCGACATCGACCAAGATTGATCAGATCGATCTGATCCATTTCTGCAAGAACCTCGGAACGACAAGCTCCAATGCACTGGCAGAGTCGCTGCAGTCCTGCATCAAATACAACCGTGCCAAGAACATGAACAATGCATATGGTCTTTCGATTTACTTCCCGTACTACAATTCACGCTATGTGAACAGTGCAGTGCAGGTTTATGAAAACCTCGGCATGGACAGCGATTATACAAAGGCGGTCCGTTCCTTTGCGACCCTGGCTGCCTCGGGACAGGTGGTAAACGGGTATCAGTCCAACACGCTGTTCGACATTCTTGGCGGCGGCTCCTCCGGAAACAGCAGCTACGGTTACAGCACAGAGGATATTCTGAATCTTCTGCTCGGCTCATCCTCAGTTTATGAAAGCTCCTATGACGACAGCTATTACGGCGGTTCGTACGGATCGGGCTATACCGGCAGCGGCTATACGCTGTATGATCTGCTCGGCGGCCGGAGTGCGGTGGATGAGGCAAATGTGAAATCCTTCGCAGAAAAAATCGACCAGAATCACCTGAATCCGTCTGATCTGATTCTGACGGAAAACAGCAACGGAGAAAAAGTCCTTAAGCTGTCGCAGGAAGACTGGGATAAAGTGGCGTCAATCAACCTGAATGTCTGGGTGGATGACGGCAAAGGCTATATAGACCTCGGGCTTGATGAGGTATACCGGTTTGATGACGAAGGATCGCTGGTCGTGGAATACAACGGAAACTGGACGGCAATCAACGGACAGATTGTCTCCTTCTACCCGACCAGCTATGAATACATCAATGATAACGGCTGGACGTTTGAAGGCTATGTTCCGATTCTCTATAACAACGAGAGGGCAAATATTCTGGTTGAATTCAGAGCGGACAATCCGAACGGCTCGGTGCTCGGCATTGAGAAGATCTATCCCGACAGCAATCAGAAGGCGAAAGGCTATATCGAGATGAATGAGGGAGATGTCATCGAGTTTCTCTGTGATTACTACAGTTACAGCGGAGATTATGAAAACACCTATAAACTCGGGATGCCGCAGATCGTTACATCAGAAGGTCTGAAGGTCAGCACGCTTCGGGTGGATGCCGACAGGATTATTTACGGATACCGGCTTTCCGACATCTGTAATGCGAATATGTGGACACAGATGCTGGAATACGGCGGCTGAGCCGGAAACAGCCTGATACAGCAGGGACTCTGTAATTGTGCAGATTCCCTGCTGTTTTATTTCTTCGAAAGGGTACTGGAAGCTGAAACGTGCACAGTAAAGCGCTTTCATACAGATTGTGTGATTATTGTGGGTTGATTGAAAAACGATTGATGTTAGAATAAATCCATGGCAGTGACGTATATCCGGCGAAGTCGCGAAGAACTGAATAAAATCCTGCAGCGTGCAAAAGAAGCTGATCTTCTGCGCAAAGCAGAATTGCTTTCTGCTTCCCCGAACCCGGATAACATCTTCCTCAATCATTCCATCCAGTCAGAGCACCCGTTTGGTGTTCTGGTTTTGTTTGGCAATCCTTTTATGCGGGAACAGTTCGGCGCAGATCTGCAGCGTGTGGATGACCTTGACTGTCTGGAGCAGGTGATTGATTCCTTTCATGCATATCCGCCGGCCGGGAGCCAGTATTTTGAAGAAAAGCGACAGGCATTTCTGAGAGAAGTCCGGCGCTATCATCATCTGTCAAAGCATGCGGCGGGCACGAGTTCGGAGCGGGAAAGAAACCGGCTGGAAAAACAGGTTCAGGATGCGGAACAGCAGAAGGAATGGCTGGAGAAGGAAAATACGGACCGTCTGCGGAGAATTGCAAGTATTGAGCAGGAAATCCGTGCTTATGAGGAAGCGCTTGCGGATAACGCAAACGCTGAAGAGCATATGGAAAAGATCCGCAAGGCAAGGGAAGAGAGCGAACCGATCCGGACGGATATTGCGCTGGATACCGCTAAGCTGAGAGATCTCACCGAGCGGATCGAGGCACTCCGGAAAGAGCGCGCTATGACTGACAGTAAGCTATCGCCTGCGACAAGCAGACTGCAGGAAATCGAAGAAGAACGCCTGACTGGCGAACATAAAAACCTTTCGGATAAGATTCTTGATAACACGTCCAGGCTCAAAGAGCTGGAAGATACGATTGAATCGCTGGAAGGAAAAGTGAAGAACAGTGCGGAACTGGAAGATACACTGCGGGAATCACTCGGCGTATCCCGCCGTAATCTTGAGGCGACGAAATCTGAACTGGACGGCGGAACACAGATGGTGAGCACGCTTGATCTTCGGGTTGAGATTCTTGCGGCACGTCTGGAAGCGATCAAACAGGAGACCGAGATGAAACCGGAAGATATCGCAAACGCATATATTGCGGTGGTTGCCCGGGCAGAAGAACTGCTTAACGCATGGATTTCCTGTTCTGTGGAGTTTCATCGGATTCTCAAGGTCGACGGTATTTCCGGCAAAGAGCTGGTCGAAGCGATTTTCTTCGCGAGCGGACCGGTCTGTGCGGAAGGATCAGGCGCATGTGCATACCTTGACGGCACAGGCGTATCGCTTGATACGCTTCTCCTGTATGGCACCGACGAAGAGCGCGTCGGCTTCCGTCATGTCATTGCATTTGAGTAAATAAAGGATTCCGGGTCAGCTGAACGGAATCTTTTTTTTCTTCTGTCTATAATGAGAACGGGAGATTATGCAATGAAAACATTATTTATTGAATGCGGCATGGGCGCAGCCGGCGATATGCTGAGTGCGGCATTGCTGGAACTGTGCCCGGATCCGGAAGAAGCGCTGCGAGAACTGAACAGCCTGGGGCTTCCGGGCGTGGTGTTTACAGCAGAATCGAGCGAAAAGTGCGGAATCAGAGGAACCCGTCTTCGGGTTGCAGTTCACGGTGAGGAAGAAGACGAGCATATGCATGAGCATACACACGAACATACGCACGAACACATGCATGAACATGACGGATATGTGCACTCGCATCAGAATCTGACGGGGATCGATCACATCATCGATGATCATCTGAACGTGCCAGATGCGGTCAGAAGCCGGATTCACCGTGTATATTCCATTCTGGCGCAGGCGGAGAGCGAAGTGCATGGCGTACCGGTTACCGAGATTCATTTTCATGAGGTCGGCACAATGGATGCGGTGGCGGATATCACGGCATTCTGCTATCTTCTGAACCGGCTGAATCCGGATCGGATCATTGTCTCGCCGATTCACGTCGGGCGTGGGACGGTAAAATGCGCACACGGAGTTCTGCCGGTGCCGGCTCCGGCAACCGCAAGGATTCTGACCGGGATTCCGATCTACAGCAGAGAACAGATCGAGGGAGAACTGTGTACTCCGACCGGCGCAGCGCTGCTGAAGGAAGCGGCGGATGCGTTTGACCGGATGCCGATTCTGAAGACTGAACGCATCGGATACGGAATGGGGAAAAAGGATTTTCCTGTCGCTAACTGCGTACGGATGTTTTTCGGAGAAACAGCGGGCGAAACGGATGAGGTTGCGAGGCTGGAATTCAATGTGGATGATATGACCGGCGAAGAGCTCGGGTATGCGATGAACCTTCTTCTGAACTCCGGTGCGAGGGAAGTATTTGCGACGCCGGTACAGATGAAGAAATTCCGTCCGGGGACGATGGTCACAGTGATCTGCACGAAAGCTGACCGGATGAAACTGGCAGAGCTGATCTTCCGCCATACCACGACACTCGGTATCCGTCAGTCGCATTATCAGCGTCTTATCATGCGGCGCACAACTGTTTCAGAGGAAACGGAATACGGCCCGGTGCGGCGTAAGGAAGCAGAAGGATACGGTACGGCAAGAGTGAAATATGAATTTGATGATCTTGCCCGGATCGCGGATGAAACCGGTATGAGCATCCGGGAAGCAGAAGCGATGATCCGCAGGAAATGAAACAAAAAAAGACATGCAGTTGCGTACATGTCTTTTTTTTGTAATAGCTGAATTCTATTGATTACAGTTTTACAACGCCGGAAGCCTGAGGTCCGCGGTCACTCTGTGTGATCTCGAACTCAACGGACTGTCCTTCATCGAGAGTCTTGAAACCGTCTCCCTGAATTGCAGAATAATGAACGAATACATCTTTTCCATCATCTGTGGTGATGAAGCCATATCCCTTCTCTGCGTTGAACCATTTGACTTTTCCTGTTGCCATTCCCTTTAGAATCTCCTATTCTATTGTACCCTGAGACCTGAACGGAAAATCCGTCTGAAACAGCTGTTGCAACCCTGTTTCCAAGCCTGAATACAAATATTAATGTAGCACTGCGGGCTGAAACATACAAGAAGTTTGTACATCGGAATGCGGTACAGGGGCTCAAATAGCACTTTCCAAATGATTCGATTGTCTATATAATTCATGTAAAGGCGCTGAAGGGAAGAGTAATTGCAGAGGCAAATCAAGAAAGCGGGCGGCTGATGAAAGCCCGTATTGCGCTGCACTGAACATGGCCCCGGAGCCTGCAGAGCGATGAGTTTTGCGCGGGGAAGCCCGTTACAGCGAAGAGGGGCCCGGATCAGAAAATGGGCAAGATAAAGGTGGTACCGCGTGCAAGACGTCCTTTCTCAGGGCGTTTTTATGTGTTGAAGGGGGGAACAGGGAGAAATGCTGAATAAAGGACCATATTATGTGACGACCGCAATTGCCTATGCGGCGGGAAAACCGCATATCGGCAACGTGTATGAGATCGTACTGGCAGACGCGATCGTGCGTCATAAGCGCCTTTCCGGGTATAACGTCCGGTTTCAGACCGGAACGGATGAGCATGGCCAGAAGGTGGAAGAACGTGCGCATGCGGCGGGCATGACTGCCAAGCAGTTTGTAGATAACGTATCGAAGGAGATCCGCGGCCAGTTTGATCTGATGAACGTCTCATATGACAAGTTCATCCGGACAACCGATGAGGATCATGAGCGTCAGGTTCAGAAAATCTTCAAGAAGCTTTATGACAAAGGTGATATTTACAAGGGTGCCTATGAAGGCAGCTATTGCCAGGAATGCGAAGCGTTCTATACGAAGAGTCAGCTGACGGAAGATGGACGCTGTCCGGTTTGCGGCTCTGAAGTGAAGCCGATGCGTGAAGAAACATACTTCTTCCGGATGTCAAAATATGCGGACCGTCTGATGCAGTATATTGAAGAACATCCGGATTTCATTCAGCCGGAAAGCCGGAAGAATGAAATGATCAATAATTTCCTGAAGCCGGGTCTGCAGGATCTTTCGGTAAGCCGGACCAGCTTCAAGTGGGGAATTCCGGTGCCGTTTGATGAGAAACATGTCATCTATGTATGGATTGACGCCCTCAGCAACTATATCACCGGACTTGGCTATGATGCGGATGGCAACCACAGCGATCTGTATAAGCGGTACTGGCCGGCAGATCTTCATCTGATCGGCAAAGATATCATGCGCTTCCATACAATCTACTGGCCGATCATACTGATGGCACTGGATCTTCCGCTGCCGAAGCAGGTATTCGGACACCCGTGGCTTCTGACCGGAAGCGACAAGATGTCCAAGTCCAAGGGCAATGTGATTTATGCGGATGATCTTGTGAATCTCTTCGGCGTAGATGCAGTGCGCTTCATTATGCTGCATGAAATGCCGTTTGCCCAGGATGGTCATATCACCTATGATCTGATGATTGAACGGATCAACAGCGATCTTGCCAATAATCTCGGCAATCTCGTGAACCGGACGATCTCGATGCAGAACAAGTATTTCAACGGTATTGTTGCGAATCCGGATCTGCGGGAACCGGTGGATGACAATCTGCGTGAGACAGTTGCGGAAACTGTGAGGCTTGTCAATGAAAACATGGATGAACTGCGGGTTGCGGATGCGATTCAGAACATCCTTGATCTCTTCAGCCGCTGCAATAAATACATCGATGAAACGATGCCGTGGGCACTGGCAAAGAACCCGGACAAGATTTCCCGGCTTGCGACTGTGCTCTACAATCTGCTGGAAGGCATCCGGGTCGGTGCGGTTCTTCTGAAGCCGTTCCTGCCGGAAACAGCTGAGAAGATTCTGGATCAGCTGCAGACAAAGAAACGGGATTATGACAGTATCCAGGAATTCGGCGGTCTTGAGACACGCGTTACAGTAACCAATGCGCCGGAGATTCTGTTTAAGCGCCTTGATGAAAAGGAAGTCATGGCTAAAGTCGAAGAGATTGAAAAGGAACAGAAAGCCCGCTTCCTTGCCCAGAAGAAGAAAGAAGAAAAGAAAGAGGAGATCTCGCTTAATGATTTCCAGAAGCTGGATCTGAAAGCCGGAAAAGTCATTCGCTGCGAACGGCATCCGGATGCGGAAAAGCTGCTGGTGCTGAAAGTGGATCTCGGTGACGGAGAAGTGCGGCAGATTGTCTCAGGCATTGCCACAAGCTATACGCCGGGACAGATGATCGGCAAGAATGTCATCGTTCTGACGAATCTTGTTCCTTCAACAATCCGCGGTGTGGAAAGTCAGGGCATGCTGCTGGCGGGAAAGAACGGCAACGAGATCGTTGTCGCAGAAGTGAACGGTCTTGCGCCGGGAACCGTGATCAGCTGAACATTGTGAGAATTCGATCCGAAAAGAATGGGCTGAGGTTCATTCTTTTCTTTCGGTACAGACCGGGGCGGTTTTGCCTGCGGGTTTCAGGAACCTTATAATAAATGGTGTTCTTCCGAAAGCTGAATCAGCTGTACGGGAAGCACAGAAAGGCGGAAATCAGCGAAATGGAATCAACGAAACGAATCAGATCTGCGGTGAGCGCGGCCCTCGCGGCGGTGTTGTGCCTTGGCGGATGCAGTAAAGCGAAACCGGCGGAAGAAACAGAACTGACCGCAGAAACGGTGCAGAAAACAGCTGAACCGGAAATGGAATATACGGATGCCTCAGGGACGTATTTATGCATCGGGAGATATGTTGAACCGGATGTGGTGCAGGATAAGGTGCTGCTGAGCTATGAACTGACGCTGGAAACGGATGGAACCGGATACATGTTTCTCGGCAATCAGATGGAAGGGAAGATCAATTCCTGGGTACAGAATCAGAACTCCATCCGTATCAGTTCCGGGATCGGCGAGTTCGAGGGGACATTCTCGAAAGGAGTCATTATTCTGAGCGAAGAGAATCAGAACGGATTCGTGCCGCTCTGTTTCAGCCGGCAGGGGGCTGATCTCTCAGAACTGAAGGTGATCACGGAAGAAGCGTTTGAAGCAGAACTGGAAGCGAACGGCAAAACTGCCGCTTATGATGATGCTGAAGCGCCCGGAACATATTCGCTTTATGCGATGGAGCAGAAGGGAATCACAGTCCAGGTTCCGCAGGAAGGGGAAGCGGCGCTTCATTCCGTACTTGTACTGAAAGAAGACGGAAGTGCGGAAATGACAACCGAAGGGCAGAAGGAAGCGATGACATGGACGCTTGCCGAAGGAAAGCTCAGTCTGACGGGAACCGATCATACCGGCTATGAAATGACACTGAAGAACGGGATCATCAGCTGGACGATACAGTCCGCAGAAGGCGGTCTGACGGAGTATTTTGCGAAAGAAGGCGCAGATGTTTCTTCACTTGGAGCGATTACACTGGAAGAATATCGCGGGCAGGAAAACTGATTAAGGGGTACTATAAAAGAGCGCAATGCGTGTTAAGAAGGGGGAAACGGGAATGAAACGAAGTCTGATGATCATGCTTGGTCTGTTTCTGATGTTCGGCAATACGCCGGCTCTGGCGGAACAGGAAGAGCCGTCTGATGCGGAAACCATCAGTTCGGCAGAAGAAATTGCAGAAGAATCTTCCGGCGAACTGCAGGAGGTGCAGGAGCCTGCGGAAGAACAGGAAACGGAAGAAGGAGAAGGGCTGACGGATGCGCCGCAGCTGGAAGCGGAAGATGCCATTGAGGGATCAGAGCAGAATGCTGTACTGCAGGCAGGCGCTCCGCTGAAAATCGAATATCACAGTCAGATGGAAATTGCGGAATTTATCCGTTCGCATCCGGTGCAGTTTCTGGATGCGGCGTATGAGGTGGAACCGTCAGAACAGCAGGTGACAGCCGGGAAGCTTACGGCCGCCGTCCAGCAGGACGCCCTGAATGCGGTCAATCAGTTCCGCTATATTGCCGGACTCTCACACGATGTTGTGATTGATCCGCAGCAGGCGGAAATGGCGCAGGCAGCGTCGTTTGTGAATCATGCAAATAAAACGCTGTCGCATGATCCGATACGCCCGGACGGCTGGGGAAGAGAGTTTGATACGATTTATGAACTCGGGAAAAAAGGAGCGTCAAGCAGTAATATTGCCTACGGGTTCGGTACGCTTGCCAGAGCAGTGTTCCGAGGCTGGATGGGCGATAACGATGCCAGCAATATCCAGCGGGTCGGCCACCGCAGATGGGTGCTGAATCCGTATATGAACACGACTGGATTCGGCCATACCGGAATTTATATGGCGATGTATTCCTTCGGTCAGGAAGAGCACAGATATGACTCAGAGGCGAAGAATGTTTCCGTCTGGCCTGCGCCGAATACGCCGATGGGGTATTTTGACAACAGGGATCCGTGGTCATTCAGCACAGGCAAAGATGAAACAGGCGATGTCAGAGTTGTGCTGAAGCGAGAAAATACAGGTGAGACATGGAATTTCAGTGCAGCTGGTTCGGATGGATTTTTCACAGTGAACAACAATGGCTATGCAATTCACGGATGTGTGATTTTCCGCCCGGATGGCGTGCAGTATCAGGCTGGTGATGAATTTTCGGTTTCGATTACCGGGCTTGTCGGAGGGGATGTCAGCTACACGGTGAAATTCTTTGATCTGAACAGTCCGGAAGTCACTGCAGAAGAAGTGATTGTGACTCCATCTTCCGCTGAGATCTATACCGGTGAACTGCTGCAGCTGAAGAAGACCGTGAAGCCGGAACAGGCTGATCAGTCTGTCGTCTGGTCAAGCGACAATCCTGCGGCAGCATCTGTGGATCAGAACGGTCTGGTGACTGCGGCGGGGGAAGGCACTGCCGTGATAACCGCGAAGTCAGTGAACGGAAACCGGTCGGCGTCCTGCACTGTGACGGTAAAGGAACTGCCGGATGGAGTGATATCCATGTCGCGGATGTACAATCCGAATTCGGGAGAGCATTTCTATACCGGAAACGGGAAGGAACGTTCAAGTCTGATGCAGGTCGGATGGGTTTATGAAGGAAGAGGATTCTTTGCGCCGAAGACGTCCGGAACACCGATGTACCGTCTGTATAACCCGAATGCCGGCGATCATCATTACACATCGAACCAGAAGGAGCGCACGGAGCTTGTAAATGCCGGCTGGAAATATGAGGGAGTCGGATGGTTCGCTGACGACGCGAAGGGCGTGGCAATGTATCGCCTGTACAACCCGAATGCGATGAAAGCCGGGTCGCATCATTACACAAAGAGCGAGCAGGAAAAAGCAAGTCTGATCGCAGCAGGCTGGAAAGACGAAGGAATCGGGTTCTATTCCAGCAGCGCCCGCTGAAGAAACGGGTGAAACTGTATTACTGAAGGGGAAGCAAGCTTCCTCTTTTTTTTGCTGGTCACAGGTGTTGTATACTTTTAGCTATGGGAATAATCAGACAGCTAGATGAACATACTGCCAATATGATCGCGGCAGGAGAAGTGGTGGAACGGCCGATGGGTGTCGTCAAGGAACTGGTGGAGAACGCCGTCGATGCCGGAGCTACGGAAATCACGGTTTCGGTGGAAGAAGGCGGAATCGCCAGTCTCAGCGTCCGCGACAACGGATGCGGAATGGACAGCCGGGATGCGGTCAATGCCTTCCAGCGTCATGCGACCTCAAAGATCCGTACATCGGATGACCTCTGGGATATCGGAACACTGGGATTCCGGGGCGAAGCACTGCCTTCCATTGCGTCGGTATCGAAGCTTACCCTGATTACAAGCGACGGCAATGAAAGCACCAGAGTTGTGATCGAATACGGAAAAACGGTTTCGGTTTCTTCCTGGCCATGCAATCAGGGAACGGAAGTCACCGTGGAAAAACTGTTTTACCGCACTCCCGCAAGACTGAAGCACCTTCGCAGCGGTGCATATGAGAATTCTCTGATTCAGGATATCATCATGAAGTTTTCGCTCAGCCATCCGGAAATCTCATTCCGTTTTATTTCCGGCGGAAGGGAAGCGTTCCGGACATCCGGCAGCGGAAATCTGCAGGAAGTGATCTTCCGGTGCTGGGGAAAAGAGGCGGCAGAACAGTCGATTCCGGTATCCTTTTCCGACTATGACTATGAGGTGAGCGGCACGCTTGTGAAGCCGCATATCACACGGGCCTCCCGGAATTTCATGCATATATTTCTGAATGGCCGTATGGTGAAGACCTACCGTCTGTATCAGGCGGTGCTGGATGGCTATGAGGATTTCATTGTCAAGGGAAGAAAGCCGCTCTGTGTACTTTCGATCCGGATGGATCCTCATCTGCTGGATGTAAATGTTCATCCTTCCAAATGGGAGGTACGCATTTCCAAGGAGAATCAGCTGGAGTATCTGCTTCGGGACAATATCCGGGAAGCGCTGAAAGACACGATGCTGGCACCGAATATCCGGCCGTTCAGGGATACCAGGGTTTATGAACAGCCATCTCTGGAGACCAACCTTGCATTTGTGGAACCGTTTGTCACTCCGGCAGAACCGGAGCCTTCTGCAGAGGCATCTGCCGGTAACGAAGCAGAAGCGCCGCAGAAGAAACAGGAAGAAACAGCGGTGCACGCTGCGGAACAGAGACAAGAGCGGAAAACAGAAGCGGTCCCGGCAGCCGCTGCCCTCAGATTCACTGCATCCCAGACAAAGGTGCCGGAAAAAGCGGACGTCAGAGTGGAACCGAATCAGACAGAAGCGGTCCGGACAGAGAGCCTTCAGCCGGTGAAGCAGAAGCTGCCGGATATGCAGGTAATCGGTCAGCTTCATCAGAAGTTTATTCTCTGCGCCTGTGAAGCAGGCCTTGCGGTAATCGATCAGCACGCTGCGCAGGAGCGTGTGCATTATGAAGAATACTGCCGGATGCTGAATCAGAATCCCGTCATGCTGGACTGTCTTGTTCCGATTGCGCTGACGGCGACGGATGACCTTGTACGCCGGGTGGATGAGCTGAACGAAGCCGCCGGTGAGCTTCATATTAAATTTGAGGCATTCGGACATGACACACTGCTGGTACGCAGTATTCCGGCGTGGATGAAAGATCTTGAAGAAGAGCCGTTTCTGCAGGATGTGCTGGACAATTTCCGGAATGAGCGCAGATCGGTCTACGCGAAGATGGAGAAGAAAACAATCGCCACAATGGCGTGCCATCACAGTATCCGGTTCAACCGGAGCCTGACCATGGATGAGATGAATGAAGTGGTCAGACAGCTGAACCAGTGTGAAAACCCGTATCACTGCCCGCATGGCAGACCGACCTTCGTAATTCTGGATGAGAAGGAGCTCGGAAAGGAGTTTCTCCGATGAAAAAAGTACTGGTTATCGCTGGCCCGACAGCGTCAGGGAAAAGTGCATTTGCGGTAGAGGCCGCACATGAATTCGGCGGTGAAATCATCAGCGGAGACAGTATTCAGGTATACCGCGGTCTCGATATCGGATCGGGTAAAGTAACAGAAGCGGAAAAACAGGGCATTCCCCATCATCTGATTGATATACTCAGCCCGTCGGAGCCGTACAGTGTTTCGGACTTTCAGCGAAACGCAAGAGCGTGCATTGCGGCAATACCGTTCCCCATCATTGCCGGAGGAACCGGGCTTTATCTGAAAGCCTGTCTGTATGACTATACCTTTGTGCCGGAAGAAGAAACAGGAACGGACCGCGAGCTGGAAATGCTGGACAGCCGGACGCTGTATGAGCGGCTGAAGGAAACAGATCCGATCAGTGCGGAAAAGATTCATCCGAACAACCGGCGGCGGGTTCTGCGCGCACTGACCGTTGCGAAACGGTCGGGCATGGCAAAAAGCGAAATTGAAGCGGCACAGAAACACGAACCGGTTTATGATTTCTTTATTGCCGGCTGTACAATGGACCGTGCGGTTCTGTATGAGCGGATCAGCGCCCGGGTTGAACAGATGTTCCGCAATGGCCTGGAGGATGAAGTGAAGCGACTGCTTTCCGAGGGCGTTACATTTGAAGATCCCGCAATGAAGGGAATCGGATATCGGGAGTTTGAACCGTATATAAAAGGAGAGTGTTCCATCGGAGAAGTTCAGAAGATGATCGCTCAGCACAGCAGGAATTATGCAAAACGCCAGTATACCTGGCTGAATCATCAGATGCCGGTGCACTGGTTCAATGCGCTGGATCAGAATGCCAGACATGAAATGATGGAGGTAATCCGGGTCTGGAAAGAAACAGAGAACGAAAAGGAGAACTGACCATGGCCGCTACAAATACGAAGAAACTGACCTCATTTGCTGCAGGTACGGTGTTCCGCCGCTGCATGCTGTATGGTGGAGTGCTCGCCGCAATTCTGCAGCTTGTCGCAATTACTGCAGACAGTATGGAAACCGCATCGACTGTCATAGGGGGAGGCGTGTTACTGCTGGCAGCAGCTCTGATCTGGGGCCTGATCGCAGGCGCAAGATCGTCCGGCGCTGTAAAGAAACTGCTTCGGACACAGGAAGCGGGTGCGGCAATTCCGCTGGACAGCGATGTGCTTGAACCGCTGACGGAGGAAAAGAATATTCTGCTTGGACGGGAGTGGCTGATCCTTTCCGAAGGAGACCGGGTTACACCGCTGTCCCGCCCGCATATCCGCTCGGTCGACTCAGTCAACGCCCGGCGTGAAGGAATGCAGCGGTTCTGGCTGCAGGTACATGATGATACCGGAAAATCCTATCCGGTTTATTACAGAGCAGTCGCTGATGATCCGCTGAGTATTGTTTCCGGCTGGCTTGGCCAGCGGCAGACTCAGAGTGCAGCGGCACCGGGCTTCCAGCCGGCGGCGCAGCCATATGATCCGGGGGTTCAGCAGGTGTCCCCGTCTCTGGCTTCACCGTTAACACAGGGGCAGAACAATGTGCCGCCTGTTTCCCATCCGGCTTATGAGCAGAAACCTCAGCTGGCTGCTTCCAGTCTGACAGCGCCGGCAGTTCAGACAAAACCTCAGACGGACATCCCGCATGAGCCGGTGATGCAGAGTGCATCTTCTGCCGCAAAGCCCGCAGCGGCCGGGGAATGCCCGCATTGCCTCGGACCGAATCCGGTCGGCGCAAAATTCTGTCAGTGGTGCGGCAAACCGCTGAGCTGACTGTTTTCCGGTAAGCTGGCTGCCCAAAGCAGCGTATGAAAAAACAGCCGCATCCGGCAGGGATCAAATGTATTGACTGCCGGTCGAAAATGGTTATAAGTATTATTGATAAAGGAGGTATTGGTTCATGAGTGAATTCAATCAGTCACAGACTTATGTAAATCAGGCAGGTGTTACACTGCAGGCATATATCACCAGAGTGTTTACATTGATGGGAGGTGCGCTTGCGGTTACTGCACTGGTATCATTTGCCGGATTCAATCTGGTAAGCGCGGCACTGGCGTCTGAATCAATGGCGACTGTTGCGGTTGTCATCTTCTTTGCGGCGATGATTGCGCAGTTTGCGCTCTGCTTCGCGCTGTCAAGACGCATTGCAACGCTGCAGACACGGACAGCGACAATTCTGCTGTACGGATATACGGTAGTAACCGGCATCACATTCTCGGTGCTTCCGATGGTTTATGACGGATCCACGCTCTTCTCTGCATTTGTCTTCTCGGCAGTGCTGTTCTTCAGCTGCGCGGTAATCGGTCATACGACAAACGTTGATCTTACCAAATTCAGCGGACTTCTGATCGGCGGTCTGATTGCCATGGTAATTGCGACAATTGCCAGCATGTTCATTCCGGCACTGCGTGAGAGCCTGTTCATCAGCTATATCGGCGTCATTCTGTTCCTGTTTCTGACCGCATGGGATATGCAGAAGATCAAATCCTATTATTACGGTACACAGGGCGGCGTCGGACAGATGGGCGGAAACCTTGCGGTATACGGCGCATTCCAGCTGTATCTTGACTTCATCAATCTGTTCATGCAGATACTGCGTATTCTCGGAAGCCGTTCCCGCAGTAAACATTAAGGTTCAGAACAAAACTGATTGCAGAGCAAACCACCAGCTGAGCTGGTGGTTTATGATTTCTGAGGCTCTGGTTCGGAATGGTTTTCCTGCATGACATACAGATCCGTCTGCAGTACGTGTATGCCGGAGAGGTCAGATAAACAGCCGGACAGTCAGTCCCGGACTGTTCTGGGGTTGCGGTAAGGAATACAGCGCATGTGTTTTTCTGATACGATTGAGTAAATACTCAGGGCTGAATAGAACGAAGTTATGAAAAAAAGAAAACAGACAGTTGTTATTACATGGATCATGCGGGTGCTGTGCGGAGTTCTGCTGATGTGCGGTACGGTTTTGCCGCAGAGAGCGGAAGAGGAACCGCAGGCCCCCGGATGGGCTCTTTATGATGTTTCGGTAAATACCTCAGATTGGACTGTAACCGTAGATCAGACATATTACCGGGTAACGGTATTTCAGCCGGAACAGGAATATCTGATCATCGCTGAAGTTCCCCCGGTTCAGAATGAAAATGACGGACCGGGTTCCCCGAAACAGCAGGCACCGGAAGATACGGCAGAGGAAGAGCCGCACAGGGGAGCGCCGGTTTATAAGGCATTTGGGACCGATGCGGCGGAGTGCTGGACGGTTTCTTCCGGCAGTTCCAGGCATATGGGCGGCATTTCTTTTAACGTTACGTCAGAGGAAACGGATTATACCCTGCGGGCATCGGATGCGGGTCTTGAACTGTACAGCCGCAGCCGCCCATCACCTTCTGCTACTCCTTCACCCACACCCTCATCCTCGCCTTCGCCAGCTCATTCGTTCCGGTGGGGTGAGTGGAAATATGAAAACAGTCATCTGTACTATGTGGTGCGGAACGAAAACCCCTGGTATCTGACATTTGACGGAACGTCCTTCGGGTGTTCTGCGGAACCGGCAGAGGCGGCATCCATCTATCTCTTTACAGCGGGGCCGGATTTTGACCCCTGCATTCAGAAGCAGCCGGATGTGCTTCATTTTACAGCCGATCAGATGCCATATGAGATAGAAGAACCGGCAATCCGCCTGAATGAGGGAATGGAGAACTTCACAACCGAATGGACGATCGGTACCTCAGAGCGCTATTACAGTACAGCTGAGGTAAAGACAGCGCTTGAAACGCTCGAGGGATATGGGGTCTGGCCTGTTGTCTGCAGAGTTACCGGCAAAAAAGACGGCATCTGGTACGGAGAGACTTCCTGGCCGGTGAATTATATTCATGCCTCGGGGATACTGGACAATTCCTTTCTGACCTTCTCGGATGTTCATATGGAGTTTTCAGGCATCGGGCAGGCGATCCAGGAAATCATGGAGGAGTATGAAGGAAAGATCCCTTCGCTTATTCTCAACACCGGTGACTGGGATGCCGGGATTTCAACCGATGAGACATACTGCCGTGAGAAGCTGATTGCGCCGATGAAACGGCAGGCCGCAGGGATCGATATGGTCTATGTGGCAGGCAATCACGAAGGAGGCGAAGCGGCTTCGAAAGAGACCTGGGCAGCAGGTCTAGGAGCTGATGAAAGTTTTCTGAACAACGGCTACGGAGTGATCTTCCGAAGCGATGTTTCGAAAACGGCCGGCACTACAAGCAGACAGACGGGAAATCTTGCGATATACGGCATCAGTTATATGGGCGTCGGTTCCACCCGTGACGCAAGTTACCTGCATATACTGGATCATGCGCGAAGCTTTCTTGAAACAACGGCGAAGAAAGACCCGAATACACTGGTTGTCTTCTCTGCCCATGCGGGCGTACACCGGCTTCAGGACTGGCAGGGCAGTGCGATGTACAACATCAGAGGGGCTGATCAGATGGTGGATATGATCAATGAGATGGCCCTGAAATACCAGCTCGATGTTGTTTTCCTGTTCGGACATGATCATTCACGCAATGAAAAGGAATTTCTGTATGAGCGGGGATCCGTGATTCCCGTACCGGTTGACCCGGCTGAGCGGACCGAAACGGAAAAAACCCTCTGCTTCACTCTGGGACATGCGGGGTATATGACCTCTGCAAGAGGCGGAACCCGGCATTATTCGCTCTATACATGGAATGATGAAACGATTCATCGTGAGCTGAATCAGCTCGTATCCGGAGACGATGAACATATCGATATCAGACGTCTGGACAGAAACCTTGCGGAGGATCGGTTTTATACCGTGAAAGCAGGGGATGGAAGCTCCTGGGAGAAGGGAAGCGGAAAAACGCTTCCGTTTACGATCGTGCGCACGGAACCTGAGGTGGCCTATGAACAGTTTGATTATGCGGAGCTTGACGGAGTGCGGCTTGAGGAAAGCGCATATGACAGAAGAAGGGGAGGTCTGATTCTTGATCTGCACGCCGAACTGCTTGAAGGCCTGTCGGAAGGAACCCAGTCCCTGAATGTCAGCTTTAAAGACGGACGGAGCACGGCAGCGAGCTTTACCGTAACGGAGGCTTCGCCGGTTCCGGCGGTAAAAACGGATGGTTCTTCCGCGCTGCCTGCAGCGGGGAGCCGGTCCCCTGATACGGACGATCATTTCAGCCTGCCGCACTTTGCGGGGATTGAGATTCTGGCGCTGACTGGAATTTTCTTCAGTCTGCGGGTTCTGTTCCGTTATCGCTGAGTGCAGTACGATAACTGCCATCGTATTCTGTTCCGGCGGGTTTCGAGCCATAAATACAGAAACTCACAGATCGTTCATGATATGAGTTTTACAGCCTGTACACGGAACAGAACGGAATAACCTGTGTGACAGGAAGAAGGGCCCGCCGGAGGCGGACTTTTCATTTGCGCCGGCATTCAGTCAGGGTCAGATTCTGCCAGCCGGGATCGGAAATACGATCGCATGCCGCAGCCGTTTTCTTCCTGTATGATCGGCTTTTCGTTCATTAAACAGGGAAAACTACATATAATAAGACATGTAATGTTTTGGGGGATTTTAATGAAGAAACAGAACTGGAAACAACTTATCACTGTCGCAGCGGCGTGCATCCTGCTGTTTTCGGGTGCCCGTACAGGCGTCTGCGCAGAGGAATATGAAGTACCGACAGAGCCGGTAATGGAAACTTCTGAGGATCTTTCGAAGGATCAGTATTATTTTCAGAATGGCGCAGGGGCTGTATTTCCGGGCTGGAACAGTTACGCGGAGGACGGCAGCGCGATACCGAATGTCGACCCGGCAAAAAAATCGGTGATTGCCGTTCTGGATACCGGCGTGGATTATACACATGAAGACCTTGCGGGAGTCATGTGGAAAGACGGACTGAATGAAAACTATACGCGTCTGAAGAAATTCGGGGGCGGTATGTACGGTTATAATGCGACCGGAAATACGGCGGAAGAACGAAAAGACCCGATGGATTACACAGGCCATGGAACGCATGTCGCGGGAATTATCGCGGCAGAATGGAATCATAAGGGAATCAGCGGCGCATTGAGCGGCGTGGAGATCATGGCTGTCAAAGCCATCAGTAATCACCCCGATCAGATGCGCAATGCGCTGGAATATGTTCTTGCGGCAAAGCAGGATGGCGTTAATGTAACTGCCGTGAATATTTCGTGGAACGGGTCTGTGCAGTTCAGCTTTCCGGAGCAGTATGACGATGTTATCACAAAGCTTGGTGAATCTGGCGTAGTGACGGTCTTTGCGGCAGGAAACGAGGCATCAGATCTGAACGAAAACATCCATTTTTCAAATTTCATGCGATCCAATCCGTATGTCATCACAGTCGCTGCTTCTGATCAGAAAAAGAAGTTTGCGTCTGCGCTTTCGAATTACGGAGACCGGTATGTGGATGTGATGGCACCTGGTGTGCACATCCTTTCCACTATGATCCGAAACGAAGAAAAGGGAGCTGCACAGGGGGCGTCTCCTTCCCCGGAAGCCTCTCCTTCCGGAGCACTGACTGCCGCAGAACCATCGAACAGCTATGCATATATGGACGGCACTTCCATGGCAGCACCGATCGTAACAGCGCTTGCAGGATATCTGTATAACAATGATCCGGCGATGCCGGCAGAGGAACGTGCGCTTCGGATCGTCGCTTCCTGTGAGCGGATGGCAGAGGCAAACGGAAAAGTATACGGAGGGTTCATTTCTCCTGAACAGGCAGTGAAAGGCGCGCTGGAGCCGGTTGCGGTAAGCGGCAGCTACAACAGTGTAAAAAGCCAGCTGACAATTGAAGGAAGCGAGTTCGGTGGCGAAACCGGGAAGGTCACCGTGGACGGAATGAACGCGGCAGTCAGTCTCTGGGCCAAAACGAAAATAACAGTGAAATGCGATTCTCTGACACTGGGTGAACACAGTGTTGCGATCACACGGAAAGACGGAAAACAGAGCAGCAGATGGATTCATGTCTCCGGCAGTAATTCAGAAGCGGAAGTGCTGCCGCTGGTTTCTCTGCCGTCGATGCGGTTTGATACAGCCGCAGTAATCGATGGAATCGCATATGTTTCCGGCATCGATCCTGAATTCCCCGAAACCTCATCGATCTTCGCAAACAGCGGAGCGAAAGGGGAGTGGAACCGGATCACCGGCAAGACGGAAAGAATGTCGCTCCGCGATGTCTGTGCGATTGATGGAAAACTGTATTACCTTGCGGATAGCCAGACGCTTATGATCATTGATCCGGCTGATTATGCCGGACGCAGAACGGTAAAACTGGAACCGGAACAGAATGCGCAGAAAATTTCCCTGTCGGCGGTTCAGAACCGGCTCTTTCTGACCTGGAATGTAATGAGGGAAAAAGCAGGTGATCCAAGCAGGATTGTACTTGCGGAATTCAGCCTGGAGACAGAGAAGCTGGAAAAACGGTGTGAGCTGGAATCGAAATCTGACAACGTGTCGTTTATGTCACTGGCAGAAACGGATGATGCGATTGTACTTCTGACAGTTGAAACAGATAAGAGCGATGTGCTGAATGCCTACAGTGTTTCGCCTGATGATGCAGAGACGGCTCCGGTACTGCTGTTCAGCCGTACGATTGAAGCGGGCACGGAACTGAATTACCCGGTCGCTGCCGGATATAAAGGCACACTGGTGTTTGCGGGGCTTGAAACAGTCAGCGGCGGAACGCATACCGCGATAATGGAAGAAATCAATCTGGAAGGCAAAACAGTGCGGAAAGTCCCGATTGCAGGAGGACATCTCAGTGCGCTGAGCGGAACCGTCTCGGATGGGTATCTGTATCTTGCGGGCAATGCGGACGCATGGCCGCATAATCGATTCGTTCTCCGTATCCGGCTTTCAGGTGATCCTGTCCCGACGCCAACCCCAACGCCGACAACTACCCCGACTCCCACTCCGACCATTACCCCTACACCTACACCTACA
>JAFYGX010000203.1 GCA_017543025.1 Solobacterium sp.
GCTTTGGATTGCCGGCTCGGCTGCCGTTTTCAGTTTCATGATGTTCTCCTGTCAGTCTGACTGATCTGATATCAGTATACCGGTATGAAGCAGGATTGGCATCCATCGGTTCACTGCGCGCGCCATGCGCGCATGGTTGGATGATATGGATGAACAAAAAAAGGAATCGCCGATTCCCTTGATCCTGGGTCTTCAAATTCTTTGGGGGACTAAAAACAGAGACACATGGATGTTTATCATAAACTCAACACCAATTGCCTCTGTTCTTGTATTTTTCCTGTCATTTGATTACCACGTCAAAAGAGAGGAGAATACATGGATCAGAATAACACAGATCACAATGCGGTGCTGAATCTTGCGGATGATTCCGTTGAAGTGATCAGCGTTGATTCTTTTCCGGACAAACTGATTGTTCATGTCCGGAAAAAGCAAAGAATCTGCTATTGCAATGACTGCCGGAACGAACCGGGCCGTTTTGGTCAGAGCGATTCGTACAGGGGATGAAGCAGGTTCAGCAGTTCCTCCTGCGAGGCATTCTCTTTCTTCATATGGGAGGCGATCCGAACATACAGCTCTTCCTGTGCCGGATGCAGACAGGATGTCCCCTTCAGGGAATAGGACGCGCAGTCCGGACACTTCAGCACAGGAAGCTCCCTCTGAAGAAGCACATGATAATCCCCGGTATCGGTGATCACGCGTCCTGCAATATCCTCCCTTCGCAGGCAGTTCAGGAAAGCGTGGATCTCCGGATTGTCACGGCCTTCTTTTTTCATCCGGCAGAAATCCTTCATCGCCGAATAATACTCCCGCTCTTCTCCCCATCCTTCCCTGCGGGCGAGCTTTTCGAAATAGTATTCCGCTTCTGCATAATCTTCAATGGAAAGCGAAAGAAAGGCACCGATGCGCTCATTGGAATACTGATGACCCGGCATAATCCCTTTCAGTATCCCCATAACGGATTTGTCATGGGTATGTTCCCAGTGGCGAAACAGAATCTGTACCCGCTTCACTTCTTCTTCCGTGAGAAACGGAAAGTGTTTGAAACTCGCAGAGGCACGGTTGACGGTCCGCTTCAGACGGACGTTTGCCCCGCTGAAATAATGCATCGGCCGAAAGCCCGGGATCACGATATGGCAGGCCGGAAATCCGAGGAAGGAAGAATCTCTGACAAGCGGTGAAACCCCCTCTTCCCAAAGCAGGCGGATCATCTCTTTCAGAAACGCGGGATTTCCGTTTCCCTGAAATCTCGTCCAGGGACGGTATTCCCAGTCCGGCTTCCTGTAAAACATCGATTCGGGGTATACGCCAGAGCCGATCCCCGAAACATTCAGACGGTTGGCATTGCAGGCAGAATCTTCCGCCTTGCCGCAGCAGCTGCTCTGTGCAAAATCGTACAGCTTCTTTCCCTGAGCCGCTTCGGTTAAGGTACGTTCCACCGCAACCGGAAAGGACGGATGGGAGCCAAAATCAATGCCGAAAGTACCGGTTTCGGGATTGTGGAAAACGGTCGCGACAACCGGCCATCCCTTTCCGAGCGAACCGTCAAGCACCCGTACCTTCATGCCGCTCTCGCGCAGTTCTCTGATCCGCTCAAAGAAGTCATATGGCTCAAGGGCGGAATCTGGAATTTCCGGGAGAACGATCTCTCCCTCCAGAACCCGAAACATCACTTCTCTTTCAAACAGTTCGGACAGGCCCTGCACCAGCGCTTCTTCCATCGTGTTGCCTGCGGCCATGCCGTTGGAGCCCGTGAACCGACGCAGGATAAAGAACGGCACCTGAATCACGCGGTTGTTCGCCGGATCGGCGAAAGGCACCGTACCGACAACCGTCTGCCCGTTCTTTTCATAGCTGTAAAGCCGGCAGAGCGCCTTGCCGTCGGAGGCTTCATCCTCGCACTGAAGGGCAGACAGCATTGTCTCTGTAAAGGGATCCGGGTTTTTCAGCAGTTCTTCCAGCGGGATGACATTCTCATCCGGCGCTTCTTCAAATCCGAGTTCTCTGTATTTCTCAGAATCAAACAGCCGGTCGAATAACATGCCGTTTTCCATCCGCTCCATCAGTTCCCCGTATCCGCTGGCGGTACTGTAGAGATCGTCTGTTCCTTTTCCGTTGGTTCCGATATTGGTCGGATACAGGGTAATTCGGTTGGAATAAAACCCTTCCCTGCATTCTCCGGTCCATCGCAGCACCGGATAAACCCCGATCCGGCTGAGAATTCCCTGTACTTCATAAATGGTTTCTTCCGGAGTGCGCTCTTTATACTTCTGGTAATTATTCATATTTTTTCCGCCTCATAAAAAATGAGCGGCAGCTGCCGATGATGGCCTTCGCCGCTCATTCCGTTTTCACATCATTCTGAATGTTTCGGATTCCTTCCGGAAACCGCTGTTCTCTGAAAGATCAGATCTTGTCCTTGGCGTCTTTGACCAGGGCTGCGCAGTTGCCGGCCCCATTATCTTCTCCTTCAATATGGAGGGTCGATGCGACAGAGTTGAGCTCACCCAGACGTTTCATTCCTTCGGCAGCTCCCTTTCTGAGGGTCCGTTCCATTTTTTCAATGTATCTTTTTCCCTCAGCATCCATGACTAAACCGCCTTTTTCTCCATCCGGGTAATACGCACCGCCGGCTACCGAGCTGATGTCCTGCTCGGTCAGGTTTGCGTTTTCCTTTTTTACATCCTGTGCTGTGAGTTCATCATTTACTGCTTCAACCTTATTTTCTTCCAAATTTTCTCTCTACTTTGCCCTGAGGCTTGCTGCATTCTTCCCCGCAGATCCGAAGATTCCTTCTTTCTGCCGCAGCGATGTTCTTCAAGGCATGCACTTCTTCTCTGCAGGTTTTATCGTTTTCTGACTGGCCATCAGACACATACAGGTGAATAGTTTGACATTCATGCATGAGGGATCTTCTTCATAATCTTTCCCAAACAGGGAGATGATAAATACCTGCTGATCTGCTCATCATTTCTGAATCTGTATTCCTGCTCTGCCGGGAATAAAGGGAAATCATGTCTGGCTGTTCCGTGACAGATGCCTGTGATCTCTCTCTGAATGTTTCCGATGATTACAATCAGTCAGAAGAGTCTATGGTTTGGTTTGAGCATGAAAGTTTAAAAGGACGCCATACAGCGTCCTTTCTCATGCATGCGGGATCGGAATCCGGTCGGCTCCGATGAAAAATCTCTGATCCATTCAGTCTGCGGTCACTTCAGGGACTGAGCCGCAAGGCATATACCGTATCTTTTTCGGCGATCGGAATCTCATGAACTGACCGCAATGCTGTGGATTCCAATGACCGTGAAGAGACGAAGATTTCATGTAATTCCGCTTACTGTACGGTGAGTTTTGCGCCGTTGCTTTCAGCATGTTTCCCAAGCGCATCACTTACCACGCAGCGGAACAGATATCCGTTATTGGTCTTGCTGCCTTTGATCTCAAAATCCGCAGTCAGGGCGCTCGGGAATTTCGTCCCATTCAGATTGACCCAGTTGAGTCCGTTGTCTCTGGTTAACTGCCATTGATACTTCAGACCTGTTCCCGTTGCTGTGACATGGAACTGCGCAGTTTCTCCGATCATCACAACAGCATCACTCGGATGTGAAGTGATTTCCAAAGGAACCGAAGTCTCTACAGTCAGCTTCGCACTGTTGCTGGTAACTGTCTGTCCGGATTCATCACTTACGACACAGCGGAACAGATATCCGTTCACGGATTTACTGGCTTTGATTTCGAAATCGGCTGTCAGAGCACTCGGGAACTTTGTTTTATTCAGGGTCACCCAGTTAATGCCGTTGTCTCTGCTTAACTGCCATTGATACTTCAGACCTGTTCCGGCCGCGGTGACATGGAACTGCGCATTCTCTCCGGCTGCTGCTGTGGCATCACTTGGCTGTGAGGTGATTTCCAATGCGGACTGCAGTGTCAGCTTTGCGAAGCTGCTGGTAACTGTCTGTCCTGAGGCATCACTGACGATACAGCGGAACAGATATCCGTTCACATTCACACTGGCTTTGATTTCAAAATCCGGGGTCAGCGCACTGGGAAACTTTGTTTTGTTCAGGGTCACCCAGTTAATGCCGTTGTCTCTGCTTAACTGCCATTGATACTTCAGACCTTCACCCGTTGCGGTGACATGGAACTGCGCATTCTCTCCGGCTGCTGCTGCGGCATCACTTGGCTGTGAAATGATTTCCA
>JAFYGX010000204.1 GCA_017543025.1 Solobacterium sp.
AGAAGTGCGAATACCTTTGGAGCGAAGGTAGATCCGACATAGGCGGAGGCCATCTGGATTCCGACCAGGGACTGAGAATGCTCTTTTCCGAAGCGGGCAGGGGTGGAGTGAATGATACTGGGGTAGACTGGTGCGCATCCAAGCCCGATCACGATGAGACCTGCTCTTGAAAGCGGACCGGTTCCGCTGATGATAAGCATGACAATCCCGGCGATGATGATTCCTTCCCCAAGCCGGATCATCTTCTGATCGCCGAAGTATTCGGATATAAATCCGGATACAGCCCGTCCGGCGGTGATTCCGAGGTAGAAGAAAGCCGCAGACGAGGCTGCTGCTTCCGGCGCAATTCCTTTTTCACTGACGAGCCAGCTCGCTGCCCAGAGTCCTGCCGTCATTTCCAGTCCGCAGTAACAGAGAAACGCTGTCATGATCGCTTTTGCTTTGGGAAGCGATACCGCCTCTGCAAGCGAGAGGACCTTATGCGCTGTTTCCGCTTCCTGCGCTTCCGTCTTCTGTTTCCAAAGGGGCATGGAAAGGATCAGGATGATGGTAAGTCCGATCTGCATGGTTCCGATGATGCGGTAACCTGAAGGCCAGCCGCGTCCGGAAGAAAGACACAGTCCCATGATCCACGGACCAAGCGATGCACCGACACCCCACATGCAGTGAAGCCACGACATATGGCGGGAGCTGTAATGCAGGGCAACGTAGTTGTTCAGCGCGGAATCGACTGCCCCGGCTCCAAGACCGTAGGGGATGCACCAGAAGGCAAGCTGCAGGTAGGAGGTGCAGGAAGAAAAACCGAAGAGTGCCGCGGCCGTCATTCCGACGGAGACTGTTGTTACATAGTGAGTCCCGAAACGATGGATCAGGCGGTCCGCGAGAAGGCTTGAAACGATCGTGCAGGCACTGATGAGCATCGCCAGTGTTCCTGCCCCGGAGATCGTGGAGCCCATGGCCTGATACATGCTTGGCCAGGCACTTCCCAGCAGCGAATCCGGAAGACCTAGGGATATAAAGGCCAGGTAAATGACCGCAATCAGAAGTACCGTCATGAATCAGTACTCCAGATCATGGAACACCGGCTCCATGTGTTCAAATGTACAGAACTGCGTAAACCCGGCAGCGCGAAGAATCCGGTTGGCATCGTGAAAGTGATCCGCCACAAACTCCGGCTTATGGGCGTCGCTTCCGGTCGTGATGATTCGTCCGCCAAGGTCGTGATAAAGCGCAAGGATCTTTCCCGAAGGCTGGGTATCGGAAAGCCCGTAATGCCAGCTGCTCGTGTTGATTTCAATGCCTTTGCCGTCCTGTATCGCGAGCTTCAGGATCTCGGCGATGATTTCCTCTGTTTCCGCAAAAGGAAGTACACCATTTCTGTCATAGCGGATAATGAGGTCCAGATGGGCAAGAACGCTGTAGTGACGGAAGATCTTCATGACCCTGAAGATTTCCTCATAATAGCGGAGATTGTATTCTTTCTGGGTCTTCCCGGTCTGAAACTCCTGCGCCCAGAATTCTTTGTCCTCCACCTGATGCATGCTTAACAGCACAAAGTCGAGCGAGTCCTTCCAGGTATCAAACAGCGCTTCATACTTCGGAACCGTATGGGTCTGGATTCCGAATTCAAGCCCGCGCTTCACAGTGATCTTCTCCTGATAGCGTTCCCGGTTCTGTTTCAGTTCTTCAAAGAACAGGGGATAGTTCACATTCGCGATCGGTTCTCTGTGATTTGCACCATAGTTTACACCGTCACTGGGACGGTATTCGATGTTTCCTTCGCTCCAGTCCTTCTTGATGCCATAGTCAACGTGATCCGTAAAGCAGATCTCGCTGAGTCCTTTTTCAATGCCCGCTTCGATCTGATCCTGCATCGGGGTCAGGCTGTCATCGCTGTATTCGCAATGTACATGGTAGTCTGCATACATAACAGTTCTCCTTTTCGATGTGATTATATTGTCCTGAAATGAAACCTGTTATAATAAAACCAGTCAAAAACTATGACAATATCGTCATTCTGGAGGTAGTATGCCATTATCTGTCTCAAATACCGTGACGGATTCCACCGGAAAGGAACTGCTGGTATATGGAACCGATGAGTTTCCGATCGCCTTTTATCTCGACGACCTTGATATTGTGGATACCCCGTGGCACTGGCATCCGGAATTTGAACTTGTGACAGTCGTAAAAGGATCCGAAGAGGTATCTGCCGGCGGAGTGACCGCCGTATTGAAGAAAGGGGACGGGATGTTTGTCAACAGCGGTGTTCTTCATTCCGCCGTTCCGCTGGAAAGCGGATCGGTTCAGCACGCGATGGTGTTCAATCCGTATGTGCTCGGGGACGCCGCTTCCATTTATTACCGGAAGTATATCGGACCGCTGATGAACGATCATTCGTTTCCGTCGATGATTCTTGATCACCGTGTGGACTGGCAAAACGAAATCCTTACGCATGCGGAAACCGCATGGAACGCTGGTGCCTATGACAGTACGGGATCCGAGCTGACCGTACGCAACGCGCTGTCTTTCGTTCTTTTGGAGCTGCTGAATCATTCGGAAGGAAACCGCGGGACGGAGGATTATTCGTTCCGGGATGATGAACGGATCAAACACATGCTCAGATATATTGAACTGAACTTCCGTGAAGAGATCACTCTCGAGCAGATTGCACAGAGTGCCGGAATCAGTGTATCCGAGGCGCTGCGCTGTTTTCACCGTACCATGCATACGACACCGATCCGTTACCTGAAAGAGCTGCGTATTGCAAGAGCCTGCGGGATGCTGCAGAACAGTACGTTAAAGATCAATGAAATTGCGGAGCGGTGCGGGTTCCTCGATATGAGCTATTTCGCCAAAACATTCCGGGAGGTGAAGCACTGCACACCTTCAAAATATCGGAAACGATCCTTCCGGTGAACAGCAAGTAAACGGAAAGAAAGGGTAAAGGCAATGATTTCAGATACGGAAAAGAAATCCGTAAAAACCAGATGAGAAAGACAAATTCCAGTTTTGTAGAATTCCTGAAACAATGAATCAAAACAGGGAAACCTGATCATATCCATGGCCTAGTGAGTCAATCATCTGTTCCGTTTTTAATGTGGATGAGTGTTCAAAATCAGTGATACGTCTTGATAGGGTGGTGCGGCTCATATTCAGTTTCTTGCACATATACTTCTGAGTCACTTCACCGGCTTTCCACTGGCGGTAAAGCTGTTCAAAAAGGTAATGATCATAGTGGATAGGCTGTCGGCCAGTATACTTTCCGTTTCGTTTTGCTATTGCAATGCCTTC
>JAFYGX010000205.1 GCA_017543025.1 Solobacterium sp.
ACTGGATGCCCGGATATCAAGATATTTCTTCGCACACAGCAATGAAACCGTATCATCCGTGTCGTCCGTTTCGAGACCTGTCCGTTTCGCCAGCAGTTCAATCGTAATCGGAAGCCGGTGCTCATTCATGAAATCAATCATCAGTACAATCAGAATCTCTTTCTCCGACAGCCTCAGGACCTCCTGATGATCCAGAATCCAGTCGCGATGATTCACATACCGTTCTTTGTACCATTTCCCCATAAAAACCTCAGCAGTGCTCTCATTGTACTCCAATTAACGGATTGATATAATAAGGCAGGTAAAAAATATGAGCAAACGTATTCTGATGACTGTGCTGACACTGATGCTGCTGTATTCCACCATCGTGATCGGCATCAAAATATTTGAACCGGAAAAGGAAACTGCCTTCGGCGCAGAATTCCAGCATGCTTCGGCACTGGACTATGAGACACTTCGTGAATATACGATCAGCACCGGCAACGCCGTCACGCATTTTTATCTGTTTTCCTCTGCCGACAACAACGACTGTATCTATGTGGAGAACACCGTTCTGAAAAACGCAGCGGCTTCCACCGGACTGAATCTGGAAGATCTGATCGACATTGTAGACATTACTGATCTGGAACGGACTCTGACCACCAACCGGCTGCGGACAGACTGGGATGTGCTTTACTATCCTGCATTCATCGCATGTCATGTCGAAAACGGAGAAATCATTATCGACAACAAACTGGAATGGAACCCTGCCCAGCCGATCTCTTCCGAAGATCTGGAGCGCTGGCTGAAGCTCAACGGCGTCTATGAAGGCGATCAGATCGCAGAAGCGATTGAAACGCCAGCCGGATAATTGAAGTCCATATCGCAGATGTTCTTCGGGCACAGTCTTCTCTGTGCCTTTTTTCTGCAATGCGGAAAAGCGCTGCACACTTTTGGACCTTAACAGAGACAGACGGCTTCAGACATTCGCAGATCATGTCTGACATGTGCTGCAGATACAAAAAAAACAGAAATTCCGATTCCTTATCGGTTTCTGTTTTGTATCTGATCTCGATAGACGGTCCGGAACAGTACATACGGATTTTAATCATTTTCAGTATGATCGGTAACCCCCGGGGATCTGTTCATTCACATCAATCCTGGTTTCTGATCCCTCTCTCACTCCCGGACTGCTTCAGCGATTCTCGGTTATGGCTGTGCCATTTCTGATCCGGTTCTCTGATCCTGTAGTTCTTCTGTTCAATTTCAGGTGGTTTACAGGAATATTTACTCTGGGGCTGTATTACCGACTGCTTTCGTTTTCCGTGCTGTACTGTTCCTTCCCATCTCATTATACGAAAATACTCCCTGCTTCTCCACGCAGATTTTCTTTCCTTTTTCTGAATCCGGTTCTTACAGACTTTCATACACAAGCTTCCCTGCAAAATTCCGCCGGGATTCAAGCGAAGACGGAGGTTCATACAGCCTTTCCAACCGCATTTCTGCCCTGTCTGCTCACACAGAAAAAGCTCAGGCAGCGTTCTTCCCAAGCAGTTTCTCTCTGTTCACTGAATTCCTGCGGCGATTCTATTTACCCGGATTTTCATCGATCGCATCCGGAATCACATTCCGTTCGATGTCATCGATCGTATTACCGAATTCCCGCGGCAGAATCACCGAAAGCGTATCGACAGACGGACGGTACGTAATCATCATCTGCTGACCATGATACTGCATGATTGCCGTCATGCCGGAAAGCGCGGACTCCTTATACTGTTCAACAAACTCCGCACGATCCGGCACTTCCGGGATTTCCGTCACTGCTCCCGGCCAATCCCGGTCGGAATCAGTAGGCGCAATCATAATCAATCCGTTTGCCGTGATGTCATCGTCCTTCAGAATGTCAATAAAATAGCCAAGCATCTCCTCTTTGGTAAGATTTGTGTCCGTATAGGTATAAGTGACACTGTTCGGCCCTTTACGTTCGATACGATTCATACTCTCAATGTTCTCCTGTCTCCGTTCAGTTATTTCTGTCTACAATTCCCGCACAGCTTCATCCTGCGGGATTATCGTTCAGTCCTGTTCTTCCATCTGTACAAACGGCTGGTCGCCCCAGAGGTTTTCCAGCTTGTACAGATCGCGTGCTTCCTTCGTAAAAATATGTACCACCAGATCGTTCAGATCCGCAAGAATCCAGGTGCTTCCTTCCGCACCTTCTCTGGTCCGAAGTTCAAACCCGTTCTTCTCTGCTTCATCAATCACATCATCCGCAAGACTTGCGGCATGACGCGGATTTCTAGCGGTAACGATGACAAAGTAGTCGGTAAACGGATTGACCGACCGCATGTCGATCACTGTAATGTCTTCTGCGAGCTTTTCTTTCAGCTTCGCGACGCAAAGGTTCAGTAACTCAGCCATTCGCTTTCCTTTCTCTGTATTGTTCGCCTTCAAGTACTACCAGCCGGAACGCGGCATCAAGATCGCGTTTCGCCAGAGCAGTTTCCTTACTTACATCATAACCCCTTGTGGGTTCGATTTTATCAGCGATATAAAGAATTTTTGAAAGATCGCTCCGACAGGTGCCAAGTGTATGTTCCCGGACTGCGTCAAGCAATGCACGATCCTGAATGCCCATCACGGTCTGCAGATAAACCGGACAGGTATAGCTGTGATAGACGGCCGGAGCCAACGGAATGATTTCCGGCGCATAGACCTCCAGGATTGCCCTTCCTTCTTC
>JAFYGX010000206.1 GCA_017543025.1 Solobacterium sp.
CTGCTGTTAGGGGATGATGGGATATATGTCTCTTCGGAGTATATGTCTGTACATTCTGCTGTATCGGCTGTCGGGTAGTCCGAAGCACACAAGCTTTGGAAGCTCCATCTGATTCTTTGGATCAGGTGGAGAGGATTCACTCGGCAGGCTGAAATATAGTTCAGAGGTACAGGTTAATGAATGAAACGACAGAGAACAGAAGCCTTCGGGAGTGGGTAATCCATTTTTACACAGAGGCGGGATATAACTGTTCAGAAACATTGATTCACGCAGGCAATGCATATTATCATCTCGGCCTGCATGAAGAAGATATGAAAATGATGGCATGTTTTGGCGGAGGAATGTATTCCGGCATTACCTGCGGTGCGCTGATCAGCAGTACAGCAGTGCTCTCAAAGTGTCTGACCGGCGAAAAGGCGCACGATAACCTGGCGGAAATACGTCCCGTGATACAGTCAAATGTCCGCCGGTTCAGAGAGCTGCTCGGCGGAACGGACTGCGCAAAGGTAAAGCCGCTCCATTACTCGAAGGAAGAAAAATGTCTTCAGACTGTTCTGCTTGGCGCACAGGCGCTGCAGGAGACGATGAATGAGTATCATCTGAACGAAAACAGAACTTGAACCAGCCTCTGTAATTCCCTGTTTTCTGAAGACACAGAAGATTTCCTTTCAGATAACCTGAATGGGACAGTTGCTGTCAGCCTTCGGGCAGAGTTATGAAGGAAGAAGAATTCACGGAATTTGGGCGACGGAACTATCTGTCGGATTTATAATGAATCATATAAATAAATGAGGAGGAATCTATGAATCTGTTATCATTACTGCTTACATCCATGCTTTCAGAGGAGGCGATTAAGAATATCGCAAAGGTGACCGGACTTTCCACTGCACAGGTCAGAAGAATTGTTCCGCTGGCTGTTCCGATGTTGCTGAGATATCTTACAAATAACGCTTCTTCAAAAGAAGGCGCGGATTCTCTGCTGGGGGCACTGAAGGACCATAACGATGACCGGACAATTGCGGAGCAGCTTCTGAAATCGGACGAAGCGGACGGAGAGAAAATTCTCGGACATATTTTCGGCTCCGGCAGTAATTCCGTTATCGGTAAACTCGCCAGAATGACCGGACTGACAGCCGATCAGACAAAGATCGTACTGGCTGTACTCGCTCCGGTAATCCTGTCCTCGCTTTATTCGGCACTGACGTCTTCCGGAAAGAAAGCGAAGAAGACCGGCAAATCCAATTATGATCTGACCCCGTTGATCGGTATGTTTATGGGGAAGGAAATTGCTAAATCAAAGGACTACAATCTGAGCGGGCTTGAACTGATCGGCAATCTTCTTTTACAGGAGAAGGAGGAAAAGAAATCTTCCTCCAAGAAGGAAGAATCCAAAGCTGCAGAAGCGCTGCTTGGCACTCTTCTTACCTCAGAAAAAGAAGGAAAGAAATCTTCCTCTAAGAAAGAAGAAGCCAAGGCTGCAGAAGCGCTGCTTGGCACTCTTCTTACCTCAGAAAAAGAAGGAAAGAAATCTTCCTCCAAGAAGGAAGAAGCCAAGGCTGCAGAAGCGCTGCTTGGCGGACTGCTTGGGGCAGATGATAAGAAGAAGAAAAAGAAAGAGAAAGATTCTGAGGTTATTGGCCTGCTTGGCTCTCTGCTTGGTGAAGGAGCCGGTGCGAAGGATACGACAGAAGAAATGGTGGACGGCAGCGAACTGCTCGCCCTTCTTGAAGCGCTCGGGAAATAATGGATCGACAGACGGTACGGCTGCGGTTGTGCCGTTTTTCTTTTGCGTGCAGGCTGAAACGAAAAGCAGCACAGATGGGACTGTGCTGCCGGATTATGGAGTTATGGATTACCAGTTTGCAGGGTCGAGTGTATAACAGGATACATTCATCAGAACGCTTCCGTCACAGAAGAAGGAAACACCTTCAGCGGAAAGATCTGTTGTAATGACAGCGGACATTGCTTTTTCGCCGTCATTGACGAAAATCTCAACGCTGAAGCGATCGATGATCAGCCGCAGCTTGATTGTACCGCGGTCATGCGGTACAAAGGCTCTTCGCTGGTTGATGATTGCCCGCCGGGTTCCGGAAAATTTCCGGTCGATCTTGAGTGTTGATTCAAATGGCCGGAAGCTGACACCGGTACGGCATTCTTCGTTCTGGGCAAAACGGACGGCAAACCGCTGATACATCTTTTCCGGATCTGCTGCTCTCAGCTCAAGCTCCATGTCCAGCATACGGCCGTGAAGTCCTTCAAGCCGGAGATTTCCGTTGGAAACAAGTATATCCCGGTATGTAATGTGATTGGTCCGAAGTGCCTCCAGCTCTCTGATCGGCGTCTGATACAGGATGCCGTTTTTTAAATGCAGTTCTCTCGGAAGGCTCATCATACCGAACCACGGGGTGGATTTCGTGTGAAGATTGCATGTATCCCAGTTCTGCATCCAGCCGATCATGATACGCCGGCCGTCTTCTGTACGAATTGTCTGCGGGGCATAGAAATCAATCCCGTAATCCACTGCATGGTCTGCAGTTTCGGTGAATCGTTCGGATGCTTCGTCATACGTGCCGGACAGCCAGAAGGTTCCGTTTCCGTTATGATATTCAAATCCTTTCGGCAGCATATCCTGGGCGCTTGCGAGTATGATATGTTCGCCATCCAGTTCAAAGAAATCCGGGCACTCCCACATCAATCCGATCCGGTTATCGTTTTCTGCCAGTGTATGCATGAACTTCCAGTGAATCAGATCATCACTGCGGTAAAGCAGAAACCATCCGCCGTGTCCTTTATGTTCATTCGCCAGTATGCAGCGGAACGAACCGTCCGGCATCTGCCAGATCTTCGGGTCACGGAAGTTGTGAATACTGCCGCCTTCCGGCAGATCTTCTTCTTTGATCACCGGGTTGTGTTCAGATTTGGTATAACTCTCTCCGTCTCCGTATGCGATATTCTGTGTCTGAATATCGACTGTATTGCCATCACCGTCCGTATAGCGGATTACTCCGGTATACATGAGGAGATGCTGTCCGTCGTTCAGTGTGATTGCGCTGCCGGAGAAGCATCCGTCTCTGTCATACGGATGGTCCGGTGCCATTGCGGCAGGGAGATACTGCCAGTGGAGCAGGTCTCTGCTTACCGCATGCCCCCAGTGCATCGGGCCCCAGTGGCTGTCATAGGGATGATACTGATAAAACATGTGATACATTCCGTTGTAAAACGAAAATCCGTTCGGATCATTCATCCATCCGACGCGGGCAGAGAGGTGAAAACCTGGCCGCTCTTCCGGACGGATACGGGATTCGTTATCCCATTCATAATGCTGCGCATTACGTAATGCCTGACTCATCGTTCGTTCACCTCTTCCTTCATGCTGTGATCCAGCGCATCCACAATTGTATCGACGACATAATCTGCCTGTTCCTGAACGATCTTTGGTGCATACGGAAAGGTATAGGATACATCGCTTGCCCGCAGCAGCGGAAGATCGTTTATGGAATCACCGATTCCATAAAGCCGGTACGGACCGATTTCTGACTCGAGGTATTCCCGCAGTTTTTCCACTCCTTTCCCTTTGGAACAGCCTTTCGGCGCAATATCGATCTCGATGACGTTCTGAAATGCTTCGACAGAGTCACCGTATTTTTCATTGATCATCCTGGCATAGCGTTCTGCATCTTTCAGGTCTTCCGTGTGAACGCTGACCTGATGGATGAGGCCGGCAGGACGGTCATGTACGTCATTGATCACATAATACCTACCGGGGTAATCCATTTCGCTGAAGACGCATATATCGCCTCCGACATCAAGGGTCAGACGGAATCCTTTCGGCCGGAGTTCCCGGACAAGTTCTTCTGCAATTTTTGGATCGACTCCGCGCTGATAGATTTTTCTGAGGTTCCTGTCAACAATGTTTGAACCGCTGCTGGTAATAAAGAAATCCGGCTCAATGATTCCGCTGATAAATGGCAGTAATCCTCCGACCTGTCTGCCGGTACATAGACCGAACAGATGACCGGCATTCTGATATTCTTTTACTTTCGCGGCATTTGCGGGAGGGAGTTTGTCGGGATCGGGAGCTTTGTAAAAATACAGCGTTCCGTCAAAATCACTTGCGAATACTTTTTTCATATCGCTCTCCTTATATCGCGAAGTCATCTCTGACGGATGCGCGATAGGTCCAGCATGTGATTTCAGCGTTTCCGTCCGTCTTCAGAAAACGTTCTGTTTCCTCCGGGTAAAGATGTGTGGTAAAGCAGGCTTCTCCCTGATTGACAAAGAGCTCCACAGAACTGTGATCAATGAAGAAGCGAAGCTCTCTCAGATCGTTGTCGAGCGGCATATCCAGTAGTTCAAATACGTTCTGATTGAACCGTTTATTCATTCCGGTCCGGTCAGCGGTAATTGTTTTTGTGCCGGCGCTGTAATGAATCTTCAGTCCGCCTTCGCCGTTCTCCTTTGCAAAGAGGGAAAGATTCAGATCATTGCCGTCTGTTTTTACCAGCAGTTCCCCGGCAAACGGGAGTTCTCTGATGTCCTTCTGTTCTGTCTCCCGCAGGGATTCAATGCCGCTGATCGGAGTCTGCAGGAGTCTTCCGTCTTTGATGCGGAGCTCTCTTGGAAGCGTCATACTGCCTTCCCAGTCTTCCGCTTCGGTCGGGTAATGATTGTCGGGCAGTCCGATCCAGGAGATGATTACCGCCTTATCCGGGTCTTCAACATTTGCGGCAAGCTGAGCGGCATAGAAGTCGAATCCGAAATCAAGACAGCGGTACGGGCCATCCGGTGTAAAGGTAAGGGTGTCATAATCCATGCGGCCGATCAGGTAAACATTGTGATTTGTGCTTTCTCCCCGTCCGGGCAGTTTCGTGTACTGCGGTGAGAAAATCAGCAGATCTTTTCCGCTGATGCGCTGAATGCACGGGCATTCCCACATTCCGCCGAAGTTCTCATATCCGGGCACGTTCAGCTGTCCGGCAAATTTCCATCCCTTCAGAAGTTCAGCTGATTCGTAGATCAGTACCGTTCCCTTCAGATCCAGTGTCTGGGCTCCGATGAAGATGAAGTACTTCTGTTTTTCTTCGTTCCATACAATTTTCGGATCACGCTGATGTTCGCTGTAATCCGGATGCGGGCCGAACAGAGGCTGATCCAGTTTTTCCGGTTTTCCGTTCTCTCTGAGCACAGCCGCACAGGTATACGGAGTACGCACCCAGTTTTCATCACGATGATTTCCGGTATAGAAGAAATACAGATCCTCGCCATGGACAATTGCGCTTCCAGAGTGATTTCCCCTGTTGTCAAAATCCCGGTCGGGAGAAAGACCGATACCTTCATTTTTCCATGCGATCAGATCAGGAGAAGATACATGGTACCAGTATTTCAGACCGTGTACCGCACCCCATGGACACCATTGATAGAAAAGATGCCAGGTGCCTTTGTACAGTGCAAAGCCGTTCGGATCACTGGACAGACCTGTGACAGGCTGTACATGATATGTCTGGCGGTAGCGTGATTTCTGAATGCGAAGAAACAGATCTTTGATTTCATCCGGGTGTTTCAGCACACGGTAACGCTCGTCGCGTGTCCATTCTTTCATAGTTCCTCCAAATGTAATTATGTGTATGAGCTGAAGCTGTTTTCATTGTAATCGGTTTGCGCATACTTCACAATGAACGGACGCGGCAGAGTTGCAGAGAGTGTACAGACAGTAATGAAACTGCGTATGATTGCCGGCAGCACAAACGGTGATGTAGTAAAATGAAATCATATTCGACTGGCAGTTTTGTTCAGTCGTCAGGAAAGGGGAATGTACCGATAATGAAACAGAGTTTAAAAAGTGTTTTCGCAGTACTCATGGCATTAGTACTTCTGCTTGCGGCGACTTCAGGGTCGTTTCAGTATTCTGTAAACGCAGAAGAAGCAGAACAGGAAACGGAAGAAACAGAAGAGCTGCAGGAGGAAACGGAAGAGCTTGAGGAAGCGGAAGAATCGGATGAGCCGGAAGAACTGCTGATTACCTTTACAGATGCAGCAACCGACAAGAATGCCCTGACATTCTTCCAGTGGCTTTCGGCGAGAACGGATCAGTCTCAGGCAGTTCGTGATAGTGCTGCCACTGCCGCAAGACTGCTGCAGAATCAGATGACACCGGCAGATATGGCTGCCGGCATCCTGAATGACGGAACTGTTTCCGGCGGGTCAGTCACGAGGCAGTATTCCGAAATTATTTCCTATACCTCGGATCATATCGGCGCAGAAGGAAGCGCGACAAGCTGGGAGAACTTCAAATATGCACTTCAGCAGTTACAGCTTGGAAATACCTATCGTGCGAAAGAAAACCTTGCACCGCTCAATGTTTCAAGTGTCATGATGGCAGAAGCTGAGATCAATGCGAATTATCAGAGTTCTCTGTCAACAATTGACCATGCCAGCGCATTCCTTTCGCTGGAGAACCTGGCATATTCCTGGTCCTCACAGGGAGCGGGTTCGGAAGCATCCCTCGGAATCGGTAAACGCAATCCATACGACGGCTGGTACGATATGGAAAAGAGCGTATATGACTATATCATAGCGAAAGGGTGGGACTACAGTAATCTGACTATGGAACAGAAACTGGAGATCCAGAATGCCCTGGGTCTCAGAAATATCAGTCAGGTACTGGTTGGACATTATCTCACGCTTACCGATCGTAACGGCGTACAGAGCAAAACCGGCGGATATGGCTATATCAGCAGTGTTACAACTGACGGATCTTATATTGAGTTCACTGAAAAACAGAGCCATGTGTTCGGCTTCAACAGAAGCTATGCCGGAGGAGAAGACGGAATTCCGGTTGCGGCTTATCTGAACCTTGTGGCGGAATTTGAAAACGGGACACCGGCACCTGACCCGACACCGGCACCTGACCCGACACCGGATCCGGAACCGACTGATGATCCTTCAGGAACAACCGTAAAGATGTACCGGATGTACAATCCGAACAGCGGGGAACATTTCTATACCGGAAATGCAAAGGAAAAGGAAATGCTTGTAAATACAGGCTGGAAGGCAGAAGGAGTGGGATTTATCGCACCGAAAAAATCCAATACTCCGATGTATCGTCTGTATAACGAGAATGCAGGAGATCACCATTACACATCCAATGCAAAAGAACGTGATCATCTCAAGAGTATTGGCTGGAAGGATGAAGGAATCGGCTGGTATGCAGATGATGCAAAAGGCGTTGCAATGTACAGATTATATAACCCCAACTGCATCGGGGCCGGATCGCATCACTATACTTCCAATGCACAGGAGAAAAACCATCTCACCAGTATCGGCTGGAAAGATGAAGGCGTCGGCTTCTACGCAGTGAAGGAAAGCGGAGAACCAACACCTGCTCCGACCATTGCGCCGACACCCGTTCCGACCATGGAACCAACTCCGACTCCCTCTGTGGTTGACGCACCTTATATCGGAAATTCAAATACAAAGAAATTCCATCTTGCATCCTGCAAACATGTAAAAGACATTGCAAATGAGCATATGGTTGGGTTCAATGACAGAGAAAGTGCAGTGTCGCAGGGATATATTCCGTGCAAGACATGTAACCCGTAAACATACAAGGCGGTAAACGGCGATCAGCTGTTACGATATTCTGAAAACAGCAAAAATTATAAAACAGAAAAGGGTCTTTCCTGCTGGAATTATCATCCGGTAAGGAGAGCCCCTTTTTGTCAGCCTGTTTTGTCGCTTATATTTCCGAACCGTTTCCGATTCCGTCGTATGTGACAGACTCAATGGTAAGCGGTGAAATGGTCGACCAGACATCGAAATCATCTGAATTCTCATATTCCTTGTCCTTTTTGAATTTTACTTTGTAGCAGAACGGACCTTTGTACAGATAAAAGTTCATTTCTGTAAGATCAAAGCCATATCCTTCGGTCCATCCGTCATCTTTCAGATCCTGGCCCGTCTTTCCAACCCATTGATCGAGTTCGGACTGAGGCGGAATCTTTTCCGTAAGATTGTCAAACTGCCGGATTTCCAGCGGACCGGCAATTTCGTGATGCTTCTTTTCATAATCCGGATCATCAAATTCCAGATTCATCAGCTGATCAAAGACATCCGTCGGAAGATCTGCATATGCGCGATACAGCGTTCCGTTCAGCTCAAAGACGAGAAAATACGTGTCTTCCGTATTTCCGCGTTCCTTTTCTTCCGGGTTTGCCGCAAAAATATCTCCCATCGTTTTAAAGGAAACAGAATCAGTTGATGCTGCGGCAGGGGAAGCTGCCTGAGCAGATTCGGCTGGTGCAGATGCGTTCGGTGCAGAACTGCCGCAGCCGGTCAGCAGCAATGCGGTCATGGCGATTGCCGATAATTTCTTTTTCATCATTGTTTCTCCTCTCTGAACAGATATTGCATTGTTCAGGATGGTAATATACCATGATCTGCATTTATTTTCTGTTGTTTTCCTGATGAATTATAAGCAGATGAAGCTGCCCGGGATGAAGTGATAATCAGAAGTAAGAAAGTGAATTCCGCGTTTTTTGATGGTTTTCACGCATTGTTTTAAGGGTACAATGAAAATGGTTGTCGGGTACGTGTTTTGTTGTGCACTGATAGGAAGGAAAAGAAAATGATGGAGTCAGAAAAGTTGTTGAAACGAAGCATTACATTACTGGTAACGGCTGTACTGCTTTTTGTTTCTGCGTTTTCCGGTTCTTCGGGTACGATTCTGTCTGCCTATGCAGAAGAACAGGAGCCTGAAACTGCAGAAGAACTGCAGGAAGAAACAGAAGAGACAGAAACAGAAGGGTCAGAGGAACCAGCTGAGCCTGTACTGGAAGAAACCGATGAGGAAACAGCTTCAGAAGCAATGCCGGAAATATCGGATGAATTATTGAAAGAGACCAATTGGAACCATGAATTACCTTATACTCCGGCAGAGGATAAAAATGCGTATACCTTTTTCGTGTGGCTTTCTCAGAATACGACGGTAAGTCAGGACGTGAGAAACAGTGCAGCAGATGCTGCTAAGCTGCTCAAGGATGAGTTGAGTGATACGGAACTGAAGGATAAACAGATAATTTATAGCTATTTTGGCGAATTTGAAGATAATCTTTCAACTTATAAAAATATCATCGGATACACCAAAAATACAATCGGGCAGGAAGGATCTGCAACGAGCTGGGGCGGGTTCAAATTGTCTTTGGAGATGATAGCGGTCGGAAACGATCGCCGTAGCAGAGAAAATCTTTCTGCGCTTGGGGTTTCCAGTGTTTTGATGGCGGAAACTATGATCAATGCGAATGCCCAGGTGGGGGAAGGAAAGATGTACCATCCGAGCGAGTTTGCCGGAGCTGAGAATATTTCCGGCGGAAGCGGAAAATATGGGCAGGGAAAACGAATCGGCAATGATCCATATGATGGATGGTATGATTCGGAAAAAGCTGTATATGAGTACCTGCAGAACAAAGGCTGGTCTCTGAATAACCTGACACATGAGCAGAAGGAGGAAATCGTAAAAAATTGTGGCCTGCCCGGAGAGAAATGGATACAGGTTGGTCATTACACAAATCTTACGGATAAAGGAGAAGGTCAGACTCACAAAGCAACCGGTTTTGCGTCCGTTTATTATGGTGAAAATGATGACAGCTTTGGTTATGCTGAGTACTTTGTGCAGGAATTCGGTTATTCATGGGCTTATGCCGGTGAAAAGGATGCGATTTCTGTTGCGGATTATAAAGCTCTCGTTGAAGCTTATGAAAATGCATCTGCAAGCATTCCTGTGACCGGAGTGACTGTAAATCCAACAACCCTTTCATTAACCGTGGGGAATACCGGAAACCTTACAGCAACCGTTTCGCCGGATAATGCAAGTAATAAATCTGTAAGCTGGAGCAGTGATGATACCGATGTTGCGACCGTTAATTCTGCCGGCCTGGTTACAGCGAAAGGTGCCGGAACCGCGAACATCACTGTTACAACCACAGATGGCAGTAAAACAGCGACCTGTACGGTTACAGTCTCGAATCCGACGGTTCCGGTAACAGGCATCAGTCTGAACAAGACAGAAACAACCATTGCCAAAGGCAGTACGGAAACACTGACTGCGACAATAGCACCTGAAACAGCAACCAATAAGAACGTTACCTGGAGCAGTAACAAGACTGCTGTCGCAACCGTAGACAGTACTGGGAAAGTAACCGCTGTTTCAAACGGAACTGCAGATATTACTGCTAAGAGTAAAGATGGGAACTTTGAAGCAACCTGTACGGTAACCGTTGTAACTCCGGTAACAGGAGTCAGTCTGAATAAGATAGAACTTACACTTACCAAAGATGCAAGCGAGACATTAACCGCAACGGTTACACCGTCTGACGCAAGCGATCAGTCTGTAACCTGGAGCAGCGACAATACCGATGTTGCGACCGTTGATTCTGCCGGCCGGGTTACAGCGAAAGGTGCCGGAACCGCAACAATCACTGCAACCACCACGGACGGAGGATATACAGCAACCTGTGAGATAACTGTAAGTGATCCGACAGTTGCAGTAACAGGAGTTGCATTGGATGCGTATAGTTTTTCCTTAAACCCCAATGAAACGCGTCAGCTTACCGCAACGGTTGAACCCTCCGATGCGACAAACAAAACTGTTACCTGGAACAGCGACAAACCTGCAGTTGCGACCGTTGATACTGCTGGGCTGGTTACAGCGAAAAGTGCAGGAACCGCAACAATCACTGCAACCACCACGGACGGAGGATATACAGCAACCTGTGAGATAACTGTAAGTGATCCGACAGTTGCAGTAACAGGAGTTACATTGGATGCGTATAGTTTTTCCTTAAACCCCAATGAAACGCGTCAGCTTACCGCAACGGTTGAACCCTCCGGTGCGACAAACAAAACTGTTACCTGGAACAGCGACAAACCTGCAGTTGCGACCGTTGATAATGGAGCTGTTACAGCAGTTGGTATCGGTACCGCGACGATCACCGTTACAACAGAAGATGGCGGGAAAACAGCGTCCTGTACTGTGACTGTTACCGATGAGATTCTGCCGACATCAATTAATCTGAAGCCGTATCTGCAAAATGATACCAAACAGCTTCGCCCAGGTGTATCGTTCAAGATTGATGCGGCAGTATGGCCGGATAATGCGAGTGATAAAACGCTGACGTGGACATCTGATAATGAAAGTGCGGCAACGGTTGATGCGACAGGTCTGGTGACGACGCATGCGACTGGAACTGCGAATATCACAGTCAGCACAAAGAACAACATCAGCGAAACTGTAACCATCGTAGTGACAGAAACGATTAAACCGGAAGAAATCATCATCAATCATTACAGCCTTCAGCTTAAGAAAGATGAAACGTTCCAGCTGACTGCGACAGTAAATCCCAGAGATGCAGACAGCACTGCAGTAACCTGGAAGTCATCGAGTCCGGAAATAGCGACAGTCGATGAAAGCGGTGTAGTGACTGCTCATAAGGATGGTCAAACGACGATTACCGCTTCAATCGGAGAGGTGACAGGATTCTGTACAGTTACAGTTACGGATCGGATTCAGCCGACGAATATCTATCTTGACAGAGGCTATGGGCAGGTTAAAATCGGGGAAAGCATCAGACTGGAAGCTTATGTAGAGCCGAAAAATGCAGAATATGATTCTCTGCAGTGGACTTCTGATAATAATGCGATCGCGACAGTAGCTCAGGACGGTACTGTGACAGGTGTTTCCGAAGGAAAAGTGACAATCAGGGCAGAAATACCAGGGACAACACTCAGCAATTCATGCACAATCGAAGTGGTAGAAGAATTTCAGCCGTATTACATCAGTTTGAATACATATGTTCTGCAGCTGAATAAGGGGAAGACAAAAGAAATATATGCGTCTGTTTATCCGCAAAATGCACCTCAGACTGTAAGCTGGCAGACAAGTAACGCGAACGTTGCGACAGTTGAAGATGGCGTAGTGACGGCTGTCGGTTATGGGGAATGCTATATTACTGCAGCGGCAGGTACTGTCAGCGAAAGGTGCAGAGTTACGGTTACAGATGAAATTGTTCCGCAGACAGTATATCTGCATTGTATGTACAGCAACTTTGTCAAGCTGGGAAAAACCAAGCAGATGACGGCGGAAGTACTTCCTGAGGATGTGGCTGATAAACGGGTGACCTGGTATACCAGCAATCCTGCCGTTGCTGAAGTTGATGAGAATGGACTTGTAAGCGGAAAATCAAAAGGACGGGTTACGATTACTGCCGTTACGGTTCTGGAAAATATATCTGACAGCTATGATCTTGAAGTGACAGATGCCATTTATCCGTCTGAAATGTATATCTATCCTACTTTCGATGAAGTGGCGGTTGGCTATTCTAATAATTATGACGCGTACATATACCCGTATGATGCGGATGACCCTTCGATTACATGGTCTTCAAGCGCTCCGGATGTAGCTGAGATTGACGAAACGACCGGACGGGTAACCGGAAAGAAAACCGGTACGGCTGTTATTACAGCAGTTACTTCAAATGGATTGAAAGATGAACGGACGCTTACTGTTACAGAAACACCGCAACCGATAGGAGTAGGTATCAACAGCGGGGATTTTAAGCTGAAACTGGGCGCGGATTACAAACTGACCGCGACGGTGTATCCGGAATATTGCGAACAGACGGTAACCTGGTCCAGCGACAAACCATCGGTGGTCAGTGTGAAGCAGGATGGCACGCTTCATGGGGAAGGGCTTGGCAAAGCGAGAATTACAGCCTCAACCGCAAACGGCAAATCCAGCACTATCATCGTGACGGTCGTGAACAGCGTGCCGGTGGATTATGTTTACATCAGTTCGAGTTATGAGCAGGTGGCTGTAAATAAGACAATCAGTCTTTATGCAGTTGTTGTGCCTTCCCATGCAGATAACCGTAATGTAAGTTGGCAGTCCAGTGATACCAGTATCGCGGAAGTGGATGAAGATGGAGTTGTTACCGGAAAAGCGGCCGGTGAGGTAACTATTACGGTGACGACGAAAGATGGCGGAAAGAGCGATTCCCGTAAACTGACGGTAACAGAGAAGGTGCTTCCGGACGGAATCTATCTTTCGAGGTACAAACTCCAGCTTCTCCCGGGGACAACCGCTTCTCTGGAAGCTGATATATATCCGGGTGATGCGGAAGATAGGACAGTCACATGGAGTTCGGATAATGAAGCAGTGGTTCAGGTGAACGACGGCGTTCTGACCGCAGGAGAGAATGAGGGCACAGCAGTTATCACAGCACGGACTGTAAATGGAAAAGAAGCATCCTGTACTGTGACAGTGACGAATGTCATCCATCCGGAATCGGTTTGGATTGATGCCTTTGATGTGCAGATTAAACCGAATGCACCGCGTGAAATTGAGGCTGTGGTTGTGCCGGATAATGCGCAGAACACAGATCTGATCTGGTCTGTTGATTCGCCGGTTCTGAAGCTGGAACAGAAGGATAATAAAGCGATTGTTACAGGGTTGAAAGAAGGAAAGGCATATCTATATGTAAAGACGGCCGATGGAGAACAGACGGACAGCAAACTGATTACTGTAACAAAAACGATTCATCCGACCGGCATGGGGCTTTCGTGGGGCTCAGGAGTAATCAAAGTGAATCGAACCACAAAGATTACGCCGCTCATTCAGCCGGAAGACGCGGATAACCAGAATGTTACCTATACTTCAAGTGACGAGAAAATTGCGACGGTAAGCGCTGACGGCACAGTGACCGGCGTTGCACCGGGTGATGTGACCATCACGGTTGAAACGGTGGACGGTCACATTAAGAGTGAAGCGAAAATAACCGTCATTGCTGAGGTTCATCCGGAATCGATCAGTCTGTATGAACATGAAATTCAGTTAAAACCCGGAAGCTCGCGGCCTCTTTACTTTTCACTGCAGCCGAATGATGCAGATTACACAGATGTCAGATGGAGCTCCAGTAAGGAATCGGTTGCGACGGTAAATGAGTCAGGCGTGGTAACTGCGGTAGCAGAAGGAGATGCTGTAATTACGGTTACAACCGTAGATGGCAGTTATACAGATACGTGTAATGTGAAAGTTTCAAATGTCATTCATCCTGCTTCCGTAAGCATCTACGGCAGCACATCCTGCATCAAGAAAGGAGAAATGATTTTCCTGTACGCAACCGTTTACCCATATGATTCAGATAACAGGAATGTCAGATGGGAATCGGAACAGCCTGGAGTTGCGGAAGTGGATGCGACGTTCGGGTATGTTACGGGCGTTAGTGCAGGCACTGCGGTAATTAAAGCGATTACGGAAGACGGAAATAAAACCGGAGAATATGAGATTACGGTAGCGGATGTGATTCAGCCGGAATCAATCAGTCTGTCACTGAGCCGCTATGTATTGAAAATCGGCGAAACTGCAGTCATGCGGGGAAAGGTACTGCCTGAAAATGCGGATGACAGGGAAGTGGTTTATTACTCGAATGATCCGTCGATCGCAGAGGTGGATGAACATGGAATCGTAACTGCGAAAGCCGAAGGGACTGTCCGTATCGGTGTCAGAATGAAGAACGGCGATCCGAAACAGACAGAAACAGAGCTGCAGGTTGTGAAGGAAATAATTCCGGAATATCTCAGTGTCTGGATTAATGGAAGCAGAGTAATCAGACCGGAGGAAACCTGCCAGCTGACCTTCTCGATTTCACCGGAAAATGCGGATAATAAAGAGATTGAATGGTCTTCGGAAAAACCGGATGTGGCGACAGTTTCTGAAACCGGACTGGTTACCGGCATGAAAGCCGGCAAGACGGTTATTACGGGCAGAACGAAAGCCGGAGGACGGGAAGGCAGTGTCGAGATTACGGTCTCTGAAAAGATTCATCCGACCAGCTTGAATCTGAGGGAAACAAACAGGACGATCAGAATAGCAGATTCGTTCAGGCTGAAAGCGATCTTATATCCTGCCGATGCGGATAACAGAAACATAACATGGAGTTCTGACAATAACGCGGTTGCGTATGTTGATTCGGAAGGAAATGTGACAGGAATCTCGGAAGGTACTGCGACCATTATCGCGACGTCGGAGGACGGCGGACTGACAGCGCAATGCAGAGTGACTGTAGTGAAGACGATTAAGGCTGCCGGTATTGAACTGAGCACCACTTCGCGAAAGATCAAGAAAAACAGCAGCTTTAAGCTTCGGGCATACATCAGTCCGTCAAATGCGGATAATCAGAATGTCATCTGGACAAGCGATGATACAACGGTGGCGACAGTAGACAATCAGGGAACTGTCACAGGCGAAGCAGCAGGCACTGCAGTCATCACTGCGAGAACAGAGGATGGCGGGTATACTGCCCAATGCACCGTTACAGTTGCAGAAACGATTCCTGTTTCATCGATCTTTGCGACAGAGCATGTGACGCTGAAAACAGGGTGTGAAACAACAATATTTACATCTGTTTATCCGTCGGAAGCGGATGATGCAACCTTGAAATGGACTTCCAGTAATGAAGCGGTCGTAACGGTAGATTCGAATGGGACGGTGAAAGGAATCAGTGCCGGGGCAGCAGTTATTACAATTACATCCGGCAGCGGAGGATGTACTGCTCAATGCCGTGTAACCGTTCAGGATATCATTCACCCGCAGGAGATTTATGTGTCTCCGAGCAGGAAACAGATTAAAGTTAACGGCACTGCAGAGATGAATGTTTCATTCAATCCGAACAATCCGGATAGAACGGATGTGTTATGGGTCTCCAGCGACGACAGAATCGCAAGTGTTAATGCGAATGGAGTTGTGACGGGAGTGAAAGCCGGAACGACAACGATTTCAGCCATTTCGGGTGATAACGGTATGATCGGTACTGCGACTGTCATAGTTACAGATACGATTCATCCGGATTCCGTTCAGGTGTCTCCCAATTCGCTGATTCTTTACCGGGGAGAAAATACAAAAGCAGAGGCGAAGGTTTTACCGGAGGATGCGGATCATAAAGAAGTCAAATGGGCAGCCAATGATCCTGCTGTCGCAGAAGTTGACCAGAACGGAACTATAACTGCAGTCAGTGCAGGGACCACCTACATCACAGCGACTACGGCAGATGGGAACATTACAGCAACCTGCTATATAACTGTGAAAAATCCGAAAGATGGAATGGTGGAGCGGATTTCGCTGAACAAAACCGCCCTGTCTTTGAAAAAAGGAACATCTGAAACGCTTAAAGCGGTTTTGGAACCTTCCAATGCGGCAAATAAAACAGTCACATGGAAGAGCAACAATCCATCGGTGGCGACCGTCGACAGTAACGGCAATGTCAGAGCGGTATCGAAGGGAACGGCGACAATCATTGTTACAGCTGCAGACGGAAGTAATAAATCTGCGCTTTGCACGGTAACTGTCACTGAATCTGCAGCACCTTCTCCGACTCCCTCCTCAAAGCCGACGCCGCCTTCCACCCCAACTCCGACACCAACTTCGACACCTTCACCTGCACCAACATCAACTCCGGCAGTCACACCGACTCCGGTTCCGACACCAACACCAACACCGACTCCGGTACCAAGCGGAGACACGGTGAAGATGTACCGGATGTACAATCCCAACAGCGGTGAGCATTTCTATACCGGAAATGAGCAGGAGAAGGACATGCTGGTGAAGACAGGATGGAACTATGAAGGGGAAGGATTTACCGCTCCGTCGAGTTCCAATACTCCGATGTATCGTCTGTACAATGAGAATGCAGGCGATCATCATTACACCTCCAGCAAAGAGGAACGTGATCATCTCATAAGCATTGGCTGGAAGGATGAAGGAATCGGCTGGTATGCGGATGATGCACAGGGTGTAGCGATGTATCGTCTCTACAACCCGAACTGCATCGGAGCAGGGTCACACCACTATACCTCCAATGCACAGGAGAAAGCGCATCTCATCAGTATTGGCTGGAAAGATGAAGGCATTGGCTTCTACGCCTGCAGGTAACACATACGCAAGTGATTGATTTCTTCTGCAAATGCAGATGAGATAAGAACAGGATCTTTCTGTGACAGACTTCGCTGCCTGTTACGGGAGGATCCTTTCATATTCACTGTACGGACAATCTGAAGATGACAGAGAACGGATACTGTGATTTTTCGACGAAGAGATAATGACGGCTTATTTTTTGCGTGCATGGAAAACTGCCTGTCAGAAAGTACTGTATTTCCTGCATAATAACAGTGGTGAACGCATTGCCGGCGCTGCAAGAGGGAGAAATAAGTATGATTGAAAAGGCATATGAAACTGCCTGCGGAACAATTCATTACTGGATCAGTACACAGGCGAAACACAATGGTCCGCAGCTTGTATTTCTGCCTGGACTTACGGCAGATCACCGGCTGTTTGAAAAGCAGATTGACTGTTTTGAAGGAGAGTTTCCGCTGTTTGTATGGGATGCGCCGGAACACGCGGCGTCCTGGCCGTTTCAGCCGTATTTCAATCTGGAAGATAAAGCGCGCTGGCTGAGTGAAATACTGACGAAGGAAGGATTTTCAGAGCCGGTTATTATCGGGCAGTCAATGGGCGGCTATGTCGGACAGATGTTTGCACAGCTGTATCCGGATCGACTGAAAGGTTTTATTTCGATTGATTCTGCTCCGCTGCAGCGCAGTTATGTCACCGGTCTGGAAATCTTTCTTCTGAAGCGAATGGAGCCGGTATATCGCTGGTATCCCTGGAACGCACTGATGAAAATTGGTACGGAAGGGGTTGCGGAGTCGAAATACGGCAGAGCGCTGATGCGTTCCATGATGCAGGTGTATGAAGGGGACCAGAAGCGTTATGCGCAAATTGCCGGGCACGGATACCGGATGCTCGGGGAAGCGATGGAGGCGGATCTGCCTTATGCGCTCTTATGTCCGGCGCTTCTGATCTGCGGAAGACAGGACCATGCCGGTTCCTGTATCCGCTATAACAAAGCGTGGAACAGAAAGACCGGGATCCCTCTGGAGTGGATTGATGCCGCGGGGCATAATTCCAATACGGATCAGCCGGAACGGATTAATTCGCTGATCGCAGAGTTTGTCTCTGAACTGGCTTCGGGGAAGAATTCCTGAACCCTGCTTTGGCACGCGAATTGCCGGCAGGTTTCTTTTCAGCCGCAGCGGCGTAGGGTAAAATGGTTCTGTAAGCAGTCTTCAGAAAGCAATTCAGTACATCATTAATATCAGTATTTATCTGTTTCAGGGAGGAAATGAGATGACAGCGAAAATGGAAGATGTGATCCTGCGAAGCGGAGAAGATCCTTCGCTGGTACAGCGTGTACTCGGTGCCGGCATTCAGGATATCGGAATTGAACGGATCAGCCGGATTCTGGAAGCTGCGGCAGATGCCGGCTATACTGCAGAATCTCGCCGGCTCGGCATCGTTTATGAAGAAAAAAGTGGCAAAGGCCTGACGCATCCGTTTTTTGTATTGATTCTTGACGCATTCCATAAAGAGGCAGAAGCGAGAGGCTATACGATCTCCTTCGTCCGCAGAGGAGAAAACGAGGAATATGCGGATGCCTGCATGCGCAATAATCTTGCCGGCGTGTGTCTTGTCTGCGCGGAATTTGAAACCCCGGAAGTGGAGGCGCTGATCAGAAGCGGGATTCCGTGCGTAACAGTGGATCATATGTTCAAACGGGTTCCGGCAGTGCTGTCTGATAATGAAAACGGAATCCGGAAGCTGGTTGAATATGCCATACAGAAAGGCCACCGGAAGATTGCGTTCGTGCATGGACATAATAATTCGATTGTCACAAGAACACGGATCATCCAGTTCAACAATGTCATGAACTACTATAAGCTCCCGGTGCCTCCGGAATATATCCGGGAATGTCTTTATGACAATATTCCTCTTGTCAGAAAAATCATCCGGGAAATGCTTTCACTGCCCGACCGGCCGACCTGCATCCTTCTGCCGGATGACATTTCCTATCTCGGTGCGCAAGACGCTGCGACTAAACTCGGCCTGCGGATTCCGGATGATATCTCCTTCATGGGATATGATGGTATTCCTCTGATCCGCTCACTGGAGCCTAAGTTGACAACCATCCGTCAGAGTGCAGAGGAACTGGGACAGACAGCTGCCGCAAGACTGATCGACCGGATTGAACATCCGAAGACAGCGAAACTGCTTCCGGCTATTTTTCCGGTTGAACTGCTTGAAGGCGAAACGGTGAAAGATCTGACATATAACGGCTGAATGCAGATGACAGATCTGTGAATCGCAGCAATGCGGCTTCCGGATCTGTCTTTTATTATGCCTGGCGGAACGAAACGAACCGGATCTGCCGTTATCTGCTCATGTGCATTCTCTGGCATACATGAGGAGATAACCGGGGAAGATGGAGAAGCCGGAAAGAAATTCACAAAGAATTCATGGTTTGGTCGTTTACTCGGTTTCTTGCGGGATGCTATCTCAAGTTTTAAAGTAAATGCGCCGATAATCGCTCTGTTAAGCGGTTTTCGGCGCATTGTCTGTTGTCCCAGTGATTGATGTTTCGGGCATTTATGAATTATTGTGCATTTTCGTTTAAGGTGAGATTCAGTACTTCAGA
>JAFYGX010000027.1 GCA_017543025.1 Solobacterium sp.
CTTCTACGGCCGGCTGTTCCGGTCCGAGGCCTTCAATGATCTTGACGATGATGCAGATGGCGCAGAGCACACCGCTTACCGGCATGATGCCGTACATATACTTCATCGGGATTTCCATACCCATACTGATCTGCTTTCCGGCCATAGCTACATACTTGAAACCCTGAACTGTGAATACAAGGTCAACAATCAGCGAGATAATCAGGTTGATAATGTTAACAACTTTCTTCACGCCAGGCTTGAAGGTGTTGTAGAGAATGTCGATCATGACATGCTCGTTCTTGATTACGTTGATGCCCATTCCCCAGAACGTAGTGAAGGCAAAGAGTGTGACGTTAAACTCAGACATCTCTTTCCAGCTCTTGGAGAAGAAGTAACGCATGATAACAGTGAAGATGACCACCACTGCAAGGAGTGCAAGTGCGATTACACCGATGTAGAAATATACGGTGAAGATCTTTTTCCCAAATTCTTTCAGTTTTTCCACAATTATTCTCCCCTAAAAAGGAACAGCGCACCGGAGTAGGTGCGCTGTGTTCCGGAATGATGATTTTGATTAGCTCGCCTTTGCGACTATGTCCTTCATCTGATCCATTTCTTCCTGAGTGCAGATGCCTTCAGAAACCATCTGCTCATAAACCGGCTCAGCTGCAGCCTTGAATGCTTCAAGTTCTTCCTCTGTCGGTTCATAAACTTCTGCACCGGAGTCAATGATTTGCTGCTTTGCAGCTTCGGAGTTCTCATCGATCAGCTGGTCGTTGTAGTCGCCCATTTCAGTAGCGCACTCGGAGATGATGTTGCGGTACTCTTCCGGCAGGCTGTTCCACCACTGAGCGTTTACATAGAAGGGATCCGGGTGGAACTGGTAGTTAACAGCTGTGAAGTACTTCTGAACTTCATAGAACTTCATGCCGACAACGTTGACCCAGGGGTTTTCCTGTCCGTCTGCGACACCGGTCTTGAGACCCATGTAGAGATCAGCATACGGAACGGATACAGTGTTGGCACCCATTGCCTGGAATGTCATGTCAATGGTCTTCATGCCGTTTGTACGCATCTTGAGGCCCTTGAGATCTTCCGGCTTGGTGATCGGACGTGTGTTGTTGGAGAACTGACGGTATCCGCCTGCATCACAGAGGTTGATGATGACTGTGCCTGTGGATTCTTCTGCTTCAGCGCAGACGCTCTTAGCGAGGTCGGACTTGAGAAGTGCAGTAACCTGAGCTCTTGTCTGTGTGAGGAACGGTGCTGTGAACATCAGCAGACGCGGGGAGAAGTCAAACTGTCCACCACGCATACCCTGTACAGTTCCCTGAACAACCTGTTCAAGCATTTCTTTTTCTGTACCGAGCTGGCCGTTGCCGTAAACAGTAACCTTTACGTGTCCGCCGGTCTTCTCTTCGACATCCTTGGCGAACTTTTCCATGGATACATAACGAGGGTTGCCTTCCGGCTGTGCATGTCCGACGATCATTTCGAAATCGCCGAGATCAGCAGTTGCAGCTTCTGTTCCTGCTGCTTCAGTTGTCGCAGCACCGTCTGCAGGTGCTTCCTGTGCCGGAGCAGCACTGGAGCTGCTTCCGCATCCTGCGAGCATCGCTACAGAGAGCGCAGCTGCGAGGACCTTTGCCAAATTCTTTTTCATGTTCTTTCCTCCTGAATTCTTTGGCCGTCCGGCTTTCGCCGAACTTGTATACAAGTAGTGACAACCACATGGTAGGTCATCATGTAAGCGCTGTCAACTAGTAAACTTAGTAAACGTTTCCAATCGTTTGTTTAAGCCATTTTATGCTTATTTATGGTACAGGTTTACAATTTTTTCATATTTGTATACAAATGGTGTGGAATGAGCAATTTTCTTTCCATGCATTAAAAATTCCTCATATAATGAGGCTGATGAGGTGATTTATCCCTATGACGAAACCAAATTCCGAAGATATTTACAGCGTTCTGGAACAGGAAATAGTTTCTCTTCAGATCATGCCCTTCGAAGATCTCAGCGAAAATGCACTGTGCGACCGGTTCAATGTTTCACGTACGATTGTCCGCAGTGCTCTGCAGCGGCTTGCGATGTCGGGATTTGTGGAGATTACTCCCTATGTCGGCACAAAGGTTACCGGCATCGATCTGGATGCGGTCAATGAATTCATCTATCTTCGTACCGTTACCGAGACTGCTGTGCTTACCGACTGCCTGAAAACAATCACTCCCCTGCAGAAGGAAGAACTCCGTTTCCGCAAAAATGCTTTCGAAGAAAAGATTCGCGAAATCGGTGATCTGTCCAGCATGAATGCACGGATGACCAACGAAGTGCTTTCTTATGACCTTGAGTTTCATCACTGCTATTTCCGTTATCAGCGGAAAGAACTGTTATGGAGTTTCCTGACGCAGCCGCGTCCGAATTACTCACGCTTCATCCGTCTTGATATGATGGGCGGAAAGAATATTCCGGATGTTCTGGAGGAACATAATAAACTGATGGATATTATCGACCGCGGTGCGATTGAGGAAATTGCGTCCCTGCTCTCCCGCCACCTTAACGGCGGCACGAGACGTCTTGGCACCAAACTCTTCACCGAGGAGTACCGGCAGTACATTCAGACCTCCGGTCTGAAGCAGCAATTCATCTGACTACTGTAAAACGGAGTTTACGGACTCCGTTTTCTTTTTGTCCCCTCAGATGAGAGTTTATATAATGTAGTTATGAACCTCTTTTCATATGATAACCGCACCGTCCGGCTGACGCATTTCGACGGTCTGGTGTTTGAAGGGCTGGCATCGCATAATTCTGCCTCTTACAATCTCCATGAAATCGGCCGGGAAGAAGAAGGTCTCCAGATCGATCACTGGCTGTTTTTCAAATCGGACATCAGATCCCTGGAGGTGATCGATCCTTCCGAAGTTTCTGTATGGATGAGCCGTAAATGCCATTCTCTTCTTCTGGATCATGAAGCTTACGTTTCGCTTGATAACGGAGCTTCTTCCATTGAACTTCCCTGTTCCGCGTTCCCGAAAGGTCTGCCGGAAGCCGGCGAAATGGTCCGGTTTGAGGATCGGACGGATGACTTTGACGTTCTCTATTTCGAGGTCATACGCGCTCAGATATCATCGGATGAGAAAACCGTCATTCTGTTTATTGCCGAGCCGGAGTAACTTCCGGTTTTTCTTTCGCAAAACAGCGTATAATACAGCAGTTGATATGGCAGAATGCCGTTCGGCAGAAATGAGGTATGCATGGCGCTGCTGTTATTTGAACAGATCATGTCTCTGTTCCTGATATTACTGCTTGGATTTATTATCGTAAAAACCGGCCATCTGAAAAGCACGGACAGTAAGGTTCTGACCGTGCTCTCGGTTTATGTCATTCTTCCGGTTGTCATCATCAGATCCTTCCAGATTGACCTGACCCCGGATATCCGGGACGGCTTCCTGCTTGCGACCGCTGCGGCAATTGCCATCATGTTTATCCTGCTGGGGCTGACGGAGCTGTGCGCGAAGATCTGGCCGATGAATGTCGTGGAGAAAGGTTCTCTGATTTACTCCAACTGCGCCAATCTGATCATCCCCCTGGTTATCGCAGTTCTCGGAGAAGAATGGGTTGTCTTCTCCAGCGCGTTCCTCTGTGTACAGCTGGTATTTACCTGGACACACGGGAAATCCATGATCGGCGGAGACAAGGGATTTGCCTGGAAAAAGATTCTTACGAATATCAATATGATTGCGATCTTCGTCGGACTGGCAATGATGCTTTGCAGGATCCGGCTTCCGCTGCTGGTTATCACAACCATGGACAGCGTATCCGCCCTGCTTGGGCCGCTGGCGATGCTGACGATCGGGATGCTGCTGGGAGGGATGGATCTGAAGGCAGTCTTCACCAACAAGCGGATCTATGTCATCACCCTGCTGCGCCTGGTTGTATTCCCGCTCATTCTGCTGGTGCTTCTGAAGATCTTCCCGCTTGAAACACTCGTCAAAGACGGAAAGACCATCCTGTACATCAGTTTCCTCGCCGCAATCACACCGTCGGCAGCCGCAGTCACACAGCTTTCGCAGCTGTATGACAAAGACGCCGAATATTCCAGTGCCATCAATGTCGTGACCACAGTATTCTGTGTCCTGACCATGCCGCTGCTGACAGAGTTATATATGCGTTTCTGAAAAAGATGTTCATCGCTGAAGATCTTTTATATGGTTATAGATAATTTCCGCGGCATCCGCATGGACGAGAGACCGCATATTTTCCGCAATCGTCCGGCGTTTCTCCGGATCCCTGAGCAGCTCTTCGATCCGGTCTGCCAGTTCGTTCTCGTTGTTTCCGGTCACTGCGGCATTGTTCTCCAGGAAGAACTTCAGGTTGAACTGCTCCCAGGCGCCCACGACATTTGCCAGCACCATCGGGATGCGCGTAATGCCTGCCTCTGTGGTTGAAATCCCTCCCGGCTTTGTCACAAAGATGTCCGATGCCGCATAGATCCATGACATATCCGGCATATAGCCGAAGATATGAATATTCTTCTGACCGGAATAGCGGTCTTCCATCTCCCGATGCATCCGGATATTGGTCCCGCAGATTACACTGATATCGGTTTCCGGTCCCACACGTCCGCTCAGTATCTGTAGCAGTTCCGGAATCGGCCCGCAGCCCATACTGCCGCCCATTAACAGAATATGATCATGCGTTTCAGGAATTCCAGTCAGGTGTTTTGCGATTTTCTTATCCATCGGACGGAGAATATGTTTCCGCACCGGGATGCCGGAAATCACAATCCGCTCCTCAGGAACGCCATTACTGACCAGTTCGCTGATCAGTCCGTCATGCGGCACAAAATGAAGATCCACATCATTATTTGAACTTCCCGGCGTGTTGCAGTAATCCGTCTCGACAATCGCGGTGCGGATATTCAGTCCATAGTGCCTCACCGCTTCGGTAAGCATCATTGCGCCGAATACATGCGTACATATCACGGTGTCATAGTTTTCCTGCTGAATCAGTTTTCCGAGGCTGAACCGTCCAAGATCGATAAACTGCCGAAGCACCTTATCCTCCCGGAATATCTGATTTTTCTTTTCCGTTTCGGTATAGTAGTCGCTCTGGATATCCGGAAAATGACGATACACGAAAACATGCGAAAAGGAGATCATTTCCGACACAGCATCCGAAATAAAAGAGAGGCTGTCACGGATATCGGCAGTCCCGCCATGATCCTCAATGTATTCTTTGATTGCGGCGGAAACAGTATTATGCCCTCCGCCGTTATTACTGCTCAGAATCAATGCCTTCATAGTCAACCGTGCGGGCCGTGCATCATACGGTCCTCTTTTATTATATATGGAGACAGTCCGGTTTCTCAGAAGTTATTGCCCTATTATCTGCATGTGCGGAATCTGGTTTCAGTGAATCGGTATCCATTCTGGAGATGACAAGCGCACATTCCATCGCCATCCGCCCTGCCTCTTCTGCAGGAGCACCGATTCGAATGGATTGCATCAGAATATTCTGCATCACAATGCCGTAAAGAACCGGCCACTCTGAAGGAGCCTTGCAGAAGCGGGCTGTCATATTTTCATGAATACCATCCCAGCATGCCTTGATCCGCTGATACACGATATCTGCGGGCATATTCCATATGGTAAGATCTTCGCCGCCTACCCGCTGCACCACAGAGACTGCGAGTGCCCTGACGGTATCTGCCGTAACATCTGTCACGGCATTGCAGAAGGAAAATACACTTGTCCGGCTTTCGAGCAGATACCGGTTTACGTAATCTCCGAAATAATATTTCCGGCCGTCTTTTACGGCCGCCACATGAAAGCTTCCGTTCGATGCTTTTACGGCTTCATGACATGCCATGCCCGCAAGTCCCGCTGCATACAGAAGACAGGCGGTAAGGTCGGTTCCCTGTTCATTGCGCAGTGTCCCCTTCAGCATCGCAATCACTTTGCCCGTATCTGATGCAAGCTGTTTTGCAATCTGTTCTTCGTTCTCCCCATTCTGAATCAGGCCCATGGTTTTCTTCTCCGTTCTCTGTGTTTTCTGTTTCCATTATCTCTGCTGACTGATGAAAAAAATACTTCTGTGATTTCGCAGAAGTATTCATTCCTCTTCATTCGGATTTTTGCCATCCGATTCCCGTTCCGGGATATCGATGATCTTGATGCCAAGCATTGTCAGATCATCAAACTGCGGCGCATCCTGCATGAAGGCATTGACTTCAATTCCCATTTCAATGAAGTATTCCTGTACATCACCGTTTTCCGTGCGGTTCAGCACCTCGAGAATGCGGTCAATGCCGAACATCTCATTGTCCGCATTGGTTGCCTCCGCAAGACCATCGGTATATACAAACAGCATATCTCCGGTATGCAGTTCAAATTCATAGTTGGTGTATTTGGAGCCGCCATACGCGCCAACCACAAAACCGTGCTTGTCTTTGATCAGTTCGAACGGCTTTCCGGCTTTCTGCAGAATCGGATACTCATGTCCTGCATTGGCCGCAATCACCTTGCCGGTAGAGATTGTCAGAATGCCAAGCCAGATCGTCACAAACATGTCATCGGTATTATTCTGACAGATCGTGTTGTTGACCTTTGCCAGAACTTCCGCAGGATCCGGTTCCGTCATCGTGTAGTTCTTGACCAGAATCTTCGACATCATCATGAACAGCGCTGCCGGGACGCCCTTGCCGGATACGTCTGCGATTACCATTGCCAGATGATCATCATCGATCAGGAAGAAATCGTAGAAGTCGCCGCCGACTTCCTTTGCGGCATCCATCGTCGCATAGATATCGAATTCATCCCGTTCCGGGAATGCTGGGAAGATATTCGGCAGCATATTCGTCTGAATGCTTTC
>JAFYGX010000207.1 GCA_017543025.1 Solobacterium sp.
CAGCGGGATATTGTGCTTCTCACAGATCTTCAGCATTTCATCCGGCCAGATGCTTGCCTGTACTTCACCGACATGAGCCTTATTCAGCAGCAGCATGCACAGCCTTGACTGCCCGATTCCGCCGCCGATCGTACAGGGCAGTTTCTTCTCCGGAATCATCTGGTGGTAAGGGAGAGACAGCCGTCCTTCGCAATGACTTGCTCTGCATTGTGCATGGATGGAATCCTCATCCACGCGGATTTTCTGAAGCTGTTTCCGGCGCAGAGTTGCATCTGTGCCGTTCAGGATTATGAAAGGATGACATAATCTGCTGTTATGGATTTTTCTCTTAGAGATGCCTGCTGTCTGAAAGAAAGAATGAAGGAAAGAATGAGGGAAGAAGGAAGGATGAAACAGAAACGGGATCTGATCCGGGAATTCCTGCGGCATGTCTGCCAATGACAGAATACTGCCGGAAAGGCATCGCATGAGCGGAAGCCTGCATGGTATGATTGTTACATACTTCAGGGCGGATCTGCGACCGGGTACGGCTCAGAAACAGCAGATTCAGCTGCCGTCCTTTTTGTAACAGATGCCAAGGAGAATCACTTATGGAAAGATATCAGTTCTCCGATCAGGAGCTGAACGGCCTGGAACAATTACCGACTCCGCTTGTTGTTTATCAGTTTGCAGATGGTCATGTACATGTGCTTGCCATGTCGGACGGTTACCGCGAACTGTTTGAGCTTCCGGAGAAGGAAGTGGCGTACAGACTGCTGGAGCAGGATGTTCTGATGAATACCCACCCTGATGATGTAGGACGGCTGAAGGAAGCGGTACGCAGGTTCATCACGGAAAGCGGAAGATATGAAGTGATCTTCCGCGGAAAGAAATATCATGGAACGGAAGACCATGTGATTCATGGAGTCGGGAAACATGTATACCGTGAAAACGGAATACGACTGGCATATGTTTCGTTTATTGACGAAGGTGCGTATACCTCAGAAGATGATACGCAGGCTTCAGCACTGAACCGTGCATTCAATCAGGTGCTTCATGAAGAGAGCATACTGCGCGCAACCTATTACGATCGTCTGACCGGACTGCCCGGAATGACCCACTTTCTGGAGGTGGCAGAAACCGTACGGAAACTGATTTCTGATGAAGGCGGAACGGCAGCGTTTCTGTATCTCGATCTTGACGGCATGAAAAACTTCAACGACAGCTACGGGTTCGCAGAAGGCGACAGGCTGCTGAAGTCTTTTGCCGGACTGCTGGCTGATACGTTTGGCAGGGACTACAGCTGTCATATCAGCGCAGACCGGTTTGCGGCTGCTGCTTCCGCTGACGGGCTGGAAGAAACACTTCGAAACATGTTTCAGAAAGCGAAGCTGCTGAATGGCGGCAATATGCTGCCGGTCAGAACGGGCATTTATCTCAGCAGTATTGAAGATGTTCCGGTCAGTTCGGCTTACGACAGGGCTAAGATCGCCTGTGATCTGCTGCTGAAGTCAGATGTCTCTGCTTTCAGCTATTACAGTGATTCCATGCGTGAGCGTCTGAAAAAAAGGCATTATATCCTTTCTCATTTTGATCAGGCAATCAAGGAAGGATGGATTCAGGCATACTATCAGCCGATCATCCGCTCCATGACCGGTAAAGTCTGCAACGAAGAAGCGCTGGCACGCTGGATTGATCCGGAAAACGGATTCATGTCGCCGGCGGATTTCATTCCGATCCTGGAGGATACCGGACTGCTGTACAGACTGGATCTGTACATTTTGGAATGCGTGCTGGAAAAGCTGAGAACACAGCGGGCGGCAGGACTGCCTGTTGTGCCGCAGTCTGTCAACCTGTCACGCACTGATTTTGAATCCTGTGACATTGTCGAGGAAATACGCAGGCGGGTAGATGCCTCCGGCATCAGCCGCAATCAGATCACAATTGAACTTACAGAAAGTGTCATCGGCCGGGACTTTGATTTCATGAAGATGCAGGTTGAACGCTTCCGGAATCTCGGATTTCCTGTCTGGATGGATGATTTCGGAGACGGCTATTCGACGCTGGACGTCCTGCAGAGCATCCGGTTTGATCTGATCAAATTTGATATGCGCTTCATGGCGCGTCTGGATGAAGGAAAAGAAGGAAAGGTCATTCTCACCGAGCTGATGAAAATCGCCAGCGGACTTGGAGTGGATACCGTCTGTGAGGGTGTTGAGACAGAGGAGCAGGTTCGCTTTCTTCAGACAATCGGCTGTTCCAGACTGCAGGGATTTTACTACTGCAGACCGATCCCGCTGCAGCGGATTCTGAAACGGTATGCAGACGGAGTACAGATCGGCTTTGAAAATGCGGAGGAGACGGATTATTACAACAATATAGGACGGATCAGTCTCCATGATCTGTCCTTCATGACCAATGCGGATAAAGATCTGTTCCGGAATGTCTTTGATACGATTCCGATGGCAATTATGGAAATACATTCCTCCGGCAGCCATGTGAAGTATATCCGCACCAACCGGTCCTATCAGGATTTCATGATGCGGGCGTTCGGGTTCGATGTGATCCGTTCGGAAACGGAGTATCCGATACCGGAAGAGGGACCGGGCAGTGGCTATATGAAGGCGGCGCTGGAATGTGTTCGAAGCAGAGACCGGATTTTTATTGATGACCAGCTGCCGGACGGTTCGTTCGCACATTGCTTTGTCCGGTGGATCGCGCAGAATCCCGTTACCGGAACCATGGCGCTGGCGGTTGCGGTTCTCTCGGTGGAAGAACCGGAAAAACGGCATGAATATGAGGCTCTGGTGCAGGAAAACGCCATGCTGAAGCAGGAAGCGGACATGAGCCGGAAGATTGCCGAGCTGACGCAGTCTGTCTCTTCACTTCTGACCAATATGCCCGCAATGACCTTTTCCAAAGACTCGGCGACCGGCAGATATCTTGCCTGCAACCGGCTGTTTGCGGAATATGCCGGCAGGAAAACGCCGGAAGAAGTAGTCGGGCTGACAGACTTTGAAATTTTTGACTGCGAAACAGCTGCGCATTTTGCGGCAGATGATAAGAAGGCGCTTGCCATGGACAGGCCGTATGTCTTTTATGAGGATGTGCTGGACGCAGCAGGAAATCAGAGGCAGTTTCAGACCACAAAACTGAAGTTTACGGACACGCAGGGAAGGGTCTGCCTGCTTGGCATGTGCATTGATGTGACCGAGCTGGTCAATGCCCGTAATGAAGCACATCATGATGAGCTGACCGGAGTGGGCAATAAGCATGCATATGTTGATCTTGAAGCAGAACTCAATGAGAGAATTGAGAACGGGGAAGATGTGAAGTTTGCCATGGTGGTGCTTGATGTCAATGATCTGAAGACGGTCAATGATACACTGGGGCATCAGGCCGGAGACGCATATATTGTGAATGCCTGCAGGATGATTACGGACGCATTTCCGGAAAGCACGGTTTTCCGGATCGGCGGCGACGAGTTTGTGGTTTATGTGCAGGGCAGCGACTATACCCGCATTCATGAGCGGATGGACGCGATCCGCAGGCTGAATCAGGAACACAGGAAATCCGGCGGGATCGTAATCGCTGCCGGTATGGCAGAATATGCAGGTGACCGGAAGGTGGAGGATGTGTTCCGGCGGGCAGACAGCAGTATGTATGACAACAAGCACAGTCTGAAGCTGTGAACAGGGTCTGCTGCAGGCTTTCATCATGAAAGCCGGCTACGGGAAAGGACATAAAAGTCCTGAACCGAAGAACGGAAAAACGAAATAAACGGGCAGTATGAAGTGATACCCGCAGAGAAACCGGTTCGAACGCGCTCTGCGGGTTTCTGTTATCAGAAACCACAGCGGACAGAAGCTGCTGCTCGGACCTTGTCTTTCTCCAGAGGTATTCACAGCTCCTGCAGAGACGGGTGCTGCACCATATGCATTGCAATGTGAGCGGTCTGGAAAAGAAGAATGAGGAAATACACCCTGGCAAAGCGTATAAAATAGGTGCGTAAGGAGAACGCAATGCGAAAGGAACTGATTGAGCAGCTGAATCATTACGAACCGTTCAATGAGCAGGAAGCGGCTGATCGGACTGCTATTCTGAGCGAACTGAAGGAAAACAGCCATATTTTCTTCCGGGAGAACCGGCTGGCGCATATGACAGCTTCCGGCTGGGTGCTGAACTCTGCGCATGATCGGATTCTCATGTGTTTTCATAACATTTACCATTCATGGAGCTGGCTGGGCGGACATGCGGACGGAAGAGAAGATCTTCTGGCAGCGGCGATTGCGGAAGTGAAAGAGGAAAGCGGGCTGACGGATGTCGCTCCGGTAACAGATGACGTTTTTTCCCTGGAAGTGCTGACGGTCGACGGACATGAGAAAAACGGACAGTATGTGCCGTCTCATCTGCATCTGAACATCACCTATCTGCTGGAGGCGGATGATTCACAGGCTCTGCGGGCAAAAACGGATGAGAATTCCGCTGTGGCGTGGTTTCTGCCTGGCGAAGCGGCGGAACGTTCTTCAGAAGAATGGTTCAAAGCACGGATTTATGCCAAACTGAACCGGAAACTGCTGCAGAAAGGAATCATTTCCGGACTCTGAACAGGTACCGGCAGATGCCCGTATTCTTCCGCTGGCATGCCAGCGAATAGCGGAAGCGGATTCTGTTTTCATACAGACCCGCTGATACGGGAAACAGTGTATAGTTTCAGAAGGATCTGCTGCTGCAGCGGATCGTTGTTTTCAGATAAATGAAACGAAGCAGGCGGTGCAGGCCGCAGGATGGATAACAGGATAATTATGATCAACAGCGAGAAACTGGACAAATGGGCAGAACAGCTGCTTGATACCGGCAAGGGCAGCAATCTGATCAGCTTTAAGGATACAAAATATACCACAGCACAGGTGCTTGTGCCTTCCGCACAGGTGCTGTTTTCAAAGCTGGAGAAAACGGCGGCGTTTGAAGTTTTTGACCCGAAGATTCCGGATGAGGTTCCGGGTGAATTCGAACCGGAGAGTTCTGCCGGGCGGGCGCTCAGCTGCGAAGAATTTCTGGAACGGTATTCGAACCGGATCCGGAAACAGAATCAGCTGCTTGTTTACAGTACCGGCGGAAATCCGTCACTGACCATGCGGATGATTGAACGCAGGGCAAACGATTTTCTGGAAGAAACCGGTGTGAATGTCGCCTATATGGCGTTCGGATTTGTTCACTGGAAGGATCATTCTGCTGCGGAGGAAGAGAATCTTGCGCCGGTGCTGCTGGTGCCCGTCCGGCTTTCGCGGCGTTCGGCAATTGATCCGTATATGATCCGTTCGGAAGAATCGGAAGTGATCGTCAATCCGACCTTCGCCTACAAGCTGGAGGCGGAATACGGTATCCGGCTGCCGGAATACAGCGATGAAGGACTGGACAGCTATCTCAGCGAGACAGGCCGGATGCTCGGCCGGCTTTCCTGGACGGTGAGCGATGAATGCAGAATCGGTATTTTTTCCTTTCTGAAGATCAATATGTATCAGGATCTCAGGAATAATACAGACCTGATTCTGCAGAATCAGTCGATCCGGAATCTCCTGGGCGACCCGATTGAACAGATCACACAGCCGGTGAAAACAGTACAGACAGAACCGGCCGGTAATCCGCTGATCGAGCTCCACAGCGTAATTGATGCGGACTCCAGTCAGATTGAAGCGATCGAGCTTGCAAGGAGCGGCGAGAGCTTTGTTCTGCAGGGGCCTCCGGGAACCGGAAAGAGCCAGACGATTACCAACATCATTGCGGAATGCCTGTGTGAAGGCAGAAAAGTGCTGTTTGTTTCAGAAAAGCTGGCTGCGCTCAATGTGGTGTTCACCAAGCTGAAGCAGGCAGGACTGGGAGATTTCTGTCTGGAGCTTCACAGTTACAAGTCTAGCCGGAAGGCGGTCATTCAGGAACTGTGCAGGACGCTGAAGGCAGATGTCAGTGCGGTTTCTTCCAGAGCGGACGGGGAGATCGAACAGAAGAAGCTCGCCCAGAATCAGCTGAACAGCTATGCGTATGAACTTCACAGAAAACGAGAGCGGATCAATCTGAGCCTTTATCAGCTCTTTGAACTGCACTCTTCCGTACGCAGCGCACCGGATGTGAACTGGCATTTTGAGCATATCGAAACCCGGGATGAAACCTGTTTCCGCGATGCGTGCGCATTGCTGAGACAATATGCGGAGTTTGTCCCGACGGTCGGTTATCGCTATAAGGAAAACCCGTGGTACGGATACCGCGAACAGAAGGTTACCTATGAGACAAAGCTGCGCATGGAAGGAAACCTGAAGACAGCCGGAGAGATGCTGGAGACGCTCATTCCCGTCAGTGAATGGATTGAGGGGGAAACCGGGATTCCGGTACGCAGCGCAAGCGATATGAAGCAGTGGGAAACATTCTCCGGAGTGCTTGAACATACGGTTTTTCTGACACCGCAGTCTCTGCAGGAACGGGAGCTGGACCGCCGCATCTCGGTAATTGAACAGCTGCGCCAGCTGAGCTCGCATATCCTGAAGCAGAGAAGCGACATTTCGGCACAGTATGAAGAGACGGTATACCGGCTTGATTCGGCCGGGGCATATAACCGGCTGACAAAGCTGTACGGAAATTTCTTTTCCCGTCTGTTCAGTCAGGATTATTACCGGATACAGAATGAATACCATCTGTGCCGGAAAGACGGCAGAAAACCGGAGTATGAAGAACTTTCGGCAATCAGCGGAACACTGAAGCGGCTGAAGGAAGAAGAAGCGGAATTTGAACGGACTGCATCCGCGGTGCAGGGAATCTTTCAGAGCGGGTATAACGGTCTGTACACGGACTGGAATACACTGCTTTCGGAATTGAACACCGCCCGGGAATCACTTGCGTGCTTCGGGACATTCGGCGTACTTCCGAAGCTGACGGATACAGAATTCAGAATTGAGGCAAAGAAGTTTGCGGAAACCGGACAGACGCTTTCCGAAGCATTTCTGACAGGCGGACGTGCACTGCGGGAGCTGGCGGATGTGTTTGATGAAACGGCAGCGGATTTTTATCACTGCACTGCTGCCAAGGCACTGGAGCGGGTAAAGGCATGTGAAAAGCAGATCGACAAGCTGGAGAACTGGTGCCAGTTCCGGGCATTGCTCTCACAGCTGAATCAGATCGGAATACAGTCCTATATCGATGAAGCAATCCGGGAAGACCTTCCGGTCGAAGATATGGTTCCTTCCTTTCGGAAGCGTTTTTACAGTCAGTGGATCACCGGAATTCTGCTCAGTGTGCCGGTGCTGGCAGGGTTCACCCGGATCGCACAGGATGATGCGGTCAGTGTATTCAGTGAAAAAGACAGGGAGCAGTTTGACATCAGTAAAGCGGTCATCCGCAGCAGGCTTTCCCACGCCCGTCCTTCGCTGGATGTTGTCGCAGGCGGCAGTGCCGTCTCGACGCTTCTGCACGAAGGCGCAAAGAAACGCAGGCAGAAAAGCATCCGCAAGCTGCTGACGGAAACCGGAGATCTGGTGCAGAAAATCAAACCGTGTTTTCTGATGTCGCCGCTGAGTGTCAGCACATTTCTCGACCCGAACGTCATTCATTTTGATGTGGTGATATTTGACGAGGCGTCCCAGATCTTTCCGCAGGATGCGGTCGGTGCGATCTATCGGGCTGATCAGGCAATTATTGTCGGTGACTCGCGCCAGATGCCGCCGAGCAATTTCTTCAGTGCGAATATTGAGCCGGCCGGCGGAGAAGATGAAGAATCAATCACGGATTTTGAATCCATCCTTGATCTATGCTCCACCTGCATGCGTCAGCTGCGGCTGAAATGGCATTACCGCAGCCGCTATGAACAGCTCATCACATTCTCCAACCGGAATTTCTATGACGGAGATCTCGTGACCTTTCCGTCATCTGTAAGAGACCATACAGGAATCGGAATTGATTATTTTCATACAGACGGTCTGTTTGACAGAAGAACGCATACGAACCGGAAAGAAGCGGAATTCATTGTTGATCTTATCTATGAGAATTTCAGCCGGTATCCGGAGCGCAGCCTTGGCGTGGTAGCGTTCAGTGTTGCCCAGCAGAATCTGATCGAACATCTTCTGAACCGCAGAAGGATTCTGGCTCCGGAGGCAGAGCATTTCTTCAGCAGCGAGGCAAAGGAACCGTTCTTTATCAAAAATCTGGAAACTGTGCAGGGAGATGAACGGGATACCATTATTTTCAGCGTTGCCTATGGCCGGGATGCACAGGGCAGACTGCTGCTCAATTTCGGCCCTCTGAGCAAAGCGGGCGGAGAACGCCGGCTGAATGTTGCGGTGACCCGCGCCAAATGCAATGTACAGATTGTCTCTTCCATGCATCATACGGACATCGATCTTGAGCGTGCAAAATCAGAAGGCGCACGGCTTCTCAGAGAATATCTTGACTATGCGGAGAACGGATCTGCTGCGCTGGAGCGTTCACAGAAATCGTCCGGCTATGATCAGACCGATTCGGAATTTGAACTGGAGGTCTGCGAATTTCTCCGTTCAAACGGCTATACGGTCGATACACAGATCGGCTGTTCCGGCTACCGGATCGATATGGGTGTTAGAAAACCGGGGTCAGAAGATTATGTCCTTGCGGTAGAGTGTGACGGGGATACCTATCATTCCTCCGGAAATACAAGAGACCGTGACCGCCTGCGGCAGGAAGTGCTGCAGCGGATGGGCTGGAAGTTTTACCGTGTCTGGTCCTGCGACTGGTTCCGCAATCAGGCAGTGGAAAAGGAACGGCTGCTGAAGGCTGTTTCGGAAGCGGTCAGTGAACCGGAGAATACAGAACCGATGACGGTGATCCGGAAGTCTGCACAGCTGACGGAGTTTGAAGATCCTGTTGAACGGCATCTTTCGTTTCCCGCTTATCAGGCCGCCGACGTTGAGCGGCTGATGAAGGAGTGCGGCGGGGATTACCGTAAGCTTGTATATGAGATTCTTGAAATTGAAGCGCCGCTGTCCGAAGAGCTTCTGCTCCGGCGGACCTATGCGTTCTTCGGCAGGGAAAAAGTGACGAAGTATGTCAGAGACAGATATGAAGAAGCGATGAAGAACTGTGAGTCTTACGGGATTATCCGGAAAAACGGATTCCTGTACCGGAAGGAAATGAAGAAAACGGTATTCCGCGGCCCTGGCGATCTTGTAAGGGATGTGAAATACATCTCACCGGAAGAGCTCGCTTCCGGGCTTCTGACCATACTGAAACAGAATGTGACTGCCGGCAGGGACGGGCTGTATAAAGCCATGGCGGAGCAGTGCGGTCTGAAACGGCCCGGTACTGCTGTTACAGCTGCGTTTGACGAAGCAATGGATTATCTCTGTGCGCTTGGATTAACGGAAGAGAACGACGGGCAGATTTCGATAAAATAGTCAGGGAAACACCCTGTATGGTGTGGCGGTACTGCGTGGAAAGAAACCGGCAGTACAGCCTGGAAAGCCGCTTCTTCCCATGGGGGATCAGGTAGCAGCGGATAACAGAAAGAAGCGCTTGAAAGAAATGAAGCAGCTGGAAGAAAAATACAGTCTGCTTATGCGGTTTCAGACTGTAAGTGCATAAGAATAATAAACGCCCCGGTGATATACGGGGCGCATTCATAGGGTCAGTTCAGGCTGCCGCCTTCTACAACAAGGTCATCGGCATTGGAGTCTTCGCCGTAGACTTCACGAAGTGTTGCTTCATAGTCTGCGTGGAAGAAGTTCTCTCTGCCCAGAGTTTTAATCTCCTCATTAATCCAATTCAGCAGTGTGGTGTTCCCTTTTGTTACTGCAGGTGCAATCGAATCGACATCTCCCAGTGCAGCAACGTTGACGACAAATCCGGGATTTACAGAAGCCCAGGCAAGTACTTCCGTGTTATCCGTGGAAAGCCCGGCTCCTCTTCCGTCGAGCAGTGCATTGTATGCATCAGCGTAAGCATCGTATTTCTGCAGCACTACATCCGGGTGGTTGGTTTCAAAATAGGTTTCAGCGGTAGTCCCTTTGGCGATTATCAGTTGTTTTCCGGTTCCTTCAAGATCAGCCACATCATTGATCGGGTCTTTTTCTGAAGAGACAATCCCAAGCTGAACCTTCATATAAGGGAGCGCAAAGTCAACTTTTTCTGCCCGTTCCGGCGTGACTGTGAAGTTTGCAAGCACGATGTCTACTTTCCCGGTCTCTGCAAACTCTACACGGTTTGCCGGATCCAGCGATACATATTCTACTTCTGTTCCAAGATCCTGCCCGATCCGTTCGGCAAAATAAACATCATAGCCGGCATAGTTTCCGTTTTCATCGACATATCCAAACGGAGCTTTATCGGAGAAAACGCCGATTTTTACAGTTCCGGAGGCTTTAATCTCTTCCACTGTGCGGAAAACCGTACCGGTTCTATTTGTTTCGGGTGCAGCGGAAGCGGCTGCCGGCGTGTTTGCGGATCTGCAGGCGGCAAGTAATGTAAGAGCTGTTGCAGCAGTGATTAATTTCTGTGTGTTCATGATTTTTCCTCTCCTGATTTCTTTTTTGTTTCATAAGTGAATGTTTCCAGAAACTTTGCGGCCCGTTCTGTCGATGGATTGGTGAAGAACGTTTCCGGAGAAGCTTCTTCTGCGATTCTGCCCTGATCGATGAATACGATGCGGTCTGCTGCCGCACGGGCAAAATTCATTTCATGTGTAACGATCACCATGGTAATTCCCTGTTCGGCCAGCTGCAGCATGACATCGAGCACTTCCCGTACCATTTCGGGATCCAGTGCTGCGGTAACTTCATCAAACAGCATGACCTCGGGATGCATCGCCAGCGCGCGCACAATGGCAACACGCTGTTTTTGACCTCCGCTTAACTGTCTTGGATAAACATCTTTCTTTTCAAGCAGACCTACCCGCTTCAGAAGAGCTTCTGCTTCATTTCGGGCGTCTGTCTTACTGCGTTTCTGCACCTGAACGGGTGCCAGAGTGATATTTTCTTCAATTGTCAGATGCGGGAACAGATCATAGCTCTGAAAGACCATCCCGATTTTCTGACGAAGGGCAGTCATATTCTTTCCATCTTTACTTACGGGCTCCCCATCCAGAGTGATGGAACCGCTCTGGTAGGATTCCAGCCCGTTCATACATCGCAGCAAAGTAGACTTTCCGCATCCGGAAGGACCGAGAATTACGACAACCTCGCCTTTATGAATGTCAAGCGTGATGCCGTTCAGAACCTCGCCTGTACCGTCATAGCTTTTTACAAGGTCTTTGATGGATATCTGAATGTCCTGATTCATATCTGCCTCCAATGCTGTTCCAGTTTTCCTGCAAGTACTGATATCGGCCAGCAAAGCAGGAAGTAAAGAATAAATACTGCGCCGTATACCCATAACGCTCCGGTGGGATACTGCATCCGGTTCGCATCAATGATCTGCTGTCCGGTTTTCAGAACTTCTACCATTCCGATGATTTCAACCAATGAGGTTGTTTTGATCATCCGGGTGATCAGGTTGATCGATGGAGCAACCAGACGGCGGATTGTCTGCGGCAGAATGACGTGCCGGAAGGTCTGCTTTCGGTCAAGCCCAAGCGCCGCTGCGCTTTCATACTGATGAATCGGAATCGAAGTCAGCGCACCGCGTACCAGATCGCCCATCTCGGCGGTTCCCCACAGGGTAAATACGACTACTGCACTGGTCCAGGAAGAGAGATTGATGTTCCATTGGCGGGTTACGCCGAAGTAAACCAGAAACAGCAGGACCAGCTGCGGCATAATCCGGATAAAGTTCAGATACAGCCAGCAGAATGCCTGTACAAAACGGTTCTTTACCGTCATCAGAATGCCGAACATAGTTCCGAAAACAAAGGACAGTCCAACGGAGACCAGGCTGATCTGCAGGGTTACCCACAGTCCTTTCAGCAGCCGCAGAAAGTTGATTCCTTTGAAGAGGATGCTAAATCCCGAATCCGGCATAGCGTAATCTCCTTTCTGTATAGGATGCCAGCAGAGAAACCGGCAGCAGGATCAGCAGGTAGAATACCACCAGCATAAAAAGCGCTTCTGAGGTATTGTAATCATTGCCGATCAGATCTTTTGCGACATACATGAGGTCTGCCAGAGCAATGGCGCTGACCACCGATGTCTCTTTGATGAGGAATACAATGTTGGCCGCAATGGCGGGGAATGCCACTGCCAAGGCCTGCGGGAAGATTACAAAGCGTATGACCTGAAACGGAGTCATGCCAAGACTGATGGCGGATTCTGTCTGAATCACATCCACAGCCTCGAGACCGGATCGAATGGCTTCTGCCATATAGCTGCCGCCAAGGAATGTCAGGGCTGCGATCGCGGAGAGTTCTCTGCTCCATGTGAGGCCGATCTTTGGCAGGCCGAAGTAGATGAAGAACAGCTGTACCAGCATCGGTGTATTCCGGCTGAGCTCGATATAACCACCACTGATCTGACGCAGGATCGGAATACGGAAAAACTGTATGCCGCTGCAGAGCAGTCCGATCACAAAGGACAGGGCAATTCCTGCAATGCTGATCTTCAGAGTGACCAGTGCTCCCTTTGCGAATAACGGGAGATATTCCAGTAAGATTGCGGGATTCATCAGGTGTGTTTTCCTTTCGTCTGTGTTTCAAAATAAAAAACGGGCTGTTTATCATGCGCCCGCTGTATCGTTGATCATGAACTGCCGTTCAGACTGTCTCGACCGCATGAATAAAAACAGTGAATCTGTACATCCGACAACAGCTGAGACAACACATGTTTTTCTGTTTCATAGGTCTTCCTCTTTCTTTTCCGTAGTTTTAGCAGATCGTTTCATGCATGTCAAGAGAAATGATTTGCGCCTGAACCGAACATGTCAGCCGAACATGTCAGAGAATGGACCTTCTGACAATGTGTGGAAATGATCCGGTTTGCGGCAGTCTTTTCAGGACACCGGGCTGCAGATCTGTATCTGAAATACGCTGAAATACGTTTTCTGGAATCTGGAAGTCTTCTTTCCTGTACCGAAAAATGAACTTAGCTTGTACCTTGCTTCACGGAACTGCGAAATGGAAAGACTTATCTGAAAGTGCACCGCACAACACAGACCTGCAGTGAATGCGGGCATGTGATGAAAGAAGAAGATCCCATTGTCCGGTATGCAAACCTGATCACAGACGGGATTACAATGCGGCAAAGAGCATTATGAACCGTGGAATAGAAATGTTCTATTCCGCATAAATGAACTGAAATCCTGGCTGGCAGCTCACCAGGGCAGCCGTCCTCTGACGGGCAGCCCTCTTTCCTTTCCGGTATCGCAGGGCAGGTAACGTCAGCGGTATCCGGATAAGCTGAACGAACAGAAGCGGAGTTTATCCCGCGCGGAATTCGTTCAGGCCTTGCCTTCAGTGATGCGCAGTTGGCATGTCTGGATCAATACGGTATCAGCCGGAAGAAAGAAGTTCACAGAATATTGTCTCAGCTGTATGATGGAAATGCAGTTGCGCAAAACGCGCAATATGGAATGGGGAAGGAACGCCGTATGCCGGCGAACTTCAGGAAGGGAGATGACTCTGACAGATCATGATGAAGAAATATGTGGATGTGGATGTCCGATGGAAAAAGGACGGATCAATTATTCCGACTGCGATCATCTGGGAAACCGACGGCGGAGAAGAACGCTATGAAATAACAAGAATCATTGCCGGGCCTCTGTCGCGTGCCAGCGCTGCAGGCGGAGTCGGAAAGCGATATGAGATCATGATCGGCCGAAGCAGGCGGTTTCTGTTCCGCGAAAAAGACAGATGGTTTCTGGAAAGCACGAAGCAGTAATCCGGAATAATAAAATCTGTCCGCAGGAGAATTCCGTTCTGCAGGCAGAAAAAAGAGTACGATATAGATGTGGAAACAGCCCAGGTGCTTCTGTGCTGCAGGCAGGAATCTGCAGACATTTTCCGGGGTTTTTCTGCAATTGGTGAATAGGAAAAAACGGAAAAACATGCAATCATTATTGAAGATATATAAGTGAGTTATGAGGTGAAATACAGGCATCTCTCTGAGTATACAGAGAATGACTGTTTACTGCAGTTTCTGTTGTGCAGCAGCGCATGCCTGAAAATTGCCGGAATGGGGAAACACCCGCTGAAACGCACAATCACTTGCAAAGGAGATTTATTTATGAACGAAACATCGCCTGTTTCTGAAAAAAAATCCGAACTGAAGCCGTATCTTTCGATGCTTGCAGTCTGGGCATTGTCGGTCGGTTCAGCAATCGGTTGGGGTTCACTTGTTGTTACAAGCAGTTCCTATCTCTCTGAAGCAGGGCCGCTTGGCTCTATCATCGGTCTGCTGATCGGATTTGTCATGATGCTGATGGTTTCGAACCATTATCATTATCTGGGAAATCACTTTCCGGGTTCCGGCGGGCTTTATAACTATATAAAGCATATTTTCGGCTATGACCGGGCATTTCTGATTGCCTGGTTCATGTTTCTGATCTATATCTCCATTTTCTGGGCGAATGCGACCAGCATCCCGCTGTTTGCGCGGTACTTCCTGCAGGGAGTATTCAAAACCGGCTATCTTTATACGATCTTCGGCTATGACGTTTATCTTGGAGAGGCTCTGATCACGCTTGTCGTGATGTGGCTTGTCGGTCTTCTCTGCATGAAGAGCAAGAAGGCGACTGCCCGTATCATGGTTGTAATGGTGCTGCTGTTTACAGCAGGAATTACCATATGCTTTACTGCAGCGATGCTCATGCACAGCAGCTCCGGTATGACCATGAGTCCTGCGTTTCTCCCGGACAAAAACGTTCTGAGTCAGGTGATTCATATCGCATTCGTTTCGCCATGGGCCTTTATCGGTTTTGAAAGCGTCTCTCATTCCGCCGAGGAATACTCGTTCAAACACACGAAAATGTTCCGTATTCTTGCGGCTTCCGTGACTGTTACGACGGCGCTGTATATTTTTATTGTCCTGCTCAGCGTCACCGCTTATCCGGAAGGGTGTTCCAGCTGGCTTGATTACATTACGCATCTGAATCAATATGAAGGAATCGCCGGACTTCCGGCATTTTATGCCGCAAACCATTATCTTGGCAGTACCGGCGTATATATTCTGATGGCATCTCTGCTGTCGCTGGTGCTGACCAGTCTTATCGGAATGCTGCGGACGTTAAGCAGACTTTGCTATGCCGTGGCACAGGATGGAATTCTGCCGAAGCGGCTTGCCGAGCTCAATGAAAAACATATTCCGGTCAGAACCATTCTTCTGGTGCTGCTGGTTTCGCTTCCGATTCCGTTTGTCGGCAGAACAGCGATCGGATGGATCGTGGATACCACGACAATCGGCGCTACGATTATTTACAGCTTCGCCTCCGTGGCAGTGTTCAAGCTGTCCGGGGAGGAAGGGGCTAAGAAAGAGCGGTTCCTGAGCTGGATCTGCCTGTTCATTCTGGTTGCTTTTGTCGTCTATCTGCTGTTTCCGAGTGCATTTTCCGACTACACCATTGCGACAGAGACCTATGTGCTGCTTGCGGTCTGGTCTTTGCTTGGCCTGCTGTATTTCCACTGGGTCATCCGAAATGACAATGACCGGAAATTCGGTAAGGCGATCATTGTATGGCTGGCCCTGCTGGTCTTTATTGTCCTGATGGCAATGACCTGGGCAGAGCGGCTGAATGAAGACAGGGAAAATAAGATCATTGCAGAGATATCAGAATATATCGACGGTACAGGAGACAGCAGATTTCTCGCAATGAGCAAGGAAGAGTTCCTTGCACTAGAGCTCAGAAAGCTTCACGCTGCAGATAATACCAGTGTGTTTGTCATTGTCGGACTGTTCGGACTGTCGCTTGTCGCGATGCTCACCAATTATCTTTCCATGCGCAAGTGGGAGAACAAAGCGGTCCGTGAACGAGACGAAGCGGAAACCATTGCGCTGATCGATCCGATGACCGGCGTCAAAAGCAAGCATGCCTATATGCTGAATCAGAAACAGATCGACAGTACAATTACAGAAGGAACAGCAGATGCTTTTGCGGTCTGCGTATGTGATGTGAACGGTCTGAAGGTGATCAACGATACGCTCGGACATAAAGCGGGCGATGAATATATTATCAGCGCAAGCAGAATGATCTGTGACATCTTCCAGCACAGTCCGGTGTTCCGGACCGGCGGCGATGAGTTTGTGGTGATACTGCACGGACGTGATTATCTGATCCGAAAGGAACTGGTGCTGGCACTGCATGATCGCTCGGTACAGCATATCAGTACAAAGGAAGTCGTCATTTCAGGCGGTCTTTCCGATTATCAGCCGGGTACGGACAGCTGCTTCCACGATGTATTTGAACGTGCAGATGCACTGATGTACGAAGAGAAGAAGCTGCTCAAGGGCATGGGCGCTGTCTCAAGAGAAGATGCGGAAACGCCTGCGAGGCCGATCTTCCCGGCGGATGGAGATGCTGAGATCATGAATCTCAAGCGGCATATTCTCATTGTCGAAGATGAGCATATCAACCAGATGATTCTCGGTAATATGCTGCAGGATGATTATGAAATTCTGTATGCTTCGGACGGAAGCGAAGCGCTGGAATCAGTCAAGACCCATAAAGACGATCTGGCACTGGTATTGCTGGACCTTCAGATGCCCCAGATGAGCGGTATGGAAGTGCTGCAGGTAATGAAAGAGGAAGAAGAGCTCAGCAGTATTCCGGTAATCGTAATGACAGCCGATCAGAGTGCGGAGGTAGACTGCCTGAAAATCGGTGCAATTGACTTCATTCCGAAACCATATCCGTCCGCTGAAATCATTCAGGCACGCGTCAACCGGTGTATTGAACTGAGCGAGAAGCGGAATATCATCGAATCCACGGAGCGTGACAGTCTGACAAACCTTCTGAACCTCGATTACTTCCTGCGTTATGTCCGGATGTATGATCAGCATTACCACGACATGCCGATGGATGCGATCGTTCTTGACGTCAATCATTTCCATATGCTCAATGAACGGTACGGAAAGCAGTACGGCGACAGCGTGCTTGCCCGTATCGGCAACCGCATCCGGAAAGTCTCCCGTGAAATCGGCGGCGTCTGCTGCAGAAGAGGGGCGGATATCTTCTATATTTACTGCCCGAACCGGGACGATTATGAGAACATTCTGAACACGGTGTCGGAAGGACTGGTAGACGAGGATGTCTCTGCAAACCGGGTCCGTCTGCGGATGGGCGTCTATTCAAAGGTTGACAAGTCGCTGCAGATCGAACGCCGCTTTGACTATGCGAAGATTGCGGCGAATACCGTGAAGAGCGGCTACCGCAAGGCGATCGGCATCTATGATACGCAGATGCATGAAGCGGAGCTTTACAGAGAGCGCCTGCTTGAGGACTTCAAGCCCTCGCTGGAAAACAGCTGCTTTACCGTTGTCTTCCAGCCGAAATATGACATCCGGCCGGAAACACCGGTACTTGCCAGCGCAGAAGCTCTGGTTCGCTGGAACCATCCGGAACTCGGCATGATCAGCCCGGGCGTGTTTATCCCGCTGCTTGAGGATAACGGTCTGATCCTTGATCTGGATCAGTTTGTATGGCGTGAAGCAGCCAGACGGATCCGGGAATGGAAAGACCACTTCGGTTATTCTGTTCCGGTATCCGTGAATGTTTCCCGCATTGACATGCTTACGCCGAATCTGAAGAACATCTTCCTGGAGATCCTGGAGGAATACCGGCTCAGTCCGGATGATCTGATGCTTGAGATCACCGAGTCTGCCTATACCGGAGATTCCGATCAGGTAATCAGCACAGCCAAGGAACTGCGCGGTATGGGCATGGGCTTCCGCATTGAAATGGATGACTTCGGTACCGGCTATTCGTCGCTCGGTATGCTGTCGCATCTGCCGATCGATGCGCTGAAGCTGGATATGAGCTTCATCCGCAGCGCGTTCGGGGAAACCCGTGATGTACGCATGATTGAACTGATCATTGACATTGCGGATTACCTGCATGTACCTGTCGTCGCGGAAGGTGTTGAGACAGAAGAACAGTATCTGGTTCTGAAAGCGATGGGCTGCGAATACGTACAGGGCTACTTCTTCTCGAAGCCGGTCCCGCCGGAGGAATTTGAACGCTTCCTGGCTGAACGGAAAGAAGTCAAGGATGAGGTTCGGCCGGTGACCCGGAAGACGTATATGAGCATTTCGCGGGCGCTGACCAGTGATTTTGAAAGCATCTACTATGTGGATATCACAACGGATTTCTATCTGGAATTCTGTACCGGAAAGGATGGCGACCTTAAAATCCGGCCGGGCGGAACAGATTTCTTTGCGGATGCGAGGGAGAAACTTCTGGAAGGGGTGAGTGAAGCGGATGCCGCAGCGCTCAGGGAAGCCCTCAGCAAGAGCAGTCTGATCCGTCTTGCGGAAGAGGAAGAAACCATCCGGCTGAACTACAGCAGGATGAAAGACGGCGAACCGGTTCCTTATTCGCTGCAGACCATCAGAACAAGAGAAAGCGATCATCATCACATTGTCATCGGAATCATACGGAAAGAGGCGGAATAACCGTATCACCGGCAGAAACTGCTGATGGGGAAATGGGAACTTTCTATGAGCTACACGAACTTTGAACTGAATGAACTGACGCTTTCTGTCATTGAAGAAATCGGCGGGCATATGCCCGGCGGTCTCTTTATTTATCAGGCGGCAGAACCCGAGAAGCTGATCTATGCAAACAAAGCGGTGGCGGATATCTTCGGCTGTGCGGATCTGGAGGAATTCCGGGCATACACCGGATTTACCTTCCGGGGCATGGTGCATCCGGATGATTATGATTCGGTATCTGCTTCAATCGTGCACCAGATTAACAGCGGCGATGACCGCATGGATTATGCCGAGTACCGCATTATCCGCAGGGATGGTGCGGTGCGGTGGGTGGATGATTACGGCCACTATTCCGAAACGCTTGCCTATGGCGGGGTATATTTCGTTTTCATCTCGGATATTACGGAAAAGCGGGAGCGGCGCGAAGAAGATACAGCTGTGCGTGATGCAGTGATTGCCGCACTGACAAATACCTATCATACGGTCTGGCTGATCGATGATGTCGTTACGGAACACGGCTCGCTGTACCATACGGATCTCGATGAAACGCACAGTGAAGCGATCCGCAATGCGCTGAGTCATGCAAAGTATACAGATACAAAGACCGAGTATGTGAAGACGATGGTTGCCCCGGAAGATCAGGAACGGATGCAGGAACAGATTGGACTGCCGTATATTCTGGAACAGTTCCGGCACGGAAACCAGTTTTCTGTCACCTTTCTGAGAAATCTGGAAACCGGGCTCCGGCATTACCGGGTAGATATCGCAAAGGTATTCATGCCCGGCAGCCGCACCGGCGTCATGATGGGGTTCAAGGATGTAGATGAAGAAGTACGGCATGACCATGCCATGATGCAGGCGCTGAACGATGCCCGGAAAGCAGAAGAAGAATACCGTCAGGTCGCTGCGGAACGGATTTCCTACGCAAAGGTTGCGCAGGCTCTGGCAGGAGATTATTTCAGTATCTATATTGTCGATCCGGATACGGAGAAGTTTTCGGAGTACAGCGCAACTGCCGAATATAGCGATCTCGGAGTCGAAAAAGGCGGCGAGGAATTCTTCGCAGTCAGCCGGAGAAATATGAGCCGGCTGATCTATGAGGAAGACCGCGTGCGTTTCATGGACGCATTCACAAAAGACAGGCTGATGTCCATTCTGAAACGGGACGGCAGCTTTACCATGAAATACCGGCTGATGGTGGGCGGCAGGCCTACCTGGGTCAGTATGAAGGCGACGCTGCTGGAAGATGAAGACGGCCAGCATCTGATCATCGGCACAAACAATATCGATGCGCAGATGAAGCGGGAGGAGGAATTCCAGAAGAATATCACGGAAGCCCGCACCCGGGCGCGAAATGATTTTCTAGCGAACATGTCGCACGATATCCGGACGCCGATGAACGCGATTGTCGGCTATACAAACATCGCAAAAAGTCATATCAGCGATCCGGAAGCTGTCTCAGACGCACTGGTGAAAATTGATTCTTCCAGTCATTTCCTGCTTTCGCTGATCAACGATATCCTTGATATTTCCAAGATCGAAAGCGGAAAAATGCAGCTGAGCAATGCGCCGTGCAATCTTGGCGAGGTTTTCCGGCATATTGAAGATATCACCGCTCTGCAGGCAAGGGATAAGGAGCTTGTGATTACGTATCATCATGAAGGAGTGCATCATCTTCTCGTGAATGCGGATGAGCTGCGCATTGAACAGGTGCTGGTCAATATTGTGGGCAATGCGATCAAATATACGCCGGAAGGCGGAGAGGTCTGTCTGATTGCAGAGGAAGAACCATGTTCCGGAAACAGAAACCGTTACCGGTTTATCGTCAGAGATACAGGGATCGGTATCAGTGAAGAATATCTTCCCCATATTTTCGACAGTTTTACCCGTGAGGAGAAGACCACCGTCAACCGGATTCAGGGCACAGGCCTCGGACTGTCTATTACAGCGAAGGTGGTTGAGCTGATGGGCGGTTCGATTTCGGTCGTCAGCCAGCCGTGCAAAGGATCGGAATTTACAGTTGAGCTGGAACTGGAATCGCTGGAAAAAGAGGATGAACCCGCAGAAGAGGAAACAGATGTCATGGATTTTGCGGGCTGCCGTATTCTGCTGGTGGAAGATAATGAGATCAATACGGAAATTGTGAAAATGATTCTGTCCGTATACGGGATCGAAGTTGACAGCGCAGAAAACGGGCTGGCCGGGCTGGAGCTTGTCAAAGAAAAGGGTATTGGCTATTACGATGCAGTACTGATGGATATTCAGATGCCTGTCATGAACGGATATGATTCGGCAAGAGGAATCCGGGCGCTGGATGATGACTATTACCGGCGGCTGCCGATCATTGCGATGAGTGCGAATGCATATGACGAAGATGTCAGTGACTGCCTGAAAGCCGGCATGAATGCGCATGTGGCAAAGCCGTTCAATCCGGATGACCTGCTGAAACGGATTCATACGGAGATCCTGCGCAGCCGGGAACCGTAAACGCCTGTCATGGCGCAGGCAGTGATCTTTGCGGTGAATTCGGACGAACATGCGGCAGATATGAAAAACAAACGGGCATCTGATCGTGCCCGTTTTGTTATCGTTACGGATGTTTCATGGAATACCCGTTCATTCTGGCGGCTGTGATCCGGATCTTGTGCTTCCTGGTTAATGAATGACGATCCGGCCGCCGGGGGTCTGATAAGACTCAGGTACCGTACCGCCCAGAGTGTCATGGATGAAATCTTTGAGAAGATCGATATTTGTGATGCCGGTAAATATATAATTCCCTTCTTCGAGCATCTTATGACCATCGCCTCCCTTGGCAAGAAACGTGTCCATCGCGCAGATGTATATGCGGTCCTTATCGAGCGGTTCCCCGTTGATCATCACATCACAGACCCGGTATTCCCCTTCGATATGATCAAATTCTCCGCTGGAATCCGCAACTGCTGCACTGGGACGGCTCAGATCGATCCGGTATGTGATCCCGCTACCCTGAATGAATCCGGCGTTTGGGTCCGGCAGCTTTCGCGCACCCCATTCCAGGCTGTCGAGAATTGCCCGACCGCTCACTTCCCTGAGGAAGATATCATTGGAATACGGAATGGAAGCGATCAGATCGCGGTAGGTGATGACGCCTTTCTCCATTCCTTCCCGTACGCTTCCCGCGTTCACCAGAGCGAGTTCGGCTCCTTCACAGCTCCGGTATGCGTCTGTCAGCAGATCGTGCAGGCCTGTTTCCTGTTTTTCATAGAGCTCTCCTTCTTCGGAACGGATGGGAAGATCAAACGAAGCCTCGCCGATCTTCTGATCCATAACAGATGAGAAAGAACGGATCATCTCGTTAATCGACTGATTCATTTCCGGGTCTGCATACATGTATCTGTTTCCGCGGGTTACGGTAATAAACGGAAGACCGTCCGGTTCCGGCACCGTACTGATCAGCTGTGAGGTCATGGCTCCGTCTGGCCGGATATCGATGCGTCCGATCGCTGAGAGCTTCGCTCCGGTCTGTGCGATCAGTACCTCGCTCCCGTCCGGAGATGTAACGGCATCCTCGTATTTCTGGTGGGTATGTCCGTCAATGACGGCGTCAATTCCGTCTGTGTGTTTCACCAGCAGATCACTGCAGTACTGGCGGTCACTGTCTCCGGCTTCGCCAAGATGCGAAACCAGAATCACGATATCAGCGCCTTTCTCCCGGACTTCGGTGACATACTTCCGGACGCATTCCGCAAGCTTTTCTCCGGATTGATCGCTGAGAAAGCTGTACATCGGTCTTCCGGTATCATCCGTGATTCTGTGGATCGGTGTTTTGGTAAAGGTGTCCGGGGTCACGACGGAAATAAATGCAATCCGGTGCGGCCCTGCTTCTATGATGCGATACGGGTCAAAGACCGGCTTATCATCTACGGTACAGAAATTCGCGCTGATATATCCGCAGTTCAGCTGTTCCGACAGATTGTCCAGCACTTCAAAGCCGTAATCGAATTCATGATTTCCGGGCACCGCGATATCATAGCCTGCCAGATTCATCAGATCGATGATTGCGGATCCGTCTGAAAGCGAACCATAGGGGCCGCCCTGTACTGCATCGCCTGCGTCAACAAGCAGTACATGATCATACTCCTGTTCCAGTTCTTTCCGGTACAGTGCCAGGCCGTCATAGCCGATATTGTCATTGACTGCACAATGAACATCATTTGTATGCAGGATGACCACAGTGTCATGATCTTTCTGCTTTGCGGATGGTGTCTCTGCAGGCGGAGCGGAAGCGGGAGTGCTCCTGCTGCAGGCAGAAGAAAACAGAATGAAACCAGTCAGAATGAAGAACAGAAACCGGTGTTTTACTGAACAGAGCCGCATAATACCTCCTGATGTATGAATAATCCGACAGAAATTATACGGGTTTTTCATCCTTCTGTATCAGAAAAACCATCTATTTCTGCAGAACAGGCGGCGGGCTTCTCATCGGCGCAGGGAGGAACAGCAGTCCGTGCGGATATAAGGCAATATGAGAGGAACATACGGGACGTAAGGGAAAGAAGAAGCTATAATCAAAGCAGAACAGAAAGATTCCGGCAGAGAATGGAACTGCCGGAAGCGGAGAGAATGCATATGATAAAAATCTATGGAATGCCGACCTGCCCGTATTGCGACTATGTACACCGGCAGATCGAGGGAAGAGAAGACGAATTCGAATACATCAATATCGGAGAGAACATCCGGAACATGAGCGCGTTTATCCGGCTGCGTGACAGCGAACCGGTATTTGATCGTCTGAAAGCGATCGGTGATGTCGGAATCCCTGCATTTGTATTTGAAGACGGAAGGGTATCTACCGACCCGGCCGATGCGGGTCTGATCGAGTTCGGTACAGCGGACGCATGCTCGATAGAAGATCACAGAAGCGGAAGAAAGGGATGCTGAGGAAGTTCTGAGCGAGGCGGAATGCTTCGCTTTTCAGAATTGCCGGAACGATCCGGCAATCAGCGTATTCCGTTTTGTCAGGGGGAGAGAGAATGAAAACGATTAAAGAACGCAAACAGGAAGGAAAAGAGGTTCGGAAGGACACTTCGCGAAGGGAACTTGGAAGATGGGAAGTAAGACCGAACCGGAAGATTGTAGAGGAGCTTATCAGCAAGCAGGAAGCTTCGCGGGTACAGAGTCTGATCCCGCTGCGGCGGCAGCGGATGGCAGTTTCGCCGTTCACTTTTTTCCGCGGTGCTGCAGTTCTGCAGGCGCATGATCTGGCTTCGGCACCGAAAACGCCGTTTACCGTACAGGCATGCGGAGATGCCCATATTTCCAATTTCGGTCTCTATGCATCCGCGGAACGGCGGATGGTATTTGATATCAATGATTTTGATGAAACCCTGCCCGCTCCGTTTGAAACGGATATCAAGCGTCTGCTTGCGAGCGTGGAGATCTGCGGCAGAGACCGGAAGTTCACTGCAGATCAGCGGCAGCAGGTTGTTTATGAAGCCGCAGCGATGTACCGGAAAACCATGCGGGAACACTCGGATTCCGGAAACATGGAAGTCTGGTATGAGCATATCGATATCAGAAACTTCATGAATGACAGAAAAGATGAGATCGATGAACAGCAGGCGAAGCTGATGAATTCTACCGTTCAGAAAGCGATGACCAGAACAAGTTCATTTGCGGTCGGAAAGCTGCTGGAGAATGTGAACGGAGAGCTTCGTATCAAAAGCAGTCCTCCGCTGGTCGTTTCTGCCCGGGATATGACTCCGGAAGAAAAAAAGGAGTTTGATTTCCGCTATGATCTTGCGAATATGATGGAAATCTATAAGAACTCGCTGTCGGTTCAGCGCCGGCGGTTGCTGGATCAGTATGAACCGCTGGAACTTGCGCATAAGGTTGTCGGCGTCGGCAGCGTCGGCCGGCAGACCTGGATCCTTGTGCTGATGGGACGGGAAAACGGCGATCCGCTCGTACTTCAGATCAAGGAAGCGGATCATTCGGTGCTGGAAGAATATTACGGAGCGAGTTCTTACAGCAATTGCGGGCAGCGGGTTGTCGAAGGGCAGCGTTCGATTCAGACGGCAGGCGATATTCTGCTTGGCTGGGCACGGCTTAAAACCATCAGCGGGAAGGAAAAAGATTTCTATGTCCGTCAGCTCTGGGATGATAAAGGATCGTTTGATCTGAAGAACATCTCCTGTGAAGGGTATCGCGGGCTTTCCCTAATGTGCGCATGGACGCTGGCAACGGCGCATGCAAAGACAGGCGACCGGCATGCGATCGCCGGGTATCTCGGGAAAAACGACAGCTTTGAAACGGCGATGACCGGGTATGCCAGAGCATATGCGGATCAGAATGAAGCAGATTATGAAACATTTCTGAAATTCTCAAGAGCCA
>JAFYGX010000208.1 GCA_017543025.1 Solobacterium sp.
AGGCAGGAGTCGACCGGGACGGAAGAAGGCGGAGATGGTCCGGCTGTAACAGAAGTGCCGGAGACAGATGAAAATCCATATTTTACCCGGGCAAAAGGAATTGCGGAAGATCTCAGCACGAAGGAAAAGATCGAACAGCTGCTGATCCTGAGTTCGCAGAACTATAACGGCGAAGGGTTTACCGTAATGAACGGGGAGATTCAGACAATGCTGGAAATGCATAAATACGGCGGGTATCTGCTGTTTTCCTCGAACTGCAGAAATCCGGAACAGACTGCGGGACTTATATATGATCTGCAGGAGGCGGCCTGTAAAGAAAACGGGATTCCCATGCTTGTCGGAATTGATCAGGAAGGCGGATATGTGACCCGGCTTGGATTCGGTACACTGACGTGCGGCAACATGGCACTTGGTGCAGCCGGTCAGGAGGGCCTGGTTCGCTCTTCTGCAGCGATCCTTTCCTCTGAGCTCAAAGCACTTGGGTTCAATACGGATTTTGCTCCGGTGGCAGATGTCAATAATGAACCAGCCAATCCGGTCATCGGAATCCGTTCGTTTTCAGACGATCCTTCGCTTGCCGCAAGGCTTGCGTCCTCTTTTGCGTCATCACTTCAGGAAAATGGGATCTCTGCCTGCGCGAAGCATTTTCCGGGGCACGGAAATACGAAAACAGACAGTCATACCGGACTGCCTGTCTCTGAACTGACAAAGGAAGCACTTGAGAAGACAGAGCTGGTTCCGTTCAGAAATCTGCTGGAAGCGGATCTCATCATGACGGCGCATATCTGTTTTCCGGAAGTGGAGAACGAAACCTGCATTTCGGTAAAGGACGGAAGTACAATCACACTTCCGGCAACGCTCAGCAGAACCTTCATTCAGGGAATTCTGCGGGATGAGCTGGGATATCAGGGAGTGGTTGTGACTGACAGTCTGCGAATGGATGCGATCGCAGCGCATTTTGATCCGAAAGATGCCGCAGTACGGGCACTGAATGCAGGCGCAGATCTTCTGCTGATGCCAGTGGAGGTCGATTCTGCAGAACAGATCACTGCGCTTGATCAGTATGCAGAAGCACTTGCGGAAGAGGTTGGAAAATCGATTGAAGAGACAAGAATCGATGAAGCGGTGATCCGTGTGCTGACATTGAAAGCAAAGCGGGGGATTCTGGACCGTGCGGAGAAAAAAAGCAGAGAAGAAGTGATCAGCGAAGCGAATGCGCGGATCGGTACGGCTGAAAACCGTACCAGTGAGCGGGCTGTTGCAGATCAGACAGTGACGGTTGTCCGCAATGAGAATGATCTGCTTCCGCTGAAAACAGAAGGTACCGTACTGTTTGCCGGTATACAGAGTACCCAAACCGATGCGCTGCAGTTTGGTGCTGAGCGGCTGCAGGAGGAAGGAATGATCCATTCTCCGGTACGTTATGCGAATCTTTCCTGGGGGAAGGGTCTGTATGGTGTGACAGCGGATCTGCAGGGAGTATCGGCAGTTGTTGTGACCTCCTGGCTGGATAATCTGTCTCAGCTGGATCCGGCGGAATCACAGATGATCAGCTCGATTCAGGAGCTGATCCGCCAGTGTCATGCCAGTGAGATACCTGTGATTGTGATTTCAACCGGACTTCCGTATGATCTTGGATGTTATCCGGAAGCAGATGCGCTGCTTGCGGTTTATAATCCGGTCGGAGCAGTGAAAAATGAAGCGGGTGAACTGACCGGTCCGGTCGGGCCGGGAATTCCTGCTGCGGTGGATATCCTCTTCGGCCGCGCTTCTCCGTCTGCGACGCTTCCGGTCTCGATTCCGAAAGCGGAAGGAACCGGATTTTCAGACGAGATTGTATTTGAGCGGGGGAGAGGAATCACCTGGTAATTCCGAAGTATTTATCCGGACAGCCATTCTGGTATTGCAGGAACTTATTGCGTGTGCTGTCTGCGGTAAACCGGATATTCTGTGCTGAATAAAAAGGGGTATGCGGCTGCATCCGGTCAGGATGCGTCAATACCCCTTTTTCTGGTTTGTTATTCAGCATTTTGTTTTCTGAACAGAATGAGAACGAACAATCGGCTTATCCGATTGCTGTAACCACCCCCAGCATCATCAGCCAGTGACAGAGGCTGCCGGCAAGTACGAAGAGATGAAAGAGCTCGTGGTTGCCAAAACCGGTTGTTTCCGAACCGGGAAACAGCGGAAGCTTCAGTGCATAGATCACGCCGCCGACGGTATAGAACAGCCCGCCGGCAAGAAGGAGTGAAAAACCGGAACCAAGTCCTGTAAGAAGCTGCGGCAGCACGGAAATGCATGCCCAGCCCATGGCGATATACATGATGGAAGAGACGAAGCGGGGACAGGTGACCCAGAAGATCTTGAACAGGATGCCTGCGGCCGCAATACACCAGATGACGGCAAGCAGAATCCTTCCGGAAGAGGCAGGAAGCACGGAGAGACAGACTGGCGTATAGCTGCCGGCTATCAGGACAAAAATACTGCAGTGATCGATCCGCTTGAAGAGTCCGTCGATCCACGAGTCAAACCGGAATGCATGATAGGACGCACTGGCTCCGTAAAGCAGGGAAAGAGAGACGGAAAAGATCGCAAGGCCGATCAGTGTTTTCAGACTGCATTGTTTCGCTGCAGCGTCCAGCAGCAGGGCGTAGCCTGCGGGAAGACTGATCAGAAACCCGGAAAAATGCGTCAGACACGATACCGGGTCTTTCAGCCGAAACACTGATGCAGTTTGTTTCATAGCGGTCATAAGCATATACCTCCTGATTCTGAAAACTTCTAAACGGTTAATCAATAACCGATGTGCAATTAAAATGTAACGGATATGCAATAACCTGTCAACAGATATTGATGAAATTGTTTGACGTTTTTCTTCTTCCGAATTTATCATGTGTGTATGAAACAGGAACATGTATTCAATGAACTGAGCGCATTTTCGCTTCCGGCATGGAATGAGATCCCGGATGTCGGGCTGTATCTGGATCAGGTGACAAAATTCATCAACTCCTATCTCGAGCCGTTCGGTATGGGGGTGACGCCATCCATGATTTCAAATTATGTGAAGCTGAAGATCATCTCCCGGGAAGGGAAGAAGATCTACAGCAGGGAGCGGATATCTGCATTGCTGTTTGTGGCAGTGATGAAGACTGTGCTCTCCATGGATCAGATCCGCAATGTGCTGTCGGACTGTACCGGTGCAGAATCTCCGGAAGAGTTCTATACACTGTTTGTCAAATCTCTGAAAGCACATCTGAAAGAATTTGAATCACAGCCGGTACGTCAGGAAACCAGTGAGTCCGGAATGATGGATATCATTACTGCGGCAGCCGCGAACAAGATCTTTATCGATATGTATTTCCGGCTGCAGTATCCGCAGACAGACTGATGCCTGATTTTAACAGGCAGAAACTTTTTCTGTCATGTTTTTTGTCATGCATTCTGAAACTGGTAACAGAATACCGTATATTCTGGACATGTGATAAAATGGACAAGCTGAACCGGCAGGAGATGCCGGAATGGAAAGGAAGAATACACTGGTATGCCACTTCGTCTGATTCTGCTTGGAATGTCTGCGTTATCTTTGATTTATGATGCACTGACGCTTCATATCATTGATCAGAAACGGCAGGAGCCGCTTCCGGATGAAGTAAGCGATGTCTATACAAAGGAAAGATGGGAAACATTTGTGCAGTACAAGCATGATTCCCGTCTGCCGTATCTGATTCAGAAAGGGACCGGATTTCTGTTTGAGGCGGTATTTCTGCTGTCTCCGTTTTATCAGATGATCGAACAGCTTGCCGGCGGCTCTGCTGTACGTATCGTACTGTATACGGTTCTGCTGCTGACGCTGCTTCCCCTGCCGGTTTCACTGGTTCTGGACTGGTACCGGATATTTTATATTGAACAGAAGTACGGACTGAATCACAGGACGACGGGCGAATTTCTGAAAGAGCAGATCGTCGATCTTGCGGGCGGGCTGATTCTGGAGCTTGGTATCTATTCGCTGCTTGCGCTGATTCTTCTGAATCTTGAAAAGTGGACCGGGGGATTTTCAGTTTCGCTTCCGCAATGCATTCTGCTGATGGCGGGAATCGCTGCTGTAATCTTTGTGTTCCTTCTGCTGGCGTCGCTGTTTTCCTGGAAGATGATGCGGGTGAACTACACATTCGTTCCGCTGGAAGACGGATCGCTTAAATCAAAGATTCTGCATCTTGTGCGGGACAGCCGGCGGAAAGTCAGAGCGATTGAAGTCTATAATGAATCGAAGAAAAGCACATCCAAAAATGCGTTTGTGTTCAAATTGCTGTTTTACCGTTCGATCGGCATTGCGGACAACTTCATCAACGAAAATGCAGAGGAGGAACTGCTGGCTGTTCTTTCACATGAAGCCGGTCATCTGAAACATAAGCCGGATGTTCGGAATTTCCTTTCCTGGGGGCTGATCGCACTGCTGTTTGCGGCTGCAGTCGCAGCACTGTATTACGGCAGAACAGTTTCCGGGTTTGAATCTCTTGTGGAAGCGTCCTTCGGGCTTTCTGTTATGAATCCTGTACTTACGGTGAATGCGGCTATGAGCCTCTGCACGCCGCTATTGTTTCTGATCCGGGTATTCCGTGCGTATGTATCGCGCTGTGAAGAATATGAAGCGGACAGAAATGCGGTAAAGGAAGGATATGGCGAAGAGCTGATCCGGACCTTCAAAACGCTGTCCAATGATGAGCTGATTGATGTGAATCCGGCAGATCTCATCGAATTTCTGGAATACGATCATCCCGGCATGTATCATCGGATTGCAGCGATTCGTACTGCAATGGCAGAGGGCGGAAGCATATGAGGCGGCCGGGTACAACGATCCGGGAACGACTGCTGTACGGCGGACTTACAGATTCGATTTATCGGGAAATCAGACCGCTTCTGAATGAGGAGAACCATTATCTTCTGGTATGGATTTCGCTTGCGGCAAGTCTGATCGGAAGTCTGATGATCATACTGACGCTGGCCGGGTTTATCCGGTTCGGAGCGATAAATGCATACATTGAAGTGACCGTCTGCTCATTCATGATTTTTCTGTATACAGTTCTTGTGGTTTCAAGACATAAGACACAGGTGACGGTTCTGTTTTATGCAGAGATCACTGTACTGCTTTTTTATGCGATTCTGATCGGTACGGTTTTTACGGAAACGCCGGAAGCGTTTTCCGTTACCTTCAGTGCCGTAATATGCATTGTTCCGTTTCTGATGATCGGGCCTCCCATGCCGATCATGATCCTGATGGGGCTGGCGGATATTGCCGTGATACTGATTACGCCGGTTTTCAAGACTCCCCAGGCAACTTCAATGGATATTCTGAATGCGCTTGTATTCACCCTGATTGCGTGTGCCGGCCAGCTTGTCGTATCCACCCGCAGTATGCACCGGATCACAAACGACAATTTCATTGCCCGCGATCACGATATTGACGGAACGACCGGCCTGCTCAATGGCAATGCATTCCGGCTGATGGCGGAAATGTATCTGGTGCAGCGCCTGAAAGGAGAAGAAGGGGCAGTCATTCTGCTGCGCATCGCTCCTTCGGAAAACAGAACAGTCCATCAGAAGCACAGCAGCAATATTGCAAAGGTGATCCGGATGGAAACGACACGCCATGAATTCAGCAGCCGGATTCATCCGTGTGTATTTGCGGTATTCTGCCGGGAATGCAGCAGACATGATGCGGAACTTCGGTGTGAGCAGATCGTTCGAAGTGCTCAATCCTTCATGAATGAGCAGATTATGCAGACCGCGGTGATCACAACCGAACCGGATGACGACTATGCTTCGCTTGTGCAGCGGGGAAACAGGGTAATCGGGCTGAAATTATATGCGGAAACGTGATATAAAATGAAGTGAGGAAAAAGGGTATGGTACGGTTCAGCTGCAGAATACTGATTCTTCTGATAACAGCCGTGACGCTGTTTTTTTCGCAGTTTCCTGCTGTATTTGCAGAAGAGGAAGCAGAAGCGGAAGAACGTACAACGCAGATCCATGTCAGTTATCCTTCGGTAACGACAAAAGTCAGCAGCAGCGTGGATGTGCCTTTCAGCAAAAGCTGGTTCAGAAAGTCGGCATGTGAGTATAATCATGCGCTTGCACAGTCCTCGATCGGGCTGGCTGCCGCTTCGTTCCGTCTCAGACGGGACGATCCTGCTTTTTCAATCGCCCCGGCAGATCATGCGATTTCCTTTCTGGCGCAGGCAGACTTCAACGAAATTGAAGTGTGTGATTATGATCGTCCGGCAGGCCGTTATACAATTGCCACCATCATGGGGCATCAGCAGATCGGCGAAGGAGAGGATGCGTTTGAACTTGTCGCAATCGGAATCAGCGGACAGGGGTATACAAAAGAATGGCTATCCAATCTTTCCATCGGTGACAAATCCGAACATGAAGGATTTGAGGATGCGGCTGATGATGTGTTTGACCGGTTTTTCGGATATCTTGCCAAAAACCATCTGTTTAACCGGCGGATAAAGATATGGGTGAGCGGGTTTTCAAGATCCGCAGCAGTTGCCAATCTGTTCAGTGCAGCGCTGAGTCAGACCGGCCTGTTTCCGAATGAAGATGTGTTTGCCTATACGTTTGCGACGCCGCGAACGACAAAAGACCTGAATGCCGAACGGTTTACCAACATTTTCAATATTGTCGGGACAATGGATCCGGTACCGATGGTTCCGTTTGCGAGCTGGGGTTATACCCGTTACGGAGTGACGATGTATACGCCTTCCCAGCAGAGCGACAGTTTGTGGTATGCGAAGCTTCAGAAGGCGGAAAAGGTCTATCGTGAGCTGACCGGCATCCGGTTCTGGAATAATCCGGGCATGGATTTTACAATCCGAACGATGATGCGGTATCTCGACAGTATCTGTCCTTCTTCTGAAATCTACCGGGATCATCTGCAGGACAGAGTGCTGAACCTCTGGGAAAACCGGTCGCTGACGAATTTTGTGCGTACACTGTTTGACATTTCGGAAGACCGAGAGCTGATTACAGACAATAACAGGGATATGGCCAATGAGCTGCTGAGTTTTGTCTGCTATCACGGATTATCTGCGATGCTGAGGTCAGATGAGTTTGCGTCCTGGGAACATGAGGCGACAGTAGAAGCGAATGTTCTGCATGAACATACTCCGGATGCCTATCTTGCATGGGTAATGTCCGCAAAGGATAATCTCGAGATGACACAGGATTCCAGACTTTTTACCTCATTGTTTTACCAGTCGGGATTCAGAGCAGCCATCTATGACGAAAATGATGAGCTGCTGATGAAGATTGATGAAAAGGGAAACGCGCAGTTTCTCACGGGAAAGCCGCATTATTATTCCCGGCCATTTTCTGAAGAAATGATTGAACTGGAGCTGCCGTGTGACCATGTATATCGGATCTCGTTTGAGTCAGGTGAGCTGGATGAGGAGATGCGCAGGCTCGATGAGGAGATCCATTTTTTCACCATCAGTATGCTGGTGATACCGGAAGTGTTTAACGATACCGGGTGTTCCTATTATGTCTGGGAGAAGGTGCCGGATGATCCGATTGAAGTGATCATTCTGCAGGATGGCAGCTGTGATCCGCTGTCGGATGATATCAGGGCGGCAGATTCTCATAATACAAAAGACATGATGATTGAAAAGATCAACGGAGTGCCCAGCCGTTTTGATATTGAAACGATTAACTTTCTGAATCTGGAGTGGAGAGAATTTGTTCTGGTATTTATCGATACCTTTATCATCGCGGTTTCTCTGCTTGTGCTTCTGATTTCCTGGCTTGTCGGCAGGATCCGTTTCGGCTACCGGAAACGGCGCGGCATCTATGACAGCGATGCGAAATACCGGTTTCTGCCTCAGGCTGCGATTGCGCTGGTGATGTCCGTATATCTGATCATGGAATTCTATCTTGCCCTGTATCCGAATGACAGCGTATTCCGTGCGGAATGCAAGGGGATCATTGCGGTTCTGCTGACGCTTACTGCCTTTATGGGATGGTTTCATAACCGGACAGATCTCAACCGGAACGCTCTGATCGGCATCGTTCTGATCACCGCAGGAGATGTTCTGATTAATTTCACTCTGTATGTCGGTGCATTCCTTGAAGCAGCAGGAATTCTGTTCTTTACCTGGGGGTTTGTGAAGTACCGGAAGCCGGAATTCCCGCAGATCATCTGGTATCTGATTGCCGGAGCTGCCGGAATCTTCGGCCTGTTCCATCTGCATCACAGTATCGATCTATCGTTTGCGGCTGCGATCCTGTTCTATCTTTCTGCGCTTGCGATGGCAATCACTTCGATCACAGCGCCGAAACGTTTTACCGCCGGTGCATTTCTGCTGTTCTTCGCAAGCCTTGGCATTATGAGCAGTCTGGTTATTCCGTCAGATTATCTGACCGTTACCGTAAGGCATTTCATTTTCATCGGGCTGTTCTATACCGGATTATGCTTCATGGCAGCCGGAACCGTGAAGATCTCCGTGAAGAATGAACTGCCTGGAACGGCCGGACCGGATCCGCTGAATACACCGGAGAAGGTGCCGGATCAGGCATCTGCATAAGTAAGAAATAAAAAAACGGAGCAGTTTTCTGACCAAAAACAGCTCCGCTTTTTATGTCCTCTGCAAAACAGGAATCAGTCCCTGGTGATTGCTTTTATGATGCGGTCGCGGTGTACTTCCGGAACCATCAGAACGTTCATCAGCTGATTGATATCCCATCCGGTAAGATCAAGGAGCACTTGGGTATCAATGATGATCCGATCCGTTTCTTTTTTTCTGCACAGCATGCGGCTTCCTCCGTTGACTTCGTAAATTACTCAGCTGTCTGACTCCGGCAGGCGGATTACATCCGGGCGATGGTGCAGTCCGGACGTAATGGCTGGCTTTGATAGCAGGACAGCTGCTGCAAGGCCGCGGGTTCCGGCCTGTCCGTTTCTATGATAATGCATAACGGATGAATCGTGTCAGAGAATTGACTGCCATGCTGCACATGATGCGTTCAGACAGAAATGGAGTGCGGAATCGGTTTGATGAACATGGTAGAATAACTGACATGAGTTCAGTTAACGGAAAAGCGATGGCTTCGCTGATACTGTCGATCATCATCTGGTCGGTGAGCTTCATCGCGACAAAAATTGCCTGTCAGTGCTTTACGCCTCTGACGCTGTGTTTTATCCGTCTCAGCGTTGCTGCAGTGATTTTGCTGGTAATCCGGATTGTCCGGAAACAGCCGTTCACGCTGTCCGGAAAAGACCGCCGGCCGGTATTTCTCTCCGCATTTCTTGGTATCACGGTATATTATGCGCTGGAAACCATCGGCGTATCGCTGACTTCTGCGAGCAACGCTTCGGTGATCACTGCATTCTATCCGCTCTCTACGGTTGTGACGGGAATGCTGTTTTTTCATGATCGGATTCCGCTTCGTCAGCTGATCGGAATTCTGATCGGGATTGCGGGCATCATCGTTCTAACCGAAACATCGCCTTCCGAAAGCGGCAGAAATGTGATGGCCGGAAATCTGCTTCTGCTGTTCAACGGCTTCATGTGGGGCTCGTACAACTATCTGACGCAGGAAGTCAGCAGTGAAACCGATACGGAAACGATGACGTTTTTTCAGACAATAGCCGGTGCGGTGTTTTTTCTCCCGGTTCTGCTGCTTGACATGCCGATCCATATTGCCCGAGTTACCCCGGAAGCTGCAGCTTCGCTTCTGTTTCTGTCTGCCGGCTGTTCGGTCATCGCATATTACCTGTACAATTACGGGCTGCGCGGGGTATCGGCGGTGATTGCGGCATCCAGCCTGAATCTGATGCCGGTATTCGGACTGTTTTTTTCCTGGCTCATTCTCCATGAGCCTATCGGCGTGCGGCAGATTTTCGGAACCGTGCTTGTTATTTCCGGCGTAATGCTTTCCGCGTATCTGAAATCCGGCAGAAAGAATTTCCTTTTGAACACGTCCGTTTCAGAAAAATCGAACTGAATTGAGGACTGTCCTGCATACGGGACAGCGATTTCTGAAAAACCTCCTATAGTACCTGCAGGAGGAAAAAGTGATGGAAGAACTTGATCAGATCTGTCAGAATAGTTCGGGGATCGCAGCACTTTCCCCGGAACAGACGGTAACGCTGCTGAGGTGTTTTATGAACGATGAGGAAATGTGGACCACCGCAAGACTTGCGGGAATTACGATTACCCAGGCGGAACAGTGTACAATGGACCTCTGGAATGTATTTTCCCATCGCAGAAGGGAGCTTGCAAATGTCTGAGCTGTATCATCGGACGCAGGCGGCAGAACTGGAGAAATCAGCTCTGTGGTACAGATCGGTTCTCCGGGATTGTTTCCGGCAGAAGATTCCCACCAGAGATGCGGCGGTTCAGCTGAACCTGAGAGAGCAGGAGGTAACAAACTGGTATCTTCGCTTTGCTCTCCAGGATGTATCGGCCGCCCTGTCAGATGTACTGAATTCTGACAATGCGGCGTGAGCTGGTTATAATATCCTCATAGAAGAGGATATTTTTTATGCGTTTTACAGATCTGATTGAAAAAAAAGCAGAGGGCGGAATACTCTCGGAACAGGAGATTCAGCAGATGATTACCGGTTATACCAATGGAGATATTCCGGATTATCAGATGTCTGCGATGTGCATGGCGATCCGTCTGAACGGAATGACGGCTCAGGAAGCGATGCATATGACGATAGCGATGATGAACAGCGGAGATACGGCAGATCTTTCAGATCTTCCCGGAATCAAAGTGGATAAGCACAGCACCGGAGGAGTCGGTGATACGACGACGCTGGTTGTTGCACCATTGGCAGCAGCGTGCGGCTGCACGGTTGCGAAGATGAGCGGCAGGGGGCTTGGCCATACGGGCGGTACGCTGGATAAACTTGAATCCATCCCGGGCACCTGCGTAGAGATCCCGCTGGAACGGTTCAAGATGATTGTGAAGGAAAACGGCGTTTCGGTGATCGGCCAGAGCAAAAATCTTGTTCCGGCAGACAAGCTCATCTATGCGCTGAGGGATGTTACGGGTACGGTTCGTTCGATCCCTCTGATTGCGTCCTCGATCATGTCAAAGAAGCTTGCCAGCGGGGCGGATGCCATCATGCTCGATGTGAAGACCGGTTCCGGCGCATTCATGCGGAAAACAGAGGAAGCGTTTGAGCTTGCCCATCTCATGTGCGATATCGGCCGGCTTGCCGGACGCAGGGTCAATGCGGTGATCACGAACATGAATCAGCCGCTTGGCATGGCAGTCGGCAATGTGCTGGAGGTGCAGGAAGCGATAGAGCTTCTCTCCGGCAATATCCCGGAAACGGATCCGCTGTATGAAGTATGCATGATACTCGGGGGAGGAATGCTGCAGATGTCCGGTATTGCGGAGGATTACAGCGATGCGGTACGGATGCTGAAAGAAAAGATAGCGGATGGTTCCGGACTTGCGAAGTTCCGGAAAATGATCGAACTGCAGGGCGGAGATTCGTCTTATATCGATACGCAGAAGATTAAGGAGCTGATCCGGGTGAAGCAGATTGTGCCGGTCAGAGCCACCAGATCCGGGTATATTCATGCGATGAATGCGGAGGGCATCGGCCGAGCGGCACAGATGCTCGGGGCAGGCAGAGCGAAGAAAGGTGATCCCATCGATCCTTCGGTCGGACTTGTAATGAAAGTTCGCTGCGGAGACCGGGTATCAGAAGGAGATCTGCTCGCGGAATTCTATGTAAATGATGATACAAGTCTGGCAGATGCAATTCAGCTCTTCCGGGAGTCCATACAGATGAGTGCGGAGTATCAGACACCGGAACCCATGGTTTACGGAATGGCGGACCAGTGATGAAGATTGTGACAGATGCGCTGATTGCCGGCGCCCGGCGGGCGGAAGGGACAGTGGTTATCATTGATGTATTCCGGGCATTTACCGTGGAGCCCTTTGTACTTGCCGGCGGGGCTGCTTCTCTGACGGCAGTCGGGGAAGCGGATGCGGCGTGGTCGCTCCGAAAAGAAGATCCTTCCGTGATTCTGATCGGGGAACGGCATGGACGGCGGATTGAGGGATTTGATTACGGTAATTCACCGGCTGCGGCTGCGGCGAATGATTTTCGGGGCAGACGTGTGGTGCATACAACGTCAGCCGGAACCCAGGGACTTGCCAATGCGGTCAATGCGCAGCATCTTCTGGCGGCTTCGCTTGTCAACGCTTCTGCAACTGCGACGTGGATCCGCCGGCAGAATCCGGCTGTAGTAACGCTTGTATGCATGGGGTGGGAAGGCAAACGGAATACAGAAGAAGACCAGCTCTGTGCGGATTACATCCGCTCGCTGCTTGAGGGATGCGGAATGAGCGATATCCGGAAACAGGCAGAAGCGCTGCGATGTTCGGAAGGAAAGAAATTCTTTGATCCGGCGCAGGCGGAAGTGTTTCCGGAGGCGGATTTCTGGCTGTGCACGGATGTCGATCGCTTTTCATTTGCGGTTCGGGCAGAAAAGGAAGCTTCCGGCTTTCGGATGGAGGCGGTGCAGGTATGAACCGCAGGAAGTATTTTTTCTTTGATATCGACGCGACACTGACGGATGAAGCGACGCACCGGATTGTTCCGAGTGCGGAATGGACACTCCATGAACTGGAGAGAAACGGTCATTTCGTTTCGATCGCAACTGGCCGGGCGCATTATAAGACCGTGTCTTTTACCGATCCGATCGGAATCCGCAATCTCGTATGCTGCGGGGGAGCGTGTATCGTGAAAGACGGTGTGATTCTGGAAAATCGTCCGCTGCCGAAGAAGACTGCCCATGAACTGATCCGCCATGCCGAGGAGGGCGGATTCGGATATGTTCTGATGCTGGATGACAGTGATCGGGTCTATATGAAGGATACCCGTTTTCTGGAGCAGGCAGGACGCAGAACAGAACTCACTTCCTATATTCTGAATCCGGATCTGGATCCGTTTTCACTCGATGGGATTTTCAAAGTGTATATTGCGATGGAACGGGGTGAGGAGAAGAACCATTCGTGGGTGAATCAGTATGGTCATATCCGGATGGGACGATATCTGAATTATCAGTATGATGCCAAGAAAGACGGCATCATCCGGATGATGAATCTGATCGGCGGCCCGCTGGAAGATGTGGTCGTCTTTGGTGATGCGGTGAATGATCTTGTGATGTTCGATCCGATGTGGACCTGTATCGCCATGGGCAACGGCATGCAGGAACTGAAAGAAAAGGCGGATTATGTAACGGATGCCAATACGGCAGACGGTATCATGAATGCCTGTCTGCACTTCGGGTGGATCAGCCGGAGAATGTGAACGGCTGTGATTTTGCGGTTGCCAGTCTCAGAAGCCTGTGATATATTAGTTAACGCGCGTCAGCGCATCACTGCTCCGCTGGCATTTTTACAGGCTATGAGCGGATGATTATCTGAACGATGTAAGGAGAAGGAAAAAATGAGACTCGATTTAGTAGACAAGATCACAAAGAATCAGATCCGCGATGATGTTCCCGAATTCAAACCGGGCGACACACTGAAGGTATTCGTACGTATTCGTGAAGGTGAAAAATCACGTATTCAGATGTTCGAAGGCGTATGCGTTTCCAGAAAGAACGGCGGCATCGGTGAGACATTTACGGTTCGTAAGATTTCCGGCGGTATCGGCGTACAGCGTACATTCCCGGTAAACAGCCCGATTATTGATCACATTGAAGTTGCCCGTCATGGTAAGGTAAGACGTGCGAAGCTGACATACCTCAAGGGTCTGTCTGCGAAGAATGCACGAATCAAGGAAGATCGCCGCTGAGGCAATCCGGCTTGCGAGTCACACAAAGGCTTCTGCTGCATGCAGAAGTCTTTTTTTTTGTTTTTCAGCGATCGATCCATCTGCAGCGAAAACATTTCAGTTCACACAGAAAAACCACAAATGTTTAGAAAAAATAAACAAATAGTTTAATTAGATATTGCATTCAAATCCGGTTCGGGTATAATTGTCTTTGGTTTTGTGATTACATATTGAATGTTTAGCATCACTAAACAGACGAAAGGAGAAGAATGGATATCGGAAAACGGATACGCCAGCTTCGGATTCAGAATGATCTGACGCTGGAAGAGCTTGCGTCGCGGACAGAACTTACCAAAGGGTTTCTTTCTCAGCTTGAACGGAATCTGTCAAGTCCTTCCATTCAGACTCTGGAAGACATCACGGAAGCGCTTGGCACGACAATGGCAAAGTTCTTTGCGGATGATACCGCAGAGCAGATTGTCTTTACGCCTGAGGATGCATTTGTCGATGAGCGGGAAACCTGCACGGTGCACTGGATCGTTCCGAACTCGCAGAAAAATGAGATGGAGCCGATTCTGGTGGAGCTTCCGCCCGGCGGGAAAAGCGATGTGATCGATCCGCATCACGGAGAGGAATTCGGCTATGTGCTGAATGGCCGGATTACATTAATGCGGGATGGAAACAAAAAAGGATATGTCGTAAAAAAAGGCGAAAACTTCTATATTTCCGGCAGAGAAGCACACTGGCTGGAAAACAATGGCGGCCATGCGGCGGCAGTGCTCTGGATCAGCACTCCGCCGATGTTCTGATAGCACAAGGGGGATTATGTTATGGCTAAGAAACTGATTCAGGTTCAGAATGTTGTGAAAACATTCGGCAAGCAGGTTGTTCTCAAAGGGATTTCACTCGATATCATGGAGAATGAATTTGTCACGCTGCTCGGACCTTCCGGCTGCGGTAAAACAACACTTCTCCGGATTATCGCCGGCTTCCTGGAGCCGAGTGAAGGAAAGGTCATCATGGATGGGGAAGATATCGCGAATGTACCGGCGTACAAGCGCGACGTCAACACGGTGTTTCAGCATTATGCGCTGTTTCCGCATCTGAATGTATATGACAATATCGCATTTGGTCTGAATATTAAAAAGATGCCGAAAGACATCATCAATCAGAAGGTCATGCGTATGATCTCTCTGGTTGGTCTGGAAGGATTTGAAAAACGCGATGTTACGAAGATGTCCGGCGGACAGCAGCAGCGTGTTGCGATCGCCCGTGCGCTTGTCAATGAACCCCGCGTGCTTCTTCTGGACGAATCGCTTTCCGCACTTGACAAGAATCTGCGGAAAGAAATGCAGCTGGAGCTGAAAGAGATTCAGAGAGAAGTCGGTATTACCTTCATTTTCGTTACTCACGATCAGGAAGAAGCGCTCACTATGTCAGACAAGATCGTCGTAATGAAAGACGGTGAAATCGAACAGATCGGCACGCCGCTTCAGATCTACAACGAGCCGATCAATGAGTACTGTGCCCGCTTTATCGGTGATTCCAATATCATTGACGGCGTTATGAAGCGGGATCGTCTTGTTAGCTTTGACGATGCGGATTATGAGTGCGTGGACTATGGATTTGAGAAGGACGAGAAGGTCGACATCATGATCCGTCCGGAAGACATTCATATTACAGAACGCAACCGCGGTCTGCTGAACGGTGAGGTGAAATCGGTTCTGTTCAAGGGCGTGCATTATGAAGTGGTGGCGGAAACCAGTTCCGGTACTTCCAAGACAGTTATCATGCATGTGACGGATGAGAAAGTCATTGTAAATGAAGCAGCGAAGGAAAAAATCAGCGCAACTTCATTCTATATGGACATCGATGACGTAAATGAACTGAGCGACGGAGAGATCATTGCCCGGGCAAATGCGCAGGCATGGAATTTTGACGAGCAGGACGTCTCGATCTCACGCATCAGCCATGAAGTGAAGGCGGAACCGGGAAGCTATCCGTGCAAGTTCAGCACGGATGCAGGAACCGAGATCACGATTTCGATTAATGTCGTACGTCCCAAGGCGGTCGAAGACGCCACCAATGAAGAGAGCATTCAGGCGTTCGACTTCTATACCACCGCAACGGATATCCGTGAATCGGTCGCGCTCGATACTGATCTGATCCGCTGGGCCGATGCCTATGCATGGAATATGGAAGACAATTCCAGAGTTGAGATCTGGGATGTGAAATATGATTTCGATGATGAGACGATCACAGAAGGCGACTATCCGGTAACCTTCTCGACGCAGGGCCGTGAGCTCAAGATCGAGACCACGACAAAGATCGAAGAAGGGCAGCGGATCGGTCTTCGCTGGAACCCGGATGACATTCATGTCATGCGGAAGATGGGGTAAGCAGAGATGAAAGCTTTTTCCAAAATGGTATACCCGTATGTCGTATGGGCATCCATCATGATCGTTCTGCCGATGATCATGATTGTGCTGTACGCATTCACGGTGCAGGGGAATTCTGTCCTGACATTCCAGTTCACACTGGATAATTTTGCCCGCTTCTTCTCAGACGAAGTGCTGCCGGCAGTTCTGTGGCGGTCTCTGAAGATGGCGTTTATCACAACAATCGTCTGCATTCTGATCGGTTATCCGACGGCATATGTGATGTCGAAGAATGCACCGAACAAACAGGCGCTGATGGTTCTGCTGATCACATTGCCGATGTGGATCAACATGCTGGTAAGAACATATGCATGGCGCGGCATTCTGAGCCACGCTCATCTCGACGGGGAGATCAAGGTGTATATCGGTATGGTGTATAACTTCCTGCCGTTTATGATTCTGCAGATCTATACTGCACTTTCCAAGATCGATCCGGCGCTGATCACTGCTGCCAACGACCTTGGGGCGGACAATCTTCAGACCTTCCGCAGAGTAATCTTCCCGCTGTCGCTTTCCGGAATCGTATCCGGCATCACGCTTGTATTCCTGCCGGCAGTATCGTCCTTCTTCATTCCGAAGTTCCTCGGCGGCGGACGCTACGTGCTGATCGGAAACCTGATCGAAGATTATTTCATCTCAACCGGTGACTGGAATTTTGGTTCTGCAATCAGTCTGATCATGGCAGTCATTATTCTGATATCCATGTATATTACGCGTAAACTTGACCGGCAGCCTGCCGAAGAGGAGGATAACTGATGGAAAAGAAAACCGGACTGTTCCAGAAAATCTGGTTCTGGCTCATCATTGCGTTCTTCTATCTGCCGATTATCTATGTTGTGATCTTCAGCTTCAACAAATCCAAATCACTGACGAACTTCACCGGCTTCTCGCTTCGCTGGTATCAGCGGATGTTCGAAAGCCGGCCGGTGCTGGAAGCGATCGGCTATACCGTTGCGTGTGCGGTGATTGCGACTGCCGTTTCAACCGTTGCGGGAACCATTACGGCGATCGGTCTTTCCAAGTGCCGCAAGGTGCTTCGCGAAGCGATCAATCAGATAAACAACCTTCCGATGCTGAACCCGGATATCGTTACGGCGATCGGCTTCATGCTGTTCTTTACATCCCTGCGGATCAGGACCAGCTTCTGGACAATGGTGCTTGCGCATATTGCCTTCTGCATTCCGTATGTGATTCTGTCCGTAATGCCGAAGCTTCGCAGCCTGGATCCCAACATGCCGGAAGCGGCGATGGATCTTGGCTGCACGCCGATGCAGGCACTCTGGAAAGTGATCGTTCCCCAGATCAGACCGGGCATCATTTCCGGTGCGCTGGTTGCGTTCTCCATGTCCTTTGACGACTTCGTAATTTCACTGTTTACCACAGGTCCCGGCGTGACAAATATCTCGATCTATGTTTACGGAAATGTCAAGCGCGTGAATCCGACGATCAATGCGCTCTCCGCAATCCTGGTATTTGTGATTACCACAGTGCTCATCATTATCAATGTGATTCCGATGATCCGGGAAAGAAAGGAGACAAAAAATGTTACAGCTGCGCAGATTGAAAAAACCATTCGCTAGTATTCTGACACTCGGGCTGCTCGCGGGATGCTCTTCTTCCGCGCTGCCGGAAGATGCGGAGATCATTGATTCCATGGAAGAATACGGCTGCAATACCATCAACGTGTACAACGCGGGAGAATATATCGCGGATGAAACCGTTCCGATGTTTGAGGAGCTGTATACCGCCCATGTCAATTATGTGACGTTTGACTCCAATGAGATGCTTTATACAAGACTTCTCGGCGGCAGTCAGTACGATGTTCTGGTGCCGAGCGACTACATGATCGAACGTCTGATCAATGAGGACATGCTGCAGCCGCTGGATAAAAACGTACTTACGAATCTCATTAATATTGACCCGAACGTATTTGAGATGCAGAAGATCTTTGACCCGGATTTGAAATATGCGGTTCCGTATTTCTACGGCACAGTCGGACTGGTATACAACAACCAGGTGATTTCCGAAGAGGAAATCAGAAAGAAGGGCTGGAATATCCTGCATGATGAGAAGTACAGAGGCAGAGTCATGGCGTATGACAGCCAGCGCGACATGTTCATGATCGCATTCAAAGCACTTGGCTATTCGATGAATACGGATAATCCCGAAGAAATCAAGGAAGCGTATGAATGGCTGCTCGAGATGAATGAGAAGGTCGATCCCGCTTATATCACGGATGAAGTGATCGATGCCATGGTGAATAATGAAGCGGATATCGCCATCATGTATTCCGGTGATGCGGCATATGTCATTTCAGAGAACTATGATATGTCCTACATCGAACCGGATGAGGGAACCAATAAGTGGCTTGATGCGATGGTTATTCCGGCCAACAGCGCATGCCCGGCACTTGCAAATCAGTTCATCAACTTCATGGCGGACAACGATGTCGCGATGGGGAACAGCGAGTTTGTCGGCTATACAAGTCCGAATACGGAAGTGCGCGATTATCTTTCCGGCGAGGAAGGAGATTACTTTGAAAACAGCGCCTATCTTCCGCGCAGCGGATATGAAAAGGACGAACTGTTCCGATTTAATTTAAAACTGACGAAACAGCTGAATGAGCTTTATACAAAAGTGAAAATGAGCGTCAGCTGAGAGCAGACGGGGTGTGTGCAGGCATGCCCCGTTTTGTTTAACGGAACAGATGATCTGTTATATAATCGGTCTGTATTATTATGAGAAGGAAACAGATGCAGATATTAAAAGGAAGATATAACCTGAAAATCGCCTCGCTGCTTGCCGGACTGCTTGTGTTTGACACGGTGGTTCTTTCTGTCGGAATCAAGCGGGCAAGTGCGCAGAAGGCGGATGATATGGATGCGGCTGCGCTGATTACTCCCGTGCCGGACCGTTCTTCGCTGCCGGAAGTTACTGCAGCTTCGACGCCGGAACCAACTGCAACATCCGAAGTGATCCCCGTATATGAGCCGCTGATTGCCGTTGCGCATAACCGGACGGCATATGAGGCATCCGAGCCGGATGAAGGGTTTGAAAGCGAATGGTTTTCCTATGCGGAAAACGGCGCATATATCGAAACGCACAACGAATATGAAACGATCAATGCCGAAGTATATTCCGGCGGGACTTCTGCAGTATCAGCAGGTGTGCTGAGAAGCGGAATTCCGATGCTGCAGGGAAAATCAATCAATGTCTTTCTGAATGCGTCTTCTTCCGTTTCCCGGAGAATTCAGATCCGGGCGGTAAACGGAGATACCGGAACGGAGTACAGCCGCATCAGTATTGATCTCGGCCCGTCGATGCAGTATTTTGAATGGAATTTCCCGGTTCCCTCCGGGCAGGGGACTTATAACGGACTGCTGTATATCGATATGGGCGGCAGCGGCATGGATGCACATACGGTAACGATTCACGGACTCCGGATCATTGGCGATGACGACAACGCTGCGATTCGGGCGAATCAGATCGGCTACTATACTTCAGAGCAGAAGCTTTGTACATTCATCTACAGCTGCGGGGATTTCTTCGATGTGGTAAATGCAGAGACGAAATCAATCGCATACAGCGGTGCGATTACACACCGCACAGCAGATCCGATGACCGGAGAAACCGATTATTACGGAGATTTCACAAATCTTCAGGTACCCGGAACCTACTATATCCGTTCTCAGACCGGGCTTGTTTCACATACATTCCGAATTGATGCAGATCCGTATACGGATATCCGGAAAGCGGCTCTCCGCATGCTCAGCTATCAGCGATGCGGACTTGATCTTACCGAATGGGCAGGCGAACTGGCGCATCCGGCCTGTCATCTGAGAGAAGCGAATCTTTACTTTACCGACGTATTGCTGAATACCTTCGGCGGATGGCATGATGCGGGTGATTTCGGGCGTTATGTGAGCACCGGGACAAAGGCGCTGAATGATGTGCTTCTTTCCTATATGACTGCACCAGAGCTGTTCGGCGATGACAATGAAGGTCCGGACAGCGGAAACGGAATTCCGGATATTCTTGATGAAGCGCGGTTTGAATTGGAATGGCTAATGCGGATGCAGGAAGAAGACGGCGGTGTTTTCAGCAAAGTGACATCTTCCGGGTTCCCGGATGATTATGTTAAGCCGGAGGATGATACATTGCCGCTGTATCTGTTTGCGGCAGATACGGTATCGACTGCGGATGCACAGGGGAGCTTCGCGATTGCATCGATTGCCTTCCGCAGGATTGATCCTTCCTTTGCGGAGGCCTGTCTTACTGCAGCGAGAAAAGCAGAAGCATATCTGAACGTCAACAGCGAGTACCGGATTACGACCAATCCGGAAGGGGTCACCGCCGGTCAGTATCTTGACGATACGGATTATGACGGCCGGTTTACCGCAAAGATGGCAATGTATGCGGCGATCGGAGATACGATGTATCTGGAAGCTGCGAAACAGATCTATGAAGATACCCCGGAAGCGGTAAATTCAGTTTCCTGGAATAATAACGGCATGTATGGGGCGTATCTGTTTCTGACTTCGGAAGACGGAGAAAAAGAGGATCCGGAGTTTTTTGAAAAAATGAAGGAAGCGCTGTGCGAAACTGCAGACGGACTGCGGGATACGGCAAACGGAAATGCCTATCATAACTCGAATATTCTGTATGAGTGGGGAAGCAATGCATTTGTCGCCAATAACGGTATTATTCTTGCGATGGCGTATGATGTGACCGGTGAGCAGAAGTATGAGCAGAGCGCGCTGGAGCAGCTGAACTATCTGCTTGGCAAGAACTGCCTGGATATGTGCTTTGTGTCCGGATACGGAGTCCGCTCTCCGGCTGCACAGCATAACCGTCTGACGCTTTCAAAGCATTCGGTCATGAGCGGTGCGATGTCCGGCGGGCCAAATGCATCGAGAGAAGACAACATCACCCGTGCACTGGATGCCAGCACGCCGCCGGCCAGGATGTATGTGGATGATCATCGAAGCTATTCCACGAATGAAGTGGCGATCTATTACAACTCAGCGCTGCTTTATCTTCTGACTGCTGTATCGTAAAAAAATGAACGGAAATGCCAGATCATGAAAAAACAGTATTGAAATCAGTTTCAATCTGTTATAAGATGATTTGGCATTGAAGGGATGGTTCCTTAGCCAAGTGGTAAGGCAACAGACTGCAACTCTGTGATCGCCGGTTCAAGTCAGGCAGGAAACTCCATTTTTTTTGAATCGGGGACATGGAGGAATCGGCAGACGCAAAGGACTTAAAATCCTTTGGTGGCAACACCGTGCGGGTTCAAGTCCCGCTGTCCCCAGATAGCAGAATCCGCTGTAACGGCGGTTTTTATTTTGTGCCGGTGCAGCGGCGGAATCGGTGAGTGTTTTTCTTTTTTGAAAGGTAACGTATAATAATCAGCGGGTAAAAAACATGTGGGATAAGATCAAGGAAAAGTTTCTGAATAAAAAATTTCTGACATTCGGCATCATCGGGGCGTTTAATACTGTGTTCTGCCTTCTGGTGAATCATATTCTGATCGCACTCGGGCTGGAAGTCGGAGCCGCTTCGATTCTGAGCGATGCAATTGCGATGATTCCGTCTTATATGCTGAATATGCATTTTACATATCATCAGGAAATGTCCTGGAAGAGCTTTGTTACATTCCCGCTCAGCTATGTGCCGGGCTGGATCATTTCATTTCTGATCGTTGAGATGCTGCACAGAGGACTTGGGGTGCCGGAACAGTGGGCTAAACTTGTATCTGTTCCGATCTATATTCCGGTGAATTTTCTCTGCATGAGTTTTATTGTCGGAAAATTCGGGAAGAAAAAAGAACCTGCCGACGGTCAGCTTCAAGAGGAAGGAAGCGCAAAGGGGAAATGAAGCTTTACATTTTCGGTTCATCATTTCTGCTGATGATCCTTGCGGAGGGAGCCGGTGCGTGGTTCAAGCACATGTTCGGTGTTCAGCGGAAGGGATTTCATGCGCCGCTCGGGTTTGCACTGATGCTGGCAGGGGCACAGCTTCTGTACTATCCGGCGCAGATGTTCAATTATTCGCTTCGATGGATTTTCGCATCCACTGCGATTATTCTGCTGGCGATGCTGGTATTTTTTATCTTTGATCTCGCGGATATAAAGAAGTCGCTGCTGCGGAAGGAAACGCTGATTGTGATACTGTGCGGTCTGCTGTTTGCTATTCTGTGCAGTATGGGTTCCGTGCTTGGAAGCGAAGCGGGAAATGAGATTTCCATGCGTCTGGTACATGATGTGCAGGCACCGAAATTTCAGGGATATTTTCATTTTGCAT
>JAFYGX010000209.1 GCA_017543025.1 Solobacterium sp.
ATTAATGCAGTGGTAAGCAGTACGCCGATCTATGCGGATTACTATACCTTTCATATTTCTGTAAGCGAAGAGAAAGAAGAAGGCTATGAGGTATCGATCGTATTCCCGCAGACCGTAAAGGGAAATGATTACAGATTGTTCTTTGTAGAGAATGAAGAAGTAACCGAAATCAAAGACGGGACAGTTGATACAACAGGAGAAGAAGGAGACCCGGAAGCAGCTGGGTTCAGCTTTCATACAGACAGACTTGGTGAATTTGTATTTGCCTGCACAAAGACCTATGAATATCAGATACCGGAAGGAAGTCTGGTATATGAAGTGACAAAGGATGAACCGGTATCGTTAAGGGAAGTGCTTGTTTCTTCTGAGATGGTCAGTGAAGAAGATGCAGATCTCTTTGTGACTTATGTAACAGAAGTAACATCTCAAGACCCGGAAGCCGTAAAAGTAGAACTACTTAATGAAGAAGAATGCATGATAACTCCTTCTGCGATGTTCAGTGAAACCAGTCTTACGGTAACGATGGAAGACGGGCAGAGTGGAACCATTACGGTAAAGGATACAAGAGAACATCAGCCGGTCGAAGAAGATGGTGGGATTGAAGCAGCAGTCTCCAACCCGGAAGATGAAGAGATTGAATCAATTGTCATTAAACCGGCAGAAGACAAACTGCTTCCGAAGGATGCAGAAAGTACAGCGAAAGTAGTGGAAGGAAGTGCATCCATTGAAAAGATCGCTGCAGATGCAGAACAGAAGAAAGGGAATCCGGAAGCGGTAACAGAATACAAAGTCTTTGATATTGATCTGGAGAATGTAAAGAAAGAAGACTATAACGGATTCCATGTAGAACTGACACTGAGTGAAGCAGGAGCCGTATCAGGCGGGGAATATAAGCTCTATCACATTAAAGATGACGGTACGTATGAAGCGGTACCGGTAGAAGTAAAGACCAGAAAAGATGAAGCAGGCAATGAGGTCGCTGATACGATTGTTTTCACGACGCCTTCGTTTTCGGAATTTGTATTAGCTTATACAGTCGATTTCCATTGGGGAGACTATACCTACAGTATTGATGGAGAAAGTGAAATCACATTAAGTGCATTGCTGGAGAAACTGAATGTAACAGAGATCACGATTACAGATGTTACAGACGTAAGCTTTACGAATCCGGAATACATTGAAATCACAAAAACAGAACCCGACTGGGTACTTCGTTCCCTGAAGACGTTCAATACCGAAGAGAAACTCACACTGAGTCTTAAAAACGGGAAGAGCGTGGAGATTAAGGTGACGGATGAAAGTGCCGGCGAGAGCGGTACCTGGACGAATGGAAACAATGGAAGTGGTACATGGGCCGTTGATGAAGACGGTGTCTTGACCATATCCGGAACCGGTGCGATGAAAGACTATACTACAAATAACAAATGGGTATCAGAAACCCCGTGGTTTGATTACATCGTAAAAGATAGCACTCATCCAAACCCTTCTGTAACCAAAATAGTGATTACAGGTGGAATCACCAGAATAGGTACAAATTCATTTACCCGGACGTACAATCTGAATGAGATCGATGCTTCTGATTGCACCTCGCTTACAACAATCGGAGGTTCTGCATTTAAACAGCAAAGCAGCGGTTCTGCTTCCAATAATCCGAATAACCCGAAAATAATTAATTTTTCCGGTTGCAGTAATCTTTCGACAATTGAAACAGATGCGTTCAGAGACTGCAAAAAAATTGATTCCATTGATATTTCCGGAACAAAGCTGAATGCAAGTGTTCTCACAACATCCGGCGCTGGTTTTGGTTCAAGCAAGACTGCCATTCAGACCCTCAAAGCCAATAACTGTACAAGTATAACAGGTGCACTGGATCTGTCTGAATATACCTCTTTGACAACACTGGAGCTTTCCGGCTGCAGTGGAATTACCAGTCTGACTCTTCCGGCCAGTGTAACAACACTTGATATTTCCGGCTGTGTAAATCTGGACTCGCTGGAGCTTTCAGCGTGCACGAATCTTACAACAGTAAAAGCTGGGAATCGTTCTGATCTGACCGATCTTTCCTGGCTGACACTTCCTTCTTCGGTTACCACACTGGATGTGTCCGGTTTTACAAGTCTTACATCGATTACAGTACCGACGTCTGTAACCAGTCTGAATGCCTCCGGCTGTACCGGAATAACTGCACTTGATCTGAGCAGTACTTCTCTCAGCAGTATTGATGTTTCAGATAATCATGCTCTGACCGCATTGAAGATTCCTGCATCTGTTAATTCACTGAATATTACAGGATGTTCAAATGTGGTGATCTATTTCGATGGTACTTCATCCAGTCTGCCTGAAAATCTGATTCCGGACTCCGTTCCATTGATTTCCTGGGGTGATTATTCTTATTCGATACCACGTTTCAGCTCTGTAACTCTGCAGGAGATTTTTACTGCGCTTGGAATAACCGGAATTACAGCGGAAAACGATGTTCAGAGTATCAGTGCATCAGATGATAGTATTCTGCAGATTGATGGTCTTACCGTTAAAAATCTGACCTTATTTGAACAGCCGCAGACGCTTACGATTACATTAAAGAGCGGAATCAGCGGAAGTATAAAGGTAGAACTGTTGCCATTGACAGAGTCGGATGATCTGAATCAGTTTACAGATGATCAAACGTCTTATAGCTATGAAGGAGATACTAGATCCTACCCGCTTACTGAAGCAGCAGCACTGAAAGAAGGAGATCATCTGAGTCTTTCACTTTCGTTCTCTGAAGTGCCGGATGGAACAGAAGGTGCGCGTCAGATGGCGCTTCTCGAACCGATGACCTATACCTTCCCGGCCGGGTTAACGGTTACAGATGTGCCGGAGACAATTATGTTTTCTTCCGGCAACAGAAATGATAATGAATCGTTTGAGCTTTCTGTGACACGAAGTACTGATCCGGATACCGGTGCACAGATCCTGGAATTAACAGGAGAGTTTAATGATGCACAGAAAGAAGCGATCCGTGCACTGAGTGCGGTGAGCTTTACTATTCCGGTTACGGTTCAGGTAACTGCAGTGCCTGGAGAATATGAGCTTGGAAATGGACTTGTCTTATCTGCCGTCAGTCCGAAGAACGCAAAGGTAACGATTGCTTCGGGAGAATATGATGCAGAAACTGATACGATTCAATATACCGTGACAGTGGAAGCGGAAGGTGATCTCACGGTGGAAGGAATTGATTATCCGGTAGTCATTACCGATCTTTCTGCAGGGAATACGCCAGCTGTGAGCTTTGTTTCAGGCAGCTATCTCTATACCCATAAAGAAGGATTTGATCCTGAGCATGCAAGCAAAGTGAACGGGGAAGATGCAGTGATTGGTACGGAAACTGCATTTACCGGATTACCGGTAACCGTATCACAGATGTATGGCGGAGATGTGATTACGCTTACGTATACCGCAAAGCCACTGAAAGGTACTTATATCGGAAACGAACAGGCTGAGATTACAAATACAGCCACAATTGACAACCATAGAAATCCATACAACATTCCGACTGATGATACAGCTTCTGTTTCCAATACGGTTGCTTATCACACATTGAACCGGGAATATCTGACGCTGGACGGCAGCTGGGCATACTGGAGAGTTACGGTAAACCCGAGCGGTTATAAAATCAACAATGGCAGCGATCTCAAACTCGCAGATGTTTTTGATGATGGGGTCACAGGAGATGCAGAACAGTCAATTGACTACTCCAGCATCAAAGTGACAAGTGAAGCAGATATCAGCTATGACTACAGCGGAAGCACCGGTACATTTGTCATTCCGGATAGTACGGCTGTTACGATTACCTATCGCACACGGATCAAAGCTAATCCGGGCGATGCGAAACTGTTCCGCGGTACGGCACGGTTAACGGACCAGGATGGAACTGTGATTGCCACTGCAACGGCAGGCGTTACACAGGAACCGGTTGTTATTTACCCGAGTCCGACAGATGTGGACGGTCCGGTAAACCGCTATATGTTAAAGCTCTATGTCTATGCGGACGGGGCAATGCAGACGGGGATTGCGGGAGCGACATTTATCCTGAAAGACGCAAACCAGCGGGCAATTGAATACAAGCTTGGTGACAATAAAGGTGAGCCCGTAACATTTACAACCGGAGAAAACGGGTATGTGAATATTGACCTGAACGAAGAACCGGGTGATGTATCGATTCAGAAGAATACTGCCTACTATCTTGAAATGATGCAGGCCTTACCCGGTTACCAGAAAGACAACACGCTTTACAGCTTCATGATTACAGACGACCCGGACTATGACGCCGGCGGGTTCTATACGTACTACAACGGCGATACGATGAAGGTAAGACTGTATCCGGCGGAACCCGGACTCAGTGTTTCCATACGCTTTTCCGGCAGCTATTCTCTGCGGGACGATCAGAAAAATGCTGTAGTCGCAATTCTGCAGAAGAAGGACGACCATAACAACTGGGTAGAAGTTGAACGCCACCCATATACCGATACCAGATGGGGTTCCATCACATTTAATGAAGTTCTGTACGATGAAAATCTTGGTGTATATCAGAATGTTTACCGTGTGGTGGAAGAAAACCAGAGCCCGTGGGATCTGCCGGAAGACATAAATCTCACAACACATTATTACAGCATGGTGAATGCGGCTGAAGCAATGCCATACACAGAACCGCAGGATTTTTCAGTAGATAAAGCGAGTGACAGTGTAAGTGTGGTCATTGATAACCGCTATGAGGAATCACAGCTGACGATCGTCAAGATGAATAAGAGTACCGGAGAGGCACTCCCTGACGCTGAATTCTCGGTCTATCAGATTCTGAATGGACAGCAGACCGGCGAACCGGTAAAAACATATACAACCGATTCTGAGGGAACGATTGTGGTACGAGGCGGTGAAAGCTTTGAATCAGAAACACTGTATGGCATCAAAGAGACAGCTGCACCGGATGGCTATCTTCTGCCTCAGCACGAAGAATGGCAGTATTTCTATTTCTGTAACGATCCATATCTCGAACCGAGTATTCTGGCAAACCTTCCCGAAGGGGCAACCGCAGTCAATCTGACAAACTCCGGAGACAAGGTTACCGTTGACAACCAGAAAGAGATTATTGACATCCCGATCATGAAACTCTGGCAGGGTGGAACCTGGCCGGAGAATGCGGAAGTTGTGATCGGACTGTACCGGCGCATTGAAGGCGAAGAAGAGGACCAGCCTGTTCTGAACCCGGATGACAGTGCACCGATGACGAAGACACTGACACAGGCAATTCCATACAATACATTTACCGGGCTTTATTCCAGAGATGAACAGGACCGCAATTACATTTATTCCATCAAAGAAGAAAGCATTAATGGTATTGATCCACTTGATGCAGGATATGTACAGGAATACGGTATTTCCAGTGCCGGTGTATACATTGTTCGAAACAAGCCGGCAACCTCTCTTACCGTCCGTAAAGAATGGTATGACTTTTCAGGAAACAGAATTGAAGATGAAACATTGCTGAGGGAACAGTCGCCGGTCACATTTGATGTGTACCAGTCTTCTGTGGCTTTTACAGACTCCACTACGGAAGATGGCGTTACCTATGAAGACCTCGCTGCGTTTACGGAGAGCTGTGAGAAGGTGCGTGAACATCTGACATTTGGTATGGATGATGGCTGGACGATGATGATTCGTGATCTGGATCAGCAGGATGATCTTGGCAATCGTTATTACTACTATGCACTGGAGGATATCCCTTCGTTTGGAACTGAACTATATGTGCTGGATGATGAGAATGGAATCATTACCATTCAGAATCAGATCGCACCGGAGAATGTGAATCTGACGGTAACCAAAGCGGCGTTAGTGGAAGATCCAAGACCAGAGTCCTTAGACAGAGACTTTGAATTTACGCTGAAGCTGACAGCCAACGGTCATCCGGTTCGCAGCTGGCAGGTATACACCGATTTAGAACACCCGGAAAATAATCTGGTGACAGACTGGAACGGTGAAGTGAAATTCACGCTGAAGCCGACAAATCCGGATCAACAGCCAACGGAAGGAGCTTCCATCACCCTGAGTGTTCCGGTGGGGGTCAATGCGTCTGTTACCGAGACTGCAAATCCGGAATATACGGTCGAAACAGCAGCGACAGTATCTGGTGAGACCGGAGATAACGGGAGAACCTTTTCCTATGGCACAGATAGTGAGGTTCCTGAAGTAACCCTTACCTATACCAACACCCTGCGTGTTATCTGCAAGGTAATCGATGATAACAATAACCAGACCCCGTTTGAGTCACTGAAAAGTGCTCTGAGATTTATTCATGACCATGCGGGCAGTTTCACTTCCCCATGGACCATCTATCTGCTGGAAGATTATGAGATTCCAGCAACCGATGTGGTTACCGTGCAGGAGGGAGAGAGTCTGATCATAACCACCGCATCAACACAGGATTCGATGTTCCCGTTCCGTCCAGGAGAGGAAGAAGATCGCGGTGTTATTAAGCGCGGAGCGGTTTCCGGAAGCCTGTTTACGAACAACGGAACCCTGACGCTTGAAAACATCATACTCGATGGTAATAAAGACAACTTTACCGCAGAAGGCGACGGTGGTCTGGTAAACAGTAACGGCACATTACATCTGAATCAGGACACGGTACTGCGCAATTCTGCAGCAAGCGGAAAAGGTGGTGCTGTGTGCGCGGCAGGCAGTGTTTATATTGCTGCGTCAGGCATTGAGATTACCGGCAACAGCGCTCCAAGTGCATCTGCCCTTTATTTGAATGGCACGCTTACCATGACGACAGGAATAATTAAGGGCAATACCGGTGCCAGAGATGGCGCAGTCGTCGTGGAAGCTGCGACAGACCGGATCAATCTGAATGGCAATCCAGTTATTTTCGGCAATACAGATGCACAGGGCAAAAATGCCAATCTCTACATCGGAGCTGACAGCGATAATATTCTGAATGTTGTTACTCCGGGTCTTACTGCAGATGCACAGATTGGCGTCACTGCCATGGAAGGGCATATGCTGATCGGGGAGCAGTTTGCGACCGCGGAATTTGAACAGACTGCAAATCTGAAATGTTTCGTAAATGATGCTTATGGCTATCGCGGAAAACTGAAAGACGGTACCTCTACGAACATCGTATGGGATGGTCTGACCATTACAATCAAAAAAGAATATGAAGGGCGTGGCGCCAGTGCCAATGATCGTTTTACGATTACCCTTTCATCGTCTTCAATCATCATGAGCAGCTATATCATTGACGGTACGCTTGATTACACGGTGACTGCAGCGAGACAGGGAAGACCGGGAAGAATTGTATTCCGCAATGTAAAAGCAGATGATGTGATCTCAATTTCTCCGCTGCCGGTAGGTGAATATACCATTGCCGAAGAAGCGTCCAACTATACTCCGACTTATACCGGTAATGAAACAGGAAGCGAAACGCCTGTCACAATCGAAGGCGGTGTTTTCACTGCGGAAAATGACAGCACCATCACAGTAACCAATACACGCAGACTGGCACAGGTGAATTTCACAAAGATTCTGGAAGACAGACTGAAGTCGGAAACGGAAACGCAGGAGTTTGCATTTACTGTTTCATTGCACGAAGCAGACGGAACAGCAGTTTCCGGTTTTAAGCTTGCGGAAGGAATCACCACGAATGATAACGGTGATGCGTCCTTTACAATGTCTCCGTCAAACAGCGCGGATGATGAGAAGGTATTCACAGCACCGGTAGGCGTTACCATGGCGATCCGTGAAAAGAATGACTTAAATTACAGAGTCATAGTTGAAGCGAAGACTTTGGAAAATGCAGCGATCAGTAATCTCGCAGAGGAATCTTCTGAACAGGATACGGTGTTCACGTTCCAGGTAAGTGATGATGGAGCAGCCATCAAGTTTACCAATGAGCGGAAGATGGCAAATATCGCGCTTCAGAAGAGACTGATCAACAAAGTGTCTGAAACAGAATCCTTCACGTTTACCATTACGCTTACCCGTGCGGATGGGAATCCTGCCGCCGGATATACGATGTACAAGGATGAGGAAGATCCGTCGAAAAATATTACGACAGATACTGCTGGAAAGGCAGCCATAAAGTTTGATTTTGGAAAAGGAGAATCGTTCAAGGATATTCAGCTCGACATTCCGGATGGCACAAAGCTGGAGGTCGCAGAAACAGATGTTAACGGTCATCCTGATTTCTATGACACAACGTATTCCATTAATAACGGAACTGCACAACCTGGCACTAAAGCAACAATCAACACTGTCTCAGATTCTGACAGCAGTATTGCCTTTACCAATACACGCAAAACGAAAACAATCGTTGTAAAGAACACTGTCAACGGCTACTCCGGCAACGTAGTGCCTTTCACTTACACTGCAACGGTAACTGACTGGAATAGTGAGGAGCCTAAACCTGAGAATTATGATGATTATAACGCCAATGACTTTATAAATGGTGTTATGACTTTTGAACTGACTACCGGCCAGACACAGACACTGACGGTTCCTTATGGTGCAGAGTTAACTGTGGCAGAAGGCTTTATTGTCGGGTATGGAACAACCGTAAAACGAGGCAGTGCAGCTGCAGTTGAGAAGTTGAGTGATACCTTCACTGTCACACGGGATACGGATATGCCGGCTTCTTCACCATTGCTGTTTACAAACAGTCAGCTGATCGGCTTACGGATTGTAAACAATACCTCATCCAAATTGGAGAATGTCACGATTACTGTCGACAAGAACAATATCTACCTTGTAAATGAAGACCAGACCGGACAGGAGAGAATCAGCACCAATAAAACTGCGACCATCAGTGTTGACGCAGGAAAAACAGCGATTCTAGAAATCCAGCATGATACGTCTGTAACAGCGAGCCAGAGTTACAGTGTAAAAGGCACAACTCCTGCAGTCGGATACTATTACACTATCAACAATGAGCCTTCCTTCCATGAAACTGCAAATCCGGCAATTCTGCGGGTATATAATGCTTCAAATTATGAAGTAAAGGGTGAGCTTCGCTACAGTGTTCAGGATTCAACAGTCACCTTTACGGAACAGCCGCTGGTCAGCTTTGACTCCAACGGCGGTTTCTGGACCACTGAGATGGAAGGATATAAAGACCGGGATGGAGACCGCAGAGTATATCAGAAGCCGGTCACAAGCGGAGAAAAGGTTGCCCGTCCATCTCCGGATCCGGTATATCCGACTGCAGAAGAGATTGGATTCCTTGGCTGGACAGTTGATGAAGACTTTGCCAATGCTTCTCATGCTGCAGGAGAGGATATCTCTGCCAAAGCATATGACTTTGAAAATACTCCGGTAACTGAGCCTATCACGCTTTATGCAGTGTGGGCAAAACCAGCACGTGATGAACGCGTTGTAACGGTTAAGAACGGGACAGCGGAAATAATGGATGTCACTGTTACATTGACGAAGAATGGCAGTCCGGTTTCGAGACATGTGATTTATACAGATCCGCAGAATCCAGACTCGAAAATAACCACAAATGATAATGGAATTGCGACAATCGGCATCCCTGCCGGAGAGAGCAGAAACCTGACCGTACCGGATCAGGTGAACGCTGTTTTCAGTGTGGAAAATGAAACCTTGGCAGTATCTTCGCAGTATGAGCTGATTGCTTCTGATGATAATAAATCGTATACGATCGCTTCTGTAAACAGAGATGGTACCGTTACCTTTATTCCTGGTGTCTGCAAGATTACTGACGCTGCTGGAAATGTTCTTTATGACAACAACGGTAAGACGGCGGTTTATGCGACCCTTTCTGCAGCGTTTACTGCATATGGCGGAACGCTGTATACAGATGCATCTCATACCACTGCAGGAACGCAGGCATATGTGAAGATGCTGGTGGATGAGTATACCATCACAGAAACTGTGCCCATCACTTTCCCGAGTAAGCCTATGACATTTACCACTGCAGGGAAAGATGACGATGACTTCCCTTATGTTGGTTCACGGACCCGCAGTGCGATTTACAGATCTATGGAGGGAGCTAATAATAACTGCTTTATCGCAGGTGCTGGCAATACTACGCTTACAGATATCATTCTTGATGGTGGCAGCGAGTATGGAGTGAAAATTGCAAAAGCAAAAAACGGCGGCTTGATCTATATGAACAATGACGCCGGAATACTCAATGTCACGGAAGGGGCAACACTGCGTAATTGTGAATTTGCGGTTTATGATGACGGAAATAACAGCCGCGGTGGCGCGATTTACATGACAAAAGGCACGCTGAATGTTGATGCAGGTCTGTTCTCCAATCTCCATGCCTATCAGGGTGGTGCGATCTGTGTAACAGGCGGCACGATGAATGTCACCGGAACAGCGGGAAGCACAAAGTTTGAAGACTGCAGCTCTGAAAAACAGGATGGCGGTGCCATCTACTATAACAGGGCAAAAGATGTTGTCATTGACGGCGGTACGGATAAAGATAACCCCGGAATCATCTTTACAAGATGCGTGGCTGCGTATACGAACGGTACAGGAGATGGAAGTGATGGCGGCGCAATTTTTGCCACGTCGAACTATACGAATACCGTAACGGTGAAGGGATGTTCCTTTGTTGAATGCAGTGCCAGGACTGGAAACAAAGAGTCAACATCAGGTTACGGTGGCGGCGGTATCTGTGCGTACAAGGTGAAAGGACTCACTGTAGAAGCGTGTACGTTTGAAGACTGTGATACCCTCTGCGGCGGCGGTGCGATTGCGGCAATTGTCAAATATACAGAGACCGTTGAAAACGAAACCGTCACGGTTAAGAATAGTGACTTCAACCGATGCAACTGCAAGGGTCAGGCCGGTGCACTGGGAGTCTATCAGGATAATAATGGTGCGACAAACAGCGCAACGAAGCTGTCTGTTATTGACAGTACCTTTGATCATTGCTCGAGCGGCACCAACAACGGTTCCGGCGGAGCGATTCAGTGCTATCTGCCATGCATGGAATTTTCCGGCAGCACCTTTACGGATTGCTGGGCCGGTAAAGAAGGCGGAGCTGTGAATAACTTCTTCGGCAGCAATTATACAGCAGTGTGGGGAAAATCCTCTATGACTGTTACAAACTGCAGATTTATCCGCTGTCGTGCAGAAGACCGGTACGATACCTCGGCGGTGCAGCATTATGGCGGCGGCATCAATACCAAGGCTAAGACGGTGACTGTGACCGGCAGTTATTTTGAAGACTGCGTATCCACATTGAGAGAAGGAGGTGCACTTCATATCGGCGGCCAGGGAGGCGGCAGTAAGGCAACAATTACCGGCAGCACCTTCAAAAACTGTTCTGCGAAGAATGGCGGTGGTGCAGTGCTTTCTTCTCACGAAACATTGGAAATCAGTACGTCAAATTTCTACGGCTGCTCTTCCTCCGCAAGCAATGGCGGTGCGGTATATCACACCAGAAACAGCAGAGGGGATTCGGAACAGGGAACTACAACGATAACGGAAAGTATATTTGGTATTGACCCGAAAGATGAAGGAAGCCTGGGCTGCAGTGCGGTACAGAACGGCGGTGCAATCTGGACGAGGGCTGCTACGTATTCTATTACTGACTGCACGATCAATAATTGTTCGGCAAATAACGGCGGTGCAATATATCTGGATAATGAAAAAACAGCAGGGCAGTCTGGCACAATCACTGACGGCAGCATTATTGACTGCCAAGCTGTAAAAGGCAGCGCAATCTATGTTGAAAACAAAGCAACATTCAGTGGTGAGCTCAATGTCTCTGGCAATACTGTTTCCGATATCAACGACGGTGCAATACACGGAGGAAAACTTTACTTTGAGGGCAATGTGAAGGTGGAAAACAATAGCTGTAGCGCTGATTCCACTTACAATCATGACGTTCTCATGCAGAACAACAATGCCACTACTATCTATACAACAAGCAACGGCTTAGAGGAAATGGCCAATATCGGAGTCTATGTGCCAGACAGCGTGTTCAACAATCGTGGTCTTGAGGGAAAAGCTTTCGGTACTTATGACAACGGTGAAGGCAGCAGTGGCAGTAACTATCTGGATGCTTTCTTTAATAACCGTGACAGCGAACTATACGGTTATCAGGCATCTACGACTGACACTAATATCTATTGGGGCATCTATATCTGCAAAATTACAGATGAAGAAGGCAACACACTTAAACGAACTAATGGCAGAGACGCGATCTATCCTAGAATCAACCTTGCACTTGAGGAGTTCAATACAGTTACTGGTGGGAAACCCGTCTATGTGAAGATGCTGATTGAAAACTACAATCTCGGGCAGACAGCGCAGATCGAGAATTTCCCTGATGCAAATATCACTTTGACCACGGAAACTCATACAGATAAAAAACCGGTAGAAGGTGAATATGATGGGAAGCATCCTTACCGCGGTAAGGAAGGTACTTTCTGCACGATTTCTCGCACTAACAGCACTAATCAGCTTTTTAAACTGAATAATGAAAATGCTACCTTTCAACTCAGAAACATTACCCTGGATGGACGCAAGGATAAAACCACTGAAAAGGGTAACTTCAGACTGATCGAGGTCGCAAGCGGTAATCTCTTTATCAACCGTGGTACGACCATGCAGTATGGTGCCGCAAGCAACGGCGGTGCAATTGAGGCGGCAGCTGATGCTCAGGTTACAATCAATGGTGAATATGACGCCGATACGAAAGAGCCGACGGTCAGGTTTATAAACTGTACCGTAACCGGCAATAAACCAAATGGCGGGGCAATCAGAGCTTACGATCTGACCATCAAAAACAGTTCTAATAATAAAGGCGAGTATGGTACAGCTTTTATCAGCTGCAGTGCGTATAATGGCGGTGCGATCACCTCACTCGGATCGAGCATGGAAATTAATGGTGTTTACTTCGAGGATTGCCATACTACGTCCGCAGGCGGTGCAATCTACCATAACAATTCAGCTGCTGATACGACAACCACGGTTAAAAACAGTGCGTTTGAAAACTGCAGGACGAACGGAAACAACTGGGCCCATGGCGGCGCAATTGAAGCCAGAACTGCAGTCCTGAACGTAGAAGACTGCTCATTTAACGATTGCCAGGCCACCTCGGACGGCGGTGCGGTTTATCATGGATTCGTGGATGGAAACAACAAACCATCCGGCAACCGGGATAAAACCTTAATAAAAAACACTTCCTTTACCGGATGCGCTACCAGTGGAACAGATACCGGCTACAATTATGGCGGCTCGGTATACACCCAGGCTAAGACGGCAGAAGTAATCGACAGCAGCTTCCTGAACAGCACAGCCACCAATCATGGCGGTGCGCTGTACTGTCAGACCAGCGTGGCAGATTCCGATGTGATCATTTACGGCACAAGATTTCTGAATTGTTCCACATCCCGTAACGGAGGTAATGGCGGTGCAATCTACACCAACTCCAAAGCCCTCACCCTGCAGAAGAATGGAACTGCAGAAACAACCATCAGTTCCTGCTCTGCGCCTGGTTACAGCGGTGCAGTACATATGGCGAACAGCGGCAGTGTGCTGAATGTCAAGGATGGTACGGTGATCAGTAACTGCTATGCCAATAAAGGCGGTGCAATCTATCTTCTTTCCGATGTAACGATGAATCTTACGGAGAGTCCGGAATTCAGAGAGAATGGCTATACAACGCAAAGCGGAAGTATTGTCGATGCGGAAGCAGGCGCGTGCATTTATCTCTCGGAGGGAAGCAGAATCAATCTTTCCGGAAGTCCGAAGTTCAGCAGAAACATTCTGTCGAATCAGCCAAGAATCACCAACGGCGGTATTACAGACTTTGTACGCCAGGATATCTATCTGGCGGGTTATGCTGGAACTTCCGCAACGTCGATCTATGTTGTCGGTGAGCTTACCGGCGATACCATCTGGGTATGGCCGGAACAATCACCTCACAGACTTCCGAATGAACAGTTTGCGAAGATTGATGATGAAGTTACTGTCAGTGATGAAACGCTGAGTCATCTCAGAAACTCTCTTGCAGATAATGTGACCCATTGCGAGTATGGCGAATATCTGGCTGGCGTTCAGCTTGGTGAAGGAAACAAGAATGTCTACTGGGATAAGATGTATACCGTTTCCTTCAAGAAGATCGACAACAAGGGTGTAACGGTACCCGGTGCCGGTTTTACTTTTTACAAAGATATGGCATGTAAAGAGGTGGTTGGATCTGCCGACTCTGCAGACGGAGAAACTGATACGGATGCACAGGGCAAACTCCTTCCAAGAGGTACCGTAGAGTTTACATCCATCCGAATCGGCGCTTACTACATGAAAGAGACCGGAGTACCGACCAGTTTTAAAGAAAATGATGCGACCTATATCGTGCTGGTAGGTACACCGTATTTAGCACCGAATGATGACAACAGATATCTGTGGGAGAATGGAGGGCCACTTGATGTGCCTGACGCCGCAACCCTGGTTGCCCGGCATACGACCGATGCCGGTAAATACTACGGTATTTTCCCGCTGGATGAAAACAACAAAGCAGTGCTTCGTGCCAATCTTGCCAGCAACAGTGTAGGTATTGTGAATATCCGCAACGACTATCAGGTCAGCTTCATGAAAACGGACAGTGATGGTAAAGCATTGCCTGGCGCAGCGTTTACAATCTACACTCAGATTCTTGACAGTGAAGGGAATCCGGCTGCTTTTGAAGACGGTTATCCGGAGCTGATGCTTTGGAGCCGGGATGGCGAGACGTATCCTGCTCCGGTGGTATCGGCAGATGGCACTGCAGCATATAAAGATGTAAACAACAATACACTCCCGAAGGGAATGGTATATTTCCGTGAGCTTCCGCTTGGCACCTATTATCTGCTTGAGACCGATTATCCGGAACGTAACGGTGATGGACGCCGTACCTATTATGCGGAGAGTGATCGTGTTTTCAGACTGACGGTGGAAGAGGATACTGAATCACCGGATAACATCAAATCAACACTCAGTGAATGGGTTCCAAGTACAGATGGCACACAGAGATATGATGAGATTGAAAAGACGGAAGGCTATTACACCGTTTCCAATAATGAAGTAGTATGCAAGCTGACAGACGCAGATAATAACCTGCTCTATACCGAAGGACATGCAATCCGGGAAAACAAGTCTTCCACAGCGACCACAAGACTGTTCCCGGCAGTTTACGGAACGCTGGAAGAGGGATTTAATTCTGCACAGAATGGAACGTTTGTCTATAAAGACAGAACAGCGGCTGTTGCAGGTGAACTGAAGCTGAAGGTACTGAAGGACTTTACGATTTCACGACCGGTAACCTACATCAGTGAGCGTAAGATTACCTTTACAACCGCTGAAACCACCAGAACAAAGGATGACCGGTATATCTTCAGCACTACGCGTACAACCGATACGTCCAGAGCTCTGATTCGCCGCAGCTACAGTGAAGATGGTTCGGCAAATGCAAATGACGGCGCATTGATTACCCTTTCTCGGGGTGCAGATATGACCCTGCAGAACATTCGGCTGAACGGGCAGAAAACAAACTATAACGGCAGAGCGATCCATGTGACAGATGGTAGTTCTCTTACGATACAGAGTCATACACAGATTGAAAACTTCAGACAGGAAGCGGCAGCAGACAGTGCCGGTGAAAGTGATCTCAAGGGAGGCGCAGTCCTGCTGGAGGACAATACAAATCTCACAATTGACGGCGGCTACAACCGTACAGCCATTTTCACCGGAAATGAGGTTGTGAATCATCGCACTGCAGGTAATACAGGGTCTGACGGCGGTGCAATCGCTGTCGGTGCAGACTGTACCTTCCGTATCACGAATGCGCAGTTCAGCAGTAACCGCGCCGTCTCTGATGCAGAAAAGAAAGGCAATGGCGGTGCTGTAAGCATCAATAAAACAAAAGAAGCTGCAGACCAGCTTGATCTAGAGATTTACAATGTGGTCTTTACAGGCAACTCAGCAAGCTATAAGGGCGGTGCAGTCCGTACTGCAGAGAATTGTAATCTTACAGTAAACAACTGCACCTTCAGTTCCAACACTGCTGTAAATGAAGGCGGCGCAATTGCCGTGCTGTCCAAGGCAGAAACACCTTCCAGCCTGACAATTACCAACGGTACAACCTTTACAGGAAATACTGCGGCGTCGGGCGGAGCGGTACGGATCGGCGGAAACGGAACACTGAATCTGAATCATGTAACGATGAGAAACAACAGCGCAACCGAAAATGGCGGTGCGGTTTCCGCAGCACCTGCGGCAGTCGTAACCTTTACCAGCGGCACCATTGCCGGCAATACTGCAGTACTCGGAAGCGCACTTTATGCAGAAGATGGTGCTTCAGTTACCATTACGAATGCCAGCATTACCGGCAATACCGCAAGCGGTACCATTGGCGGAGCCATCAATATTGGCGGTAACAACGCAAGACTCTATTTTGGTGGGAATCCGACGGTGTTCGATAACTTCGGGGAAGGCGATAATGTTCAGCAGAAAAACCTGATTCTGAGTGAAGATACCAATGCGATCATCAATACAACCGAAGATGGTCTGCAAGGCGGCATCATCGGCGTATATGTGATTGAAGACAACGGAAGCGTATTTGAAGAACATGGTCTGCCTGGCAAACCATTCGGCACCTTCGGTGACGCAGGCCATCTGAAACCGGAAGTCTTCCGCAATGATCACAGCCTGGCGCTCTATGGAGTAAAGAAAGATAGCGATAACAACATCTACTGGGTCGATGTTCTCTGCAAGCTGACGGATGCGAATGACAATATCCTTTATCAGGACATCCGTCTCACGATCAACGGAGAGACACAGATCCGCAAAGGGCAGGCGGTTTATGCACGGATCACCACGGCAGACGGCGGTACAGCAGAAGACGGCTTCAACGTATTGCTCAACGGATTTGAAGTTGCACAGAATACCGGAACATCCGCGAACAGGCTTTATTCCAGAAACGGAACAAGTTTCTCCGTGATTGCGAACAGCGATCCGATCAGGCTGAAAATGCTGAAAGACTATAATCTGGAAAAGAGCATTGTTCATACCGGAAGTACAAGAAGCGTAACTTTCACAACTGCAGAACAGTATGCAGATCTGACGGATGCGATGAAGGCCAGGGGTGATTACTTCTCCTACAGCACTGATCGTACAGACGGAAACGGAAATCCGGAAACCAGTGCATTGATTTCACGTGCGTTTAACGGAGACTCGATGATAACAGCCTCCGGGCAGAATCTGACGATTGCCGGCATCATACTGGATGGCGCAAGGACCAGCTATCAGTCAACAGCGAATGGCGGTATTGTTCATGTCAGCACGAATGGCATACTGACTGTGACAGACGGTGCGGTATTGCGGAATTCCATTACAACCGGAAATGGTGCAGGAATCTGGCTGGAGTGGACAGATGCTGAGAATCATGCAGTATTGAACCTCTCCGGCAATCCAAGCTTTGGCGGAACTGACCGAGTAGGTGGCGAAGGAACCGACAAGGATAATCTGAAAGGAACAGAAGGCAACTTTGTTCGGAAAGATGCAAGGTTTAAAACAGGCGATACCGAACCGGCCAACGGCGGAAAGCAGTACCCGAAGGAAAACAACACCAGCTACTATCTGGTTCGTCAGGATATCTACATCTCCGGAACACCGATTACACCAATCGATACAGCGAAACCGCATTCCGCAATTCATGTGACCGGGAACCTGATCTCCGGTGATGGCACAATCTGGGTATGGGCAGACAATGTGAATCATTATGAAATGCTCAAACAGTTTGCGATGTTCAGTGAGGGAGGAACCGGCTTAAGTGATGTGGAAAAGGACACCAGCATGCGGGCGTTCCGCAACGCACAGCCTGACAGTGTGACAAACTGCGGCGGCGATTATCTGACAGGCCAGAAAGGTGAAGTGAAAGACTGGATCTACTGGACTGGCGGATTTGATGTCGTATTTGTAAAGACGGACAGCTTTGGTGTCGGTCTGCCAGGAGTTGAATTTACGCTTTATTCTGATGAAGCGTGCACCACTCCGTTTGAAATGACTTTCACAGGCAGCACACCTGCAACAGGTGACGGCAAGCGTGCCACCACAGTCTCCAGTGATGGAACAGCGACTTATAAAGATAAGAATGGCAATACAGTCACACTCGTAAAGGGTGAGGTCCTGCTGGCCAAGGTACCTCCGAAAACGTTCTATCTGAAAGAAACATCTGTACCGGACGGATTCAACCGTGTGGAAAATAGCCAGGGGACAAACCAGGAGATTAATAAGAATCAGGTTTATCAGGTTAATGTGCTTGGAACCGGAGAGTTTACGATTAAGAAGAAGGGAACAGATGGTCAGTATTCGGAAGAAGTCTATAAAGAGAAACGCCGTGAGGTGACCGTCAATGGACAGACGACAGATCTCATTCAGTATGTCATTCTGAATATCCCGGAAGCAGAACGGAAGGTGGTACTGCGAAAGATTCATCTGGAAGGCGAAGGGGAAGATAAAGAACATCTTTCACTTGAAGGAGCGACATTTGAAGTCTTACGGTATGACCGGACGCCGGTAAAATCAACCAACAGCGAAGGAGAAACCGTGACAGAATTTACCAGCGGCGCATCTGGTGTATATTTCATTGATACATTGCCGTATGGGCTGTACTATCTCCATGAGAAATCCGTTCCATCTGGTTATCAGACAATTACAGCAGATAAAGACGGTACTAAGGATGGCAACTGGTTTATTCTGATAGTGAATAAGAACGGAGCCGGCTACATAACGAAACCGGTACAGGGAATCCCTGATTATGAAAACGGAACTCCGCTTTATACGATTACAGCTCCGGAAACAGTAAAACCCTGACATGCTTCAAACCGCAGAACTTCTGAAACGAATTGATATTCTGAATTCAGAGTGAGCGGGTAAACACCAGAGCGGCGATCGTTCGAAAACAGAAACTTCCGTCAGACTCAGCCTGCTATCAGATCAGGCCGGAGGAAAACGGAAGTTTTTCATAGTCAGAAGGGAGTAGTCTATCCCATAATCTGTACTTGCGAATTGCAGAGAAAAGCCGGTAACAGGGAAACAGAAGAAATTCTTGTTATCTGCCTGCAGAAGAGCGACCGGAAGCAGAGCAGGCTTCTGAATGGCAGAAACGCGCAGAGAGAATATCTGAAACAGCAGATGTGATTATTTCAGACATTTGCGGATGACCGAATGGAGATAGTTCAGTATATTAATCATGGAACTCAATCAATGGAGAGAGGGGGAAACGAATGGAAACATCAGAACGCATCATGCGGGAGCTTAACGCGTTTATGGACGAACATCAGGAAGATCTGGATAACGGCATGGATCTGGATGAACTGCTCAGGATGTTCAATGAAACCGGCCGCAATAAACCGATGGATGAAAGCAATGCTGCTACGGCAGAAGATTTTGCAGAGCTTGCCATGAATGAACGGCAAAGTGAGAAGAGGGGGGAATATGCCCGAAAAGCACTGGAACTCGATCCGCATAATATTGATGCAGGATTGATGCTTGCGGTCACAAAGGATGAGGAGGAGACGTATCAGAATCTGCAGAAGCTGAAAGCAGATGCGTGGAACCAGCTTGAAAAAGGCGGGTTCACAGGTGAAGACAGCATCGGGCATTTCTATCAGATTGTTGAAACAAGACCATATCTGAGGGTGCTCGAGATGATCGCAGAATTCCAGTTTCATGCCGGCAGGCATCAGGATGCGGTGGAGATCTATGAAGAAATGATTCGCCTGAATGAGGATGACAATCGCGGAGCCAGAGTCAATCTCATGGTGATTTATGCGATTCATGAGATGGAAGACAAAGCGCTGGCACTGCAGGAGAAATACGGAGAGTATGATGAGACGGCCTCCATGCTTATACTTTCGATTCTGTATTACAAAAAGATGGATTACAGGATGGCTAAAAAATATCTTCGCAGACTGCTGCGGATTAACCGTGAGACCGATAAATTCCTGAAATGCTATTATCAGGGCGACCTCCCGTCGATCAGAAAAGAGATCAGTGAATACGGATATCATCCGTTCACTGCGGAAGAACTGCTGGTTCTGTATGAAGAAGGCATGAGTCAGCTGCTGGATTCCGTAAGGAATTCTTACCCGGAATGGGTGTTTTATGTGACGAGGTAACGGAGGGACAGATGAGAGATTACGAAGCATTCATTGCTGCGGTGCGCTTTCTGAACATGCATTATAGTGCGGAGGGCGATAAAAACCAGCTGATAAAAAAGATAAACGAATTCGAAACGAAAGATATCGGAGTTACAGAAGATACCGCTGCCTCAGCAGCAGACTGGGTTCGGCTTTCGATTGCTGCAGAAAATGACAGAGAGATGATCCGTTATGCAAAACAGGCACTGAAACTGGAGCCTGAGAATGCTAAGGCGAAGTTACAGCTGATCTCTCAGTATCGCAACAATGAAGAAAAATACCTGAAAGAGCTGAACAGACTTCAGGAAGAATACAGGAAGAAAATGGAAAAGGCGGAAGCTGGCTCGAAAGCAGAGAAAGACTGGGCTGCTGTGACCAGTGAACTGTCGCGGTTTTATTTTCACAGTGCGAGATACCGGAACGCAGAAGCGCTGTATGAAGAATTGCTGGAACGTGATCCGGAAGATTCCTTTGACAATGCCGGAACGCTGATGGGATTGTACGCATTGTTAGACGAAGAGAACAGGCTGAATGAATTCATAACGAAGAACAGAACCGTAAAGCAGTATCTGAAGCCTCTTGTACAGTCAGTCATGTATTATATGCGTCAGGAGAATGCAGAAGCCAGAAAGCTTCTTCTGCAGGCACAGGAGGAAAACAATGTGCTTGAGCGGGCGATATTAATGCTTGCTTTGAACCTTCATGAAAATGAGGGCGAAGTCAATTCAAATGATGCGCTTATAGAAGATGAGGAGATGATTAATGTTCTGAGTGAGCTTCGTAAGATCATTTTTCTGTTTGAAACTTCTGAAAGCTATCCGATCTGGGCACAGAGACAGCTTGGGTACAGAGGATAGCTGCCTTCCTGATCCGTGCGATGCCGAAGATCCTGGCAAAGGCCAGGGCTGAAACGTATCCCGGTAGTATCCTGAAATGGTGAGAAGTATTATCGGTATGCGCAGGAAATGCGGAGTGCTGCAGCTCCGATTTCCGTTTTCATCTGTCAGATCATCTTTGTCTGTTTTATCATGTGCGGTGCATCCATGAGTCTTGCGGATGCATGGAACCTCGCAGATGCCCTGAATGGCTTTATGGCGATTCCGAACCTGATTGCGCTTCTTGCGCTTTCCGGGACGACAATAGAGATGACAATGGATCATATGAAACACAGGTAAGCAGAAAAGAAAGAACATCGGGTACGTAATAGAAGTGTCATTTTTCGGGATAAGTGGTGTGAGAGGGATTTAAATATTACCTGCTCGATTTCTATGATTGAGGGCGATAAGAAGGTTCTGGTTAATCTGCTGCTTGTTCATCTGTTTCGCGTAATGCAATACAGTCTGCGTAAATTCTGCTGTAGTTGCGTCGGCGCGGTGCGTCGAAGTAATACCGGCTGTTATAGGCGTTTGGAATGGGGGAGAACCGTTTCAACGAAGCACGTAACGGAGTGGTCGCATCCGGCATATGGTCATAGGAAGCGTTGCGCTCAATCAGTGCCTGAAACAGATCGGAATAGTATTCCGGAGTACCGGAGGAATCGCGTTTACAGAGATCCACGAATTGTATGAATCGTTCATCCGCAAAGGGGCTGGAGGAATCTGCTTCCATAAATAGAAAGTCAAGTTGGCTGTCGATGGTATTCCATGTGTCTGGGAATGTCTGGATCAGGCCTTGTTTTCTGCTTCTTCCCCACTGCAGAAGGCCAATGGAACCGTCGGGCGATTCCGCCTCGGGAGAAAATCCGCTTTCTACATGCATGTTTCCCAGGATCCCGGCAATCACCGATGATTGAAAGCTGTTTTGTTTCAGCCGCTGATAGATGGTTTCAACAGAATCCTGAAAGGTTTTTGTTTTCCGGTCGAACAGGACCGTATAAATCTCATCATAGATCACAGGCTTGCGTGGGGGTTCTCTGCGAAGCTGCAGTACAGGCACTTCTTCCAGACTGGACGCATATGCCTCGTCACTGAGAAGGCCGCCGAAGTGAATATATTTCAGGCGGTTTTTCCGGTAAAACTCTGTATGGTCCGGATACTTCAGCGGATTGTTAAATCCGGGGCTCATGGAGATGGCAGTGAGATAAGCACATTCGGAAACAGAAAGCTGATCGGCAGTCTTATTGAAATAGAATGAAGCCGCTTCAGCGATCCCGTAACAGTTGTTTCCCAGACATAATGAATTGACATACAGTTCCAGAATTTCCTGTTTTGTGAAGTGGTGTTCCATCAGCACTGCGAGATACAGCTGAATCAGTTTGTGCTGAATCGTTCGCTGATAGTTATTGATAAACAGAATCTTTGTCAGCTGCATCGTAATCGTGCTGGCTCCCTGCTTTGATCTGCCAAGCAGATTGTTGACCAGAGAACGCAGTATTCCGCGCAGGTCATATCCACGATGGGAAAAGAATCTGCGATCCTCATAGCCGAGCACATCATTGATGACAGTCTGTGGAATTTGATCGTAATAAAGATACGGTTCAGAGCGCTCAATCTTCTCGAGTCCATCAGCGGTTGTCCCATAGCGGATGATGTTTTCTTCAAAGGGGTCCCGCTTCAGATTCCCGGACAGATCAAAGATTCCGTCTTTTGCGTATCGAAGCGGTTCGATATCTCCTGATTGAATCAGCTGAACGGATTTTCTCAGAATGGTTTTCCAAAGGTTTTTCTTTGCGGTCTGATAAGCCGCATAGGCGGTTTTTGCCTGGGAGATTTCTGCCGGCGTGTAATCTGCGGCCTGTTCGCCGCGTTCCAGCGCAATCACGCAGAATTCATTGGTATTTACATAGATGCCGCCCCGATGTGCATGGGATGGAGTCGTTACTGCAGCTTTGTCAGTATGGACTCGGAAGAGACCAGTGTTTTCAAGCAGCTGTCCCATATTTCCTGTGTATCCGGCTTCATCGATATCCAGACCTGCAAGCAGATAAACAGAGAGCACAAAGCTGCTGCAGTCAAAACTGCCGGATGCCTGATCAATATTGCCCTGGTGCTTCAGAATCGACGCATAACCGCTCCAGCGTGCCTGTAGGGAACACTGAAAATTGCCGGAAGTGCAGATCTGTTCTGCCAGCTTCGCTGCCTGTTCCGCAAGCACGGGATCCAGCGGGTCGAGGTAGAGGTCCCAGTTACCGTAGTACCAGGGACCGATGGAACAGTTGTTCGGAGTTGATCCGCCTGCGTACGCAATCTTCATGTTTATCCTCCAGGTTGTGATTGGTCCACAGCCGTTATAGCATACTGTGATGACCCTATTCATTATAACGGGCGTATAGAAAAACATCGAACACCCGTAATGGAGATACGTTCCTGTATGCATGTATCTGAAGATGATGAAGTTTCTGCGTTTAAACCAACAGCTTGTACTACAATAAATATGTTATGAGTCCATACGAGAGCGCATATCATGTACTGAATCGACCAGGAAGTCATATCCATATGACTGGCATTACCGGTTCCAGCATGTCTGGACTGGCACGTCTTCTGCTGGATATGGGTTTTCAGGTGTCCGGCTCCTGTGATCGCAGCTCTGCAGTAATCGATTCCCTTCGCGCACTGGGCATTACGGTTACGATCGGGCATACCGCTGAAACGGTACATCACGCGGATCTTGTAATTTATACAACTGCAGTAAGCAGTGATAATCCAGAGCTTCTGGAATGTGAACGCTGCGGTATCCCCGTAATGGATCGTCCGGAGCTGCTTGGCTGGATCGCCGAACGATATGAGCGCTCGGTCGCAATATGCGGTACGCACGGAAAAACGACCTGTACCAGCATGCTTGCGAAAATAATGCTGGATAACGGAGAAGACGCAGCTATTCATATTGGCGGCGTACTGGATGCGATCGGGGGAAGCGTTCGGCTTGGCCATGGTGATCTGTTTATTACAGAAGCCTGTGAGTATAAGCGCGCATTCTTTCATTTAAAACCGTATCTTGAAGTGATTATCAATATCGATCGGGATCATCTGGACTGTTACCGGGATATTGATGAGATTGAAACAACGTTCGGCAAATTTATGAATCAGGTAAAAGAGGGAGGTATCCTAATCGGCAACGGATCGGATGCACGTATTCTCCATCAGTTCCAACTGCGTCCTGATCTGAATCATCTGACATTTGGCTGGAAAGAAACAGATGATTATCATCCCCGGTGTTATCAGGAAGATGCGGAAGAATACGCTTCCTTTGATTTCTACTGTCATGAACAAAAGCTCTGTCATGTGCAGATGGCAGTTCCGGGGAAATTCAATGCGGAGAATGCGCTGGCGGCGCTGGCCGCGGCCCATGTGCTTGGGGCGGATATGATATCTGCCGCAACTAGTCTGTCTGAGTTTTCCGGTGTGCACCGGCGGTTTGAACGGACAGCAGTGATCAACGGAGTTGAACTGTTTCATGATTACGGACATAACCCGACGGAAATCCGCAATGCGCTTCATATTGCCCGCAAGCGCTGTAAGGGAAAACTGATCTCCGTGGTTCAGCCGCATACGTTCAGCCGGCTTCGGTCCTTGTTTGATGATTTTGTGAACTGTACGGCGGAGGCGGATCTGACCTTGATTACAGATGTATTCATGGCAAGGGAACGTGATCCCGGAGATCTTGATTCTGGGATGCTGGCGGACGCAATGAATCGTGCCGGTATACCTGCCCGCTGGACGCCGACATTTGAAGATGCGGAACAGGCGGTCCTGGAGGTATGGAAACCGGGTGATCTTGTGATCACGCAGGGGTGCGGTAATATCTATCTGTTAAATGACATGATTGCACGGCATGCCGAATCGATCGGATTAATTCAGAAATGAGGAATGGAATCGTATCGCGTGATTCCATTTTTTTATGATGAGGCGGCTCCGGCGCAACTGTTCATTAAACTAAGACACCTTTTTAATGAGAAACGTTAATTAATTGCGAAGTTAGTTAGAAAGTTTGTTGTCAAATAACAGCCATGCGAGCATGGTGGCCTAGGTTATGTATGAAACAACAAGATTTTCATTGAAAAAGGCTCTTATGCAGAGCCTCGTAGTAATTAAATGTCCGATGTTTTATGTGTCCAAACAGAATATGAAAGCGTGAAAACGGAACTGATCTGCGGACAAAGTCTGCGGCTGAAACAGCATATGCGGCAAAAGGAACGTCTTCATGATGCGGTAATAGGTCAGAAGCGATCAGACTCCGGTATTTGCGGGAACCAGTTTCAGCAGCTGACTGTGCTTCTCTTCCATCTGCTTCAGTTTCTTCCGCATTTCCTTTATCTCAGCATCTGCTCTTGCGCGTTCTTCCCTGCGAATCGCATCGGCTTTTGCACGCTCTTCTTTGCGGATTTCAGCGACTTCTTTTTTATGAACTGCTGCCGCAGCCTGTTTCGCCTTCTTTACTTCCTTCTTAACTTCAGCTTCTACAATCTTTTCTGCTTTCTTTTCAGCTTCTTCTTCCAGCAGTTCATCAAATGCTTTACACATGTTGTAGGTACCTCCCTCATCGTTCCGGAAATTCTCCCGGGCTGCTTTTATTCCTGTGACTGCCACAATCTGATTAAATGCAACTGCATCCAGTTCCTTAAAGTGAAACTGTCGCGAACCAAGAATCCTGTTCCGCTCCGTTTTATGCTCCACCCAGTACATCGCGGCGTAGATCTCCCGTAATACGGTACTGAAGCTCCGGATCTCCTTCATACTGAACTCCTGCGGTGTAACTACGGTATACGGAGGAATCACTTCCCTGTTCCGCAATGCGTTCGGACTGACGCTTTCTACTTTATCCAGCATGTGTACCGGTCCGTCCCAGTGACGCATACTCCAGTTGTGATAAATGGTATACACCCGCGGATAAATCAGGCTGGCGGAGCTTTTCGACAGCAGTTCATCACCGGTAAGCTTCTTTCCGCTGTTGTACATAAGATCACACTGCGTATAGGTCATAGCGTCCCTTGCCAGAATATTCCGTACAATCCCATGGTCGATATATGCGCTGTCTTCAATTGCCAGGATCACCGGTCTTTCCTGACCCGAATCTTCCCTGAATACTGCGCTGAACAGGTTATCGCGGTAAGTGGTTTTCCCGATCGCTGTATTAACTCCCTTGATATCGATCGGTCTGATCGAATCAAGAAGGATCGTTCCATTTTTAAATACTTTCTTTTCAAACGCTTCTTTTACACATTCTGGATGACTGATCCAGAGCTGGTGTGAGGTTTGATCGATTAATCCCATTGCAGGAAATCCCCTTTCAATGTTTTATAATCAGGAGATTTCAGATTCCGCAGAAATATTCTGTTTTTTCGGATCAGCTATACAAAAGAACGATACCATCATCCTGCTGTATGCTTCAGCGAACTGGTTTCTGCTGCCTTCAATACGATAAATCGAAGTGCTCACCGATATTATAATATGCAGGAATCTGAAAGAAAAGGGACAATGTACTGGCCTGTCGCATGATTCTGATGATGGATAATTCATGCGTCTTCACTGCCGCCTGAGCATCACAGATATCAGTCATCCCACTTCGAAGAAACAAAAAGAACATCCCTTTACGAATGCCTGACAGATTGTATTCTGATATGAAACGGGAATGTTCCTGGGTTTCTCTAATAAGTCGATGCTCTGGAAGAGGTAAACTTCCAGACTCCCTCTTCTTTCCGCAGCGTAAAATCACCCTGCAGATGCCATGTGTGTCTCTTGCCGCCATATACAGCAGCTTCCACTCTGCTGCATCCCCGGAGTACTGCCTGATCTCCTCTGATCCAGACCTCAATCCTGTCATGGTCTGCAGCGTAATACTGGAATGTTCCGTCCATCAGGCCTTTAAGAAACACTTCTGCTGACTGTTTCACTCCTGTCATATGAAACAATACATACTCCTTCGCAAAGAGGCTTCTCAGCCCGTCCGCATTCTTACTGATCATATACTGCCAGTATCTGCGGTACATGTCTTTCAGAACTTCCTGCTCTTCCTTCATTCTTTCTGTTCCTTCGGGTCAAGAAACCGGATAACCTTTGCCGGAACCCCGCCGACGACTGCATAGTCCGGCACATCCTTTGTCACTACTGCTCCCGCAGCGACAACCGCGTATTCTCCGATCGTCACGCCAGGACAGATCGTCACATTCATGCCAAGCCACGCATTGCGTTTCACGTGCACTTTGCCATACGTATAAATCGTATGCCTTGCATTCATATCATGATTGATCGTTGCGATCCGAACTCCCGGCGCTGCCATCACTCCGTCTTCGAACTCAATTCCGCCCGAAGCGGAAAGGATTGCCGAATGGTTGAGAAACACGCCTTTCCCGAATTTCACCCGGTTGCCGAAATCGCAGATGAACGGTGTCAGGATACGCACGTCATCCAGCTTTCTGCCGAAAAGCTCCTCCAGATACGTTACATACGCCGGATCATCCGGCATGGCGGCGTTCGCTTTTGCACAGAGCGTGCGTGCCCGCGTCATCTCCTCAACCGCTTCTCTAAAATATGGTTCCTGGTTGTCTGTCGGCCCGCCCTGATCCATCAGCTCGTAAACATAACCCTGTCTGTATTCCATACCCGCAGCTCCTTCTTACAGCAGACCGTTGGCTGAAAGCCAGTTCTTCACACGGTTTCCGGACTCTGCAGCTGCGCTGCCTGTAATGGAAAGGCCGTCTCTGACTTCCGCTCCCGGGCATATCCGCCGGATATCCCGTTCGCTGTTCCCCATTCCGCTTCCTTCGTTGGTGCACAGCGGAAGGATTGTTTTTCCGCTGAACTCATATGCCTCAAGGAAGGTGAACACTGCCATCGGCATCGTGCCCCAGTAATTCGGATATGCAAGCACGATCGTATCGTAACCGTCAATGGAATCCGGCATGGATACAAGTTCCGGTCTGGCCCCTGCCTTCAGGTCCTTTTTTGCCTCTTCAATGCAGGTCATATAGACCGGAGAGTACGGGTTCTTCATTTCAATCCGGAAACAATCCGCCGGGATCAGTTCTTTCATGAGATTGCATACAATCTCCGTGTTTCCTGTTTTCACATAACGCATCGCTCCGCCAAAGTAGTTTTCACCTGCCCGTGAAAAGAATGCAATCAGTGTATTTGCCATATCTGTTTCCTCCTTCTCTGTTTTCTGACAACTGCAGTATAGGTTTGAATCATCACATTTTCCAATCGAAAACATATATAATTGATTCAAATATCAAATAACAGACAGTACTATGAACACAAAACAGATCGACTATTGCATTGAACTTGCCCGCACACAGAACTTCAGCCGGGCAGCTGAAAACATGTATGTCAGCCAGCCGGCATTCTCCTATCAGATCAGACTGCTGGAGGAAGAGATCGGCTTCACAGTCTTCTCGCGGAGCGGAAAAGGCGCCGCGCTCACTCCTGCCGGAGCACAGTTTGTATCCTTTCTTTCAGGCATGCGGCAGGATCTCAAACGTGCCATTGAACAGGGGCAGAACTTCAGCGCAAAATATCAGGATACGATTTCCGTCCTCATGATGGTACGGCAGTCTCTGTATTTTCTGCCGGAGGCAATGCGGCAGTTTTCGGAAACATACCCGGAAGTACAGATTACTCCGGTATTTCAGTACGAAAACAGTCTGGAATCCTTTCTGCGAAATGAAGCGGACATCCTCTTCGCTCTGAAGGAACAGACCAGGCACATTCCCGGTATTGCCGTGCATGATCTCTTTGAAAGCCGCATCTATCTGATCACCGACCGGAATGACCCGCTTGCCGCAAAGAACCTCATCCATGAAGAAGATCTCTATGGCCGCACGCTGATGGTGGGAGGCGGATCGCCGCCTGCCCTGAAAGCCGTACAGCACAGGCTGATCAGTACGGGAAAGATTCCGTATTTCAACAGCCCGGACCATGACACCACATTGATTAATGTTGCGGCAGGAACAGGAGTCTGCCTTGCGCCGGGGTTTCTGAACGACCACAGCGGACAGTTCGCCTGGACTCCGTTTGACTGCAGGGAATCATTTTCCTGTGTTCTGTGCACGCATAAAACCGATACCCGCCAGAGCCTCGTCTCTTTTACAGATCTTCTGAGACAGCTGTACCGCGAAGTGAACGCCTTCCCTCTTTAATATCACTGAAGAGCTTTATTCTCTGCAGATCACACCCGCCGGTTCTTCGAAATGACTCCGCATCCGTTAACGGAATGCTCATCGAACAGCAGAATCAACGAACATGCACACCGTCTGAAAGCGGATTGTCACAGGAACTGTTTCATTGATGAGATGATTCGTCTTTCTCCGGTTTTCATATTGCGAAAATCTCCTGCCCGCGGGAAAATTGATGATAGTGAATCCTCTCCACCTGATCCAAAGAATCAGATGGAGCTTCCAAAGCTTGTGTGCTTCGGACTACCCGACAGCCGATACAGCAGAATGTACAGACATATACTCCGAAGAGACATATATCCCATCATCCCCTAACAGCAG
>JAFYGX010000210.1 GCA_017543025.1 Solobacterium sp.
CAGCTCTTCCACGATCCGGAAGCTCACGGACGTGCTGTCCTTGAGATTATTGATTCCCTCGATCGTTACCGTTGCTGTGCCGATGTTCACATTGTTCGAATAAGAGAGTTTATAATCCGTTCCTTCCTTCAGCGTCACATCCCCAAGCTGAATCACCGGTTTCGGTGTAATCGGCTTTCCGGTATATTCCGCATCACTGATGCCTGTGATCGATGCAGTTCTGATGGATGCCTTGCGGATGATGAATTCCATCAGCTGACTGTGCGTATAATTACCGGTACCGATAATCAGCACATCGTAGCTTCCCGCATCTTTCAGCGTATCACCCGCATCTTTTACGAATGTATAATCCGTTCCTTCTTTCAGGGATATGCCGTTAATCGAAACACCCGGTATCTGTTCCGTTCCGCTGTATACGGCGGCAGGCATTTCAGCGAGATGTACACTGGTAAGCGTGCCTTTCGGCTTCTTTATGACCGCATCTGTAATGTCATATTCAAAATCATAGATATCTTTCACGACCGCTTTCCGCGTCAGTCCGGGATTTCCGTCTTCCCCGCGGATATCACTGATGTTCTCTGCTTCCGTATAAATCAGCTTCAGAGAAGACGCATTCTCACGGTTCAGGAGAAAGGACGTTTCGCTGATTGGAAATGCATGTTTTTCGACACCAAACAGATCAAACGCCTTCGCGGTGGTCAGAACCAGTTCCTTTTTCAGATCTTCCGGCTTTACCGGAGTGTATCCGTTCGCCTGCAGGAAGCTGATTTCCGTAAGCGTATGATCTTTGGCGGAGAATACCAGCTTGACCTGTTCCAGTTCGCCGTTTTCTTCATATATTGCCGGCACTTCGCATCTGTCTTTGCTGAAGAGAACCTCTGCCGCATGCAGGTGAGAAGCACTGTCCTGCACGGCATACCACTGATCGCCGAATGCTTCAACCGACCATTCACTGACCGGCTCATTCAGCCACCGTATATATTCTTTCAGATAATTCTCTTCCGGCTCCACGGGCTTCAGGTCAAAATCCTGCGTCCCATTGATCGTTCCGATTTCGATATCCGCCCTGACGCCGGCTTTCATTGCCTTCTTCCAGATATCATCATGCTCTTCCAGATATTTCTGGGCTGCCGGCAGATGCGCTGTCACTTTGATATCCACACTGTTCAGCACCCGTTTGCGTACATCAGAGACTGTAATCTGATAACCGGTGCCGCTGCGGTCCTTCACATTCCAGGATGAGACATTTTCCGGTGCGAGCGCCTCATTCCTCTGCTGTACTGTCAGTGCCTTTAGCCATTCTTCTGATTCGTCCTCTTTCTCTGTCCGGGCTTCTAAGATCTTCTGGACGACCTCTGACAGCTCTTCGCTGTTCTTCCATGAATTCTTTACGCTCGCATAATCGATCTGGCTTTTCGGTGTACCGGAAGCCAGCATCGACGATACCTCCCGCCCTGTCATCTGAATCAGTGCATAATCCAGCATGGTCTGCACATATGACGCAAAGAATTCCTTCCGTCTGTCGTTATCCGGCATCATCGCACTCACACGCTTCATCCGTTCCGCATAGCTGACAATACTTCCCGGTGTCGAAGACAGCGGGAAAAAGATATACATTCCGCCGGTCTTCATCTGATCAAATTCCAGTTCCCCGTCTCCCGGCTTCCGGTAAAACACAAAATCCGTATGGATACCGGAAGTGCCTTTCGCATAGATGGTGTCCGGATCAGCCAAGGTATCTGTCAGCGGCTGAACGATGCCGGTATATCGGTTGTCTGTATTGATTTCATCTGTTTTCAGATTCTTCAGCGTCACTTCCTTCTCTGCGATACCGATCTGTCCGGCAAGCGAGGCGAGATCCCAGTACTCCATTTTTCCGTAACGGATCGATCCGACCTGAGAACGGAATTCATCATAAAAGAGATAGTCACCAGTCTCCGAATTCGCTTCTCTCGCTTCCTGCCGCAGCGTCTGATTCAGATTGATCAGTGCAGATATGAACTTTCCGGAACAGAGCCGCTCCACATCAATCACCGCAAGGGTGGCTTCCTGTGAAGCAGGTACTCCCGCATCAGGCTGATAATAATGAATGCAGTAATCGACAATCTTTTTCCCGAGCGCATACGTATTCATGTCCGGCTCAGCACCCAGGTCATTCAGCCACTGGTAATCCTGCCCGGATGCCGGTTCGATTTCCGGCGATGCAATGTAATACTTCATTGTATCCGCAAAGGCAAGCGTGGTTTCCGCACTGTTCATCAGACAGGTATCAAAATCGACAAAATCAAATTTTCCTCTGTTTCTGATCACGTCGTTGTCACGGAGTGCATCCAGGATCTGTTCGACTTTCATTTCACTTTCAGACACATTACCATCATTGGCAAAGCCGCCCTTCGCTCCGGTCCCATGGTCCCAGAGAATCAGGTCATACTGCTTCGCCTCAGCTTTCTGAACACCGTAATTGATAAATGCCTTCAGCGTCTGCGGAAGCGATACGGACTCCTTTTCAATAGGAAGCGGATCATCTGATTCCCCGGTTGTGATTCCGTTTCTCAGAAAAACCAGTTTTCCCCGCTTGTCTTTGTCCGGACAATCTGCTCCGAACGCTTCCCAGACCTGATTGTATTTATTACTGACGGCAGGCTGCCCGTAAATATACTGCGGCTCCAGATGCCATTCTGATGAACCGCCCGTCAGGACAATCACACGGATCTTTCCCTGTGCGCTGAAATTCGCTTTCAGAATCTGCCGCAGGTTATGAGACGCCATTCCCAGAGTGGATTCCAGATCCGAACCGCAGAAATACAGCAGAATCGTCCGCTCTGTTCCGGCAGACTCCTCCGTAAGCTCTTCTTCGGCTTCCGCACATTCTTCTTCCTCAATAACTTCTTCTTCCGGCTCTTCGGTAATCTCTTCGGTTTCCGTTACGAGCCCGGCTTCTTCCTCTGTGGATTCCGGTTCTTCTTCCGCATATGCCCTCGGCATGATGCAGAGTGTAAACAGGAATGCACAGAGCAGAAACACTGAAACCTTCTTCCATTGCACTGCCATCTCTGATACCCCTTTCCTGATGATTCTCTGACAAATTCTGTTACTGATTATTTTACGCGAAACTCCGGTGTACGCTCACAGTAAATCCGTTTCTTTTCATCTGTGTGTTTCTGATCACTGCAGTTAAAAAGCAGAAGACATCAGTCCTCTGCTTCTTTTCCTCCAGCCTCATTCAGAACGTCATTACACTGTCCGGAACCCGATTCCTTCATCTCTCCAGCCGGCGGTGATGAGATAATCCCGTTCCTTTATATCTGCTGTGTAGTGATGTGTCCCGCATTCCGCATTCGGGTTGTACAGCCGGTACTGCGGTACGCCGGTTTCACTGTCTTCCGCATGGAAAGCGATGCCTTCATCAATCCATCCTGCTGTGATCAGATAATCCCGTTCCTTCGTGCTTTCGGTGTAATGATGATCGCCTGCGTTCGGATTATAGAGACGATAGACCGGGTGCTTTGAGCTGCGGGTATGGAAGGCAACGCCTTCATCCTTCCAGCCTGCCTGTACCAGATGGTCCTTCTCTTCTTTATATGCGGTAAAGAAGTGTTCTCCGCTGTTCGGATTGTACAGCCGGTATACTTCCTGCGGCTTCAGCTCTTCCACGATCCGGAAGCTCACGGACGTGCTGTCCTTGAGATTATTGATTCCCTCGATCGTTACCGTTGCTGTGCCGATGTTCACATTGTTCGAATAAGAGAGTTTATAATCCGTTCCTTCCTTCAGCGTCACATC
>JAFYGX010000211.1 GCA_017543025.1 Solobacterium sp.
CTCGGCGTAAGCCAGCTTCAGCTTTCTGATGTTCTCTGCGGTGTATCCAACCAGCGGCTTTATGATACCGTGAATGAAACAAAAATCGGCGTTTACGAAATCATGGATCGAAAGGAGGTGGATTATTATTTCCGAAATCACAGTACGAGCAGCTCATTCATCACGCTCCGGCAAAGGATCAAAGACGCGCTTCAGGCAGGGCTTGTGGATCCTTCGCAGGCATCACAGGATCTTGCTTGACCGTGCAGACTGTGATGGAATTGCAAAACTCATGTCTTCCGGATTTACGCTGCAGGAATCAATGGCATTGCTTGAAACACCTGGCAGCCGCAGCGTATTCCGTCATATACGGTCACTTCTGGAAGAAGGAAAACAGCCGGACCGGTTTTTTCCCGAACTATGCCCCCATGCGTATCGTGCATATCTTTCCGGCTTTCTCAGCTGTCTGCCGTTTTCCGAAGCACTTCAGCTCTGCTCTGAAGTGGTAAGCGGCGAAGAAGCACAGAGAAACGAGTATGTCAGAGGACTGTTTTATCCGGTCATGATGCTGATCTGTACGATTGCAGGTATTACGCTGTTCAACGAATTCTGTTTCCCGCCCCTGCTTTCACTGCTGGAAGGATTTCATGTATCAGCAGAGGATTACAGTCTGCTTCGTCTTCTGATCCGTGCAGCCGGAATTCTGTTTCTCGCCGTCCTGCTGATTGCCGGCTGTCTCGCCATTTTTCTGAAAAATCCCGCGGGACAGATCAAAGCATATGTTTTTCTTGCCAGGCATTTTCCCGCTTCGTTTATCGTGCAGTATGAATCTGCTGATTTCATCCGGTTCTTTCTGCAATGTATCCGCATGAAAGTACCGACAAAAGAAAGTATCCGAATCCTCAGTGCTGTTCAGCAGCGGCCAGTCATCCGGTTTCTTGCAGGTGTAATGGAACAGATGTTTCTTACCGGTGAAACATTCCGCACTGCAGTAGAGGAATCCTGGCTTGATCCATCTCTGATCCGGTTCATGAAAATTGCTTACTATTCATTTGATATGGAGTCCATGCTGGAAGGATATCTTGAAATGTCACGCCAGCGGGCCCGGCGCCAGTGTATCCGGATAACACGTACCGTTCAGATACTATCCTATCTGTCGATCGGAATCATCGTTATTCTGATCTATCAGATCATGCTGCTGCCCATGCAGCTTCTTGCTGGAATCTAAGGAGGAAAAACTACAGATGAAACTGAAAAAAACACATGGTTTTACACTTCTGGAAATGGTGATTGTCGTGACGGTCATTGCGATCCTGTTTCTGCTTACAGTGCCGAACATCCAGAAAACACTCGGAATTGTAAACAGCAAAGGCTGCCGTGCACTGACAAAAACCGTTGATGCGGCAATCGTTCAGTACCAGCTGGAGAACGGCAAAGCCCCAGGCAGTATCGGGGAATTGGTAAGCGCCGGTCTTCTGACAGAAGAACAGACGAAATGCGATGATGGCAAGACGATATCAATCTCCGGCGGACAGGCTGTGCTGTCATAAGGGCTTTGCACTGATCGAGCTTCTGATCGGTATGGCAATCCTCTCTCTTCTGACGCTGCTGGTACTGCGCACTTCCCGTTTCATGCAGGAAGCGTATTACATTTTTCCTGAGCACTATACACGGCTGAAAAGCGAGGCAATCCTTACCGGCAATACCATTGCTTATGAAGATGAAACTGAAATGGAATATCCGAAGATCCTGTTCTATGAAAACGGAATTGTCAATCAGGCCCGCACACTCAGTTTTCCGTCGGGTTCCGGACCGAAAACAATCATCATCGAGCTCGGCCCCGGTGCACTGGTTTTCCGCTGATGCAGGCTTTGTTCTCAGTGATGCGCTGATCGCGCTTGCGGTCGTGTCGATCATGGCCTTTCTCGTGCAGAGCGCACTCTATTCTGCAGAACGCAGTGAGGCAGCCGTACGGAACGTGTACGAAGAATCCGCCAGGGCGTTTGAACAGCAGATGTCGGACATCGCAGAATGTGTATGTGAAACTGCTCTTCCGGAGGACGAAACCGATGAAGATGATTACTGATCGCGAAGGCTACATCATTGAACAGCTTCTGATTTCTCTGGCTGTCTGTGCATTTCTGATTCCTGTCGCGTCCGTTGTGCTGCTGATTCTCATGCGCACCGTTCAGATGCCGTTCAGATCTCAGGATGAAAGCGGGATTACCCAGCTGCGGCATGTCATTGCAGTCAGTGATGACTTTGTCTGCGGGCAGAACGAACTGTCATTTCACCATCGGGGCAAGGATCAGATACTGCGCCTTTCCAGCGGCAATCTCGTTCTGTCAAGTCCCGGAACGCAGATCTTTCTGACGGATCTCTCAGAGATATCTTTTTCCATGGAAGGAGGTCTGATTTATCTTGTCTATGCCCATCCGGATGAAGAGCCCCGAAAAGTATGCATCGGACATTCATGAAAACGGGTTTGTATGCCTGTACTTTCTGATTCTGTTTCTGCTTTCTGCTGTTCTGATCAGCGTAGTCCTGAACAATCTGACAGACCGCATGAAAACAGCAGATAATCTGAAACGCGCAAATGAACTGATCGGTCAGGAAGCAGCAGTGCTGCAGGCTGTCAGATGCGGTCTGAAAAACAGCACACTGGAAGACGGAACCTACGAGGAGAACGGAGTTTCCTATTCCGTTCGTCGGAGAGGCAACCGCATTGACATCACGATTTCCTCTCCCGTAGACGAAGTGCTTCAGGTTCAGCTGGAAGATGAAGAACATGTGTATGATTATGAGGTAATCCGCAGCGAACTGCCGTCCTATGTAAAAGATGCCGGAATTCCGGCATCTTTTAACTGGTTCTCTGCACGTTCAGAACAGATTTGTGCGCATATAGACAAGATAAGGATTTGTCTGCTTCTCCTGTCTGATCGTCGAAGCATCGCCATGCCCCGGATAGATCCAGAGATCATCCGGAAATTTCTGAATCTGTGCCAGCGATTTCAGCATCTGAAAGTCATCTCCCCCATAAAGATCTGTCCGTCCGATCGAACCGGCAAACAGCGTATCTCCGGTAAACAGCCTGTTCCGGTAACGGATGATGACAGACCCTCTGGTATGACCAGGGGTATGGTAAACTGTGAGCTCAAACGGACCGATCTTCAGTTCTCCTTCGTTCAGCGGAGTAAGTGCGGTATATAACGGAACTGCAAAACTGGATGAACCAAACGACGGATCAACCATATCAAAATCTCCGGGATGAAGATAAAGCGGACAATGAAACCGTTCACAGAGATCATCCGCTGCTCCTGTATGATCTTCATGCCCGTGTGTCAGAAGCACTGCATCTACAGTCTCATCCTTCTTCACCTGCTCCGCAAGCTTCTGTGCGTACTGCCCCGGATCAATAAACAGTACATGACCGTTGTCGTGGAGAATATAGGAATTTTCTCCGTACAGGCCGATCGGCAATGTATCGATTTTCATGATTTAACAAAAAAGTAATCCTCAGATTACTTTTTCTCCTTGTGAACTGTCTTCTTGTTGCAGCGCGGGCAATACTTCTTGATTTCCATCTTCTCCGCATGCTTACGCTTGTTACGGGTACCGATGTAGTTCTCTTCTCCACACACACTGCACTTAAAGGTAATATTGTCTCTAGGCATAGTGTTCCCTCCTGATTTAACGCAAGTCGTATTCTAGCATAAACATTGTTTTTAGGGAAGAATAATTGAATTTTTTCGATATTTCCTCTTCTTCTTATATTCTGCAGACTGCCCTGCTATCTTTTTTTTCTGTCTGATTTTATGACATAATGAATGCGGGAAGGTACTGAATATGAAACGTACAGAAACAAGACCGATCCACGTCGGTTCGGTTCAGATCGGCGGTCAGAACCGCTGTGTTCTGCAATCAATGACAAATGTTCCGGTAAAGGACATCAGCGCAAGTACGGCACAGATCAATGAGCTTGCGGAACATGGATGTGAAATTGTCCGTGTAGCCGTGCTTGATGAAAAAGACAGTCTGTCAATTGCGGAACTGAAAAAACACGTAAACGTTCCGCTTGTTGCAGACATTCATTTCAATCACCTGCTTGCACTCAACTGCCTTGAACAGGGCATCGACGCGATACGCATCAATCCCGGAAACATCGGTGAACGCTCTCATACAGAAGCGGTTGTAAACCGCTGCAAGGAACGCGGTGTTCCGATCCGGATCGGCATCAATACCGGTTCACTGGAAAAAAATCTGCTCGAAAAATACGGCGGCCCCTGCGCTGAGGCAATGGTCGAAAGCGCAAAGCGCCATGTCGGAATTCTGGAAGACCTCGGTTTCTACGACATCTGCCTTTCATTCAAATCCAGCAGCGTTCCTCTGACGATTGCTGCTTATGAAGCTGCTGCGAATACATTTCCATACCCGCTTCACCTTGGCGTAACAGAAGCCGGAAGCTTTACCGGATCTGCTGTAAAAAGCTCTGCTGCTCTCGGTATTCTTCTTCATCAGGGAATCGGAGATACGATACGCGTCTCCGTATCAGCTCCTCCGAAAGAAGAACTGATCATTGCAAAACAGCTCCTGCGCTGCTTTGATCTGATTGACAATCAGCCGGATCTGATCGCCTGCCCTACCTGCGGACGGATTCAGTATGATATGCTGCCGATCGTAAGGGAGATCGAAGATTATCTCAGCACCATCCATTCTGATATTACCGTTGCGGTAATGGGATGTCCGGTCAACGGAATGCAGGAAGCAGCACGTGCAGATATCGGAATTGCCGGCTCCTATGAAGGCGGCATACTCTTCCGGCACGGTGAGATTCTCCGCAAGGTACCGCAGGATCAGCTTGTATCAGAGCTGAAAAAGGAAATCAAGGCTTTTACGGAAGCGAAACACTGAATTCAAAAGCAGCGTGTACAATTACACGCTGCTTTTCATTCTGTCTGCTCCCTGAAGACATCAAACCTGGAAGAATCAAACCTGCCGGTTCTGAGCATCTCAATTTCAATTTTATACGGAGCTTTTCCGTTGATGTACGGTGTTTCCAGAATCTTCGGGATACGGGAAATCCGGGTGTTTTCTGCGATCGCATGCAGCGCATCAAATCCGATCGTTCCAAGTCCGATATTTTCATGTCGGTCTTTCCGGGAAGCGATCGGATTTTTTGAATCATTCAGATGAATCACGTGAAGCTTATTCAGCCCGAGGATTCTGTCAAATTCATCCAGAAGCGAATCAAAGTCCCTGACATCATATCCTGCATCATTCATATGACAGGTATCGAGGCAGACACCGAACCGTTCCGGATGGTCAAGCCGTTCCATCAGCTGTGCGAGCTGTTCCAGCCGGAATCCGATTTCACTCCCCTTTCCCGCCATGGTTTCAAGACAGATTGTTACAGATTCATCAATCTCACCGGTAACCGAATTCAGCTGGGCAGCCGCGGTACTGATCCCGGTATCAATATCTGTTGTCGTATAACTTCCCGGATGCAAAACCATATACGATGCGCCGATTGCGGCTGAACGACGGGATTCTTCAATCAGAAACGTCCGTGCAAGCTCCATTACTTCCGGTTTAACGGAATTCGCCGGGTTGATCACATACGGCGCATGAATGATCAGATGCTCCATGGGAATTCCGGATTGTTTCATCAGTTCCTTTGCTTCCGCAATCTTCAGTCCGTCTGCCGGTCTACGCCTTGTATTCTGCGGTGCCCCAGTATACAGCATCAGTGCATTCGCTCCGTAACTCAGTGCTTCCTTCACCGATCCGAGCAAAAAATCCGGTGCACTCATCGAAACATGTGAACCGATAATCATCCGCCGAGCTCTTTCTTTCTCTGCCGGTATCTTGCAGCTTTTTCTTCCTTGATCTTGGAACGGATAAATTCCCGTCGTTTCTGACGATGAATCTGTTCGATCCTGGCGGCACGCTTTTTCTTATAGCCGGGCTTTACCTTCGTGTTTTTCTTGGTCATGATCATCGAAATCTTTTTTTCGATCTCATCATCCTTTTTCAGACGCTTCTGTCCGTAAGGATGCAGATCCTGCCATCCGTCTGCCCGATAACGCCGATGTTCAAAATGGATTCCGGATTTCATCAGGGAGCGGATTGCCGCATCATCGCTTTCTTTATACAGCGCATAGCAGATTCCGTCTGATCCTGCTCTGCCTGTCCTCCCGGCCCGATGCACATAGAATTCCAGGTCTTCCGGAAAACCGCAGGAAATCACATGTGTCACCGTATCCAGATCAATTCCCCTTGCCGCAAGATCTGTTGCGACCACATAGGAATTCACACCGAGCGAAAGCTGCTTCAGTGCCTGTTTCCTCTTTCTGCTTTCAAGATCACCGTGAAGTTCCGTAACCGGAAGCTTCAATTCTCTCAGATCTTCTGCAATTTCTTTTGCAGTTTCTCTTGTATTGGCAAAGATCAGACATACATATGGCTGAAAACCAGGAAGAATTGAACGGATCACTTCTGAATAGGTATGGTGATAACACGGTACAAGCACATGGGTAATGTCCGGTGAAAACCGTTCATCCTGCATGCGGAACATTACCGGCTGATGCATATATTTCCTAAGGAACGGTTTCAGCTGTTCCGGAATGGTTGCCGAAAAAGCAGCCATCTGCAGATTCTCCGCCATTCTTCCGGCAAAGGCATCGATATCGTTCAGAAAACCATACTCAAGCGTCATATCCGCTTCGTCTACGATCAGTGTCTGCGCTCTGTCAATCCGCAAAGCACCTTCATCGAGAAACAGATCTCTGATGCGCCCTGGGGTTCCGATCACAATGTGAGGCTGTGCCGCATGAAGCTGACGGATGTCCTTTTCCCGGTCCTTCCCGCCGACATAAAGGCGGATGATCAGATCCTTATGAACCTCACACATCTTTTTTGCTTTCTCAAAGATCTGAACTGCCAGTTCACGGGTTGGTGCGGTAATCACAGTCTGCACTTCTTTTTTCGCGGGATCCGTGTTCTGAAACACGGGAATCAGATACGCATGCGTCTTTCCGGTTCCGGTCTTTGAAATACCGATCACATCACGTTTTTTCAGCATAGCCGGAATTACCTCCTCCTGAATCGGAGTCGGCTCACGGAAACCGTTAAGCGCAATGAACCGCATGGTATCTTTATTCAGATTAAAATCACTAAATTTTTTCATACAGATCACTTTCCTGAAAACATCCCAATTATAATGGATTTGGAGCGGAGGTTCTATGGAGATTATCAAAGTTGTCCCGCGCGGATACTGCCAGGGCGTTGTACGTGCAATTCAGATCGCAAGGCGCACGGCAGAAGAAAACCCCGGAAAGTCTATCTGCATGCTGGGAATGATTGTCCACAATCGGTTTGTCGTGGAAGAATGTGAAAAAATCGGAATACGATGTCTCGAAGCATCCGGCAAGACACGGCTGGAACTGCTGGACCAGATTCAGGAAGGAATCGTGATTTTCACCGCGCATGGCGTCAGTGACGAAGTCAAGAAAAAAGCGGTCGAAAAAGGACTTCAGATTGTTGATGCGACCTGTCTCGATGTTGAGAAAACCCATCATCTCATTCGCAGTCATATTCAGTCGGGTGATGTGATTTATATCGGAAAGCGCAATCATCCGGAATCTGAAGGTGCAATCGGAATCAGCTCCAGAGTGCACCTTGTTTCAGATGAATCTGATCTTGAAACGCTCAGCGGTCTGGAAAACGTCATGATCACAAATCAGACAACCCTTTCGCTGTTGGATACAGAATCGCTGATCCGGAAATGCCTTGAAAAATATCCTTCCGCAATTGTAAATCCTGAGATCTGCAGCGCGACTACAATGCGTCAGAAAGCGGTCATGAAGCTGAAAGATGTCGATCTGCTGATTGTTGTCGGGGATCCGCATTCCAACAATTCAAACCAGCTCAGAGAAATCGGAAAAAAAGCAGGCATCGCTGATGCTCTGCTGATTGAAACCGCCAATGATCTGAAAGAAGAACAGATCAGAGGAAAGAAAAAGATTGCGGTTACCTCCGGCAGTTCGACCCCGACCGCCCTTACGGACGCTGTGATCGAGACTCTGGAACACTATGCGCAATCTTCGCTGTTTCAGATTATTCCACCCCATCAGGCGATCCTCTGAGATCCGCCACTTCCTCTTCCGTCAGTTCCCGATACGCTCCCGGTGCAAGCGTTTCATCCAGAAGAAGATTCTTCATCCGGATCCGTTTCAGAGCAATCACTTCATTGCCGAGAACTGCAAACATCCGTTTGATCTGATGATATTTGCCTTCCTGCAGAATCACTCTGCAGGTTTTTTCTCCGGTGATGATCATATCTGCCGGCAGACACCGCTCTTCTTTCGAAAGAACGATCCCCTGTTTCATCCGCTGTACATCTGATTCGCTTAGCAGATCCCGTAAAGTAACTTCATACTCTTTTTCCACATGATGCCTGGGAGAGAGAAGGTTATGCCCAAGCATTCCGTCATTTGTTATCAGAAGCAGTCCCTCGGTATCCATATCAAGTCTGCCAACCGGAAACAGTCCCTTTACAGCGCAGTCAATCAGATCAACTACCGTTTCTCTGTCATCTCTTGCCGCACTGATCACACCTTTCGGTTTATTCAGCATGAAATATACAAATTCCGTATACTCCGCTGCTTCTCCGTTCACTTCTACCACATCCTGTTTCGGATCAATATGAATTGAAGGAGATTTCACCCGCTGTCCGTTCACAGCGATCAGTCCGTTCCGGCACGCCTTGCGGATTTCATTGCGGGTTCCGTATCCCATATCACAGAGCATCTTATCCAGCCTCATTTTTTCCTCCGATGCAACCGAAGCTGCCCTTTCATCAGCCGGCGAAGCAGATCTTTCATAGACCCGGTATGAAAAATCACCTGCGGCAGTTTCATCAGACTCGATGTATAGAGATAAACGCCTCCTCCGACCAGTGCATAGACTCCCAGCTGCAGCAATGCAATCAGACGATTGGTTTCAACAACCCGGAACCCGAAAAAACGAAGCAGAAAAAACGCACCGTTCATGCATACACAGCAGACAAGCATCCGGAACAGCCGGATCATTGTCAGCCGGTAACTGACATTGAACTTGTTTGAAATCTTAGCCAGACACAGATAAATAATAGTCAGGGAACACAGTACACTCGAAGTGATTGCACCGCTGTAGCCCGTATACCGGATCAGCGGATAGAACGAGATGCACTTCACAATAAAACCGACAAACAGATAGAAGATGCTTTCCCGGCGGAAATGAAGCGTCATCATCATCGAACTGCAGATCGGTGTAATCGTCGTGGCCAGCGCAAGAAAACTCGACCAGCGCAGCGCTTCTTCACCATAGTTCAGATTCGCGGCACCGTACATGAGATAGTATATTGGCCTTGCCAGAACAAACATGCTGAAACAGATCGGAACACCGATGTACAGCACCGTATCCAGACATTCCCGCACATTCTTCTGCAGCTCTTTCATGTCATTTTTCTCAAGCGCAATCGTCATGTACGGAACAATGCCGGCAGAAAATCCGATGCCGAGAACCTGAGGTATGGAAGTCAGCTTATCACACTGCATCTGAATAATTCCGTAAAGAAGCTTTGCGGTTTCATATTCCATACCAAGACTGGTATTCAGAGATATGAAGTAGTGCGTATTGATCAGCGTCTGCGAATTGCCGAGAATGGACACAACCAAATACGGAATTCCGAATGCAAACAGCTCCTTTATGATTTCCGTACGGTCCGCACTCTCTTTTTCTTGTACTCGGGCCAATACCCGGATCGAACCGATATTCAGCCGATCATAACGCATATAATATATGATTGCGACAAGTGCACCGATCGATGTGGAAAGCACCGCCATATAGATCGCAAAAATCCGATCAAGATGGAGCACATAAACGACAAACGCCCCGAGTCCGAGCAGCGCAGCTACCCGCGACATCTGTTCAATGACCTGACTGGTAGCGTAAACCTTAAGGTCCTTCATTCCCTGATAAAAACTTCGATAACTGTACAGAATTGGCACAAGAAATAATGCAAGAGAAAGGATGATAAAGGAAGTCTTCATCTGTTTCAGATCAACCGGCGTTGCGTCCGCCCCGAGAAGCGAAACGGAAAGCGGCCCGGAAAGACCGATAAACATGATCATCATCACAAGCCCGCTCACACCGAGTATCAGCGTACTCAGCCGTCGTACAAGCAGAACGGTCTTATAATCATCCCGGCTTGCAAATTTCGCAATCAGTGCAGCAATTGCGTACGGAAGGCCTGCAGAGCTGATCTGAAGAAGAATATTGTAATAATTATAAGCACCGGTATAGAAAACCATATTATTTTCTGTCGCGATCGCCGTAAACGGAACCACATAAAAAAGACCGATTGCTTTAGAAAGAAAGATTCCTGCAGAACTGGTCAATGAGCCAGCGATAAAGGACTGTTTGACTCTCTTTGCGGAATTTTCACTCATGTGTCAGAGACTCCTGTTGCTGAGCGGCTTCGGTTCCCGCATTATCTGAGCTAATTCCCTCACTGTTGAGTGTAAACGAAAGATACTCGCGGTGCGCGCTTTCGCGGTTCTTGTCACGCCATTCCACAAGCATTTCAATATCAATGCTGTCCTCCATGCATTCACCAGACAGTACGAGACCTTTGACAAAGCCTTTATCTATTCTGGACTGATATGGAATCAGCGAATAATCCGTTCCTTCAAACACACCGATACTGGGCATCATTTCCGAATTCTGTTCAAACTCGACATCCTTCCGGATCGCCATCAGAACAACCTCGTACATTGCAATCTGAGCTTCATCCAGAAAAATATAATATCTGTGAATACCGTCCGCCAGCGTGGTCATTTCCCCGCTGATATGGTAATACTTTGAATCAGCCTGAAAACGGTCATTGTCTGTGATTGATTTATAATACCCTTCATACGCTTCGATTCCGGCAGAATTATCTTTCTGCAGGAAGCATCCGGTAAGAAGAAAAACACTGAGAACTGCGGCTAACCATTTCTTCATAAATAACCTCATCTCGGATTATACCATAGGTAGCTCGAAAGCGAATTGCTTTGTTGCATCCGCCGCCATCTCCATCTGTCATGAAACCGCTGTAACAAAACGAATCTCCTGCCTTTACAGAAGATTCGTTTCGAGACTTATTCAAATGTAATAACGATATAGTTCTTCTTTCCTTTGCGGAGAATCAGAAATTCCTGATTGACTGCCCTGGCTTTCTCAAGCACATAATCAAGCGCGGTCACCTTTTCACCGTTAACTGTGACGCTTCCCTGCTGAATCAGTTTTCTGGCATCGCTTCTGGATCTGGATACTTCGGATGCAACGAGAGCTTCGATCAGTGCAATTCCGTCCGCAACCGCAACTTTCTTTGCATCCGCAAGTCCTTCCTTCATCTCCTGTACAGAAAGATCCATTATATTTCCGCGGAAAAAGGTTTCCGTAATTTTCTTTGCCTTGGCAAGTCCGTCTTCTCCATGAACAATCGCAGTCAGTTCTTCTGCCAGTGCCTTCTGTGCTTCCCGAAGTTCCGGATGTTCCTTCAGTGATTCTTCAAGCGTCATGATTTCTTCCGGAGAACGGAAAGACAGCCGCTTCAGATAATCAATGACATCCGCATCCGGTGTATTCAGCCAGAACTGATAGAACTCATAAGCGCTTGTTCTTTCAGGATCCAGCCAGATGTTCTTCCCTTCCGATTTGCCGAATTTGGAACCATCCGATTTTGTAATCAGCGGTGATGTGATGCCGAACGGCTTAGCTTCTTCTCCCATTACCTTCCGGATCAGTTCCATACCGGTCGTAAGATTTCCCCACTGATCGCTTCCGCCGATCTGAATCTGACAGTTATATGTCTGATAGAGATGAAGCCAGTCCATTGCCTGCATGATCGTGTAGGAAAACTCCGTATAGGAGATTCCGGAATCCAGCCGCTTGCGTATCGTATCCTTCTGCAGCATGTAGGAGACATTGAAGAGCTTTCCGTAATCACGCAGATAATCCAGCAGGGTCATGGAACCGAGCCAGTTGTTGTTATTTTCCATTATCGCGGCATTCTCTCCGTCAAAGGAAAGGAAATGCGCAAGCTGCTTCCGGATGCATTCCGCATTATAGAGCACTTCTTCATGCGTCAGAAGTTTACGCTCCGTGGTCGGACGCGGATCGCCGATCATTCCTGTAAATCCGCCGCACAGAGCAATCGGACGATGCCCGGCACGCTGATAGCGGCAAAGCAGGATAATCTGCTGCAGATGACCGACATGCAGCGAATCCGCTGTAGGATCAAATCCGCAGTATACCGTGACCGGTTTTTTCAATGTTTCTTTCAGGCCGTCAAGATCTGTCACATCCTTGACAAGCCCGCGCCAATGCAGTTCCTCAATAAAATCCATGTGTATTCTCTCCATTTCCTTATAAAAAGAGCATCCCTGATCTAAGGACGCTCTTATGCGCGGTACCACCTTAGTTCACAGCAATCCTTTCTGCTGTGCACCTCTGTTCCGTTAACGCCGAACTACGATCTGAATTTCTTCAGAAAGCTCCCGGGTGTATTCACTGCACTGTTCCGTCCCCTTTCACCATCCGGGGCGTCTCTGCTTCAGAACTGCCTGCAGTTACTATTTCCGTTCATTGCCGAATGAATCTTACAAAACGCTGATAAATCTGTCAATTCTTTGTTGTTTCACGCGGTGTAAACAGATAACTCAGCTCAATTTCCTTCTCAAAATCCTTCTGTTCCTGCAGCATCTTTGTCATCACGCGCATAGATACTGCACCGAGATCATATGCCGGAATAGAGAACGAAGAGATCTGAGGCCGGAACATATGATTATATTTTGTGTCAATCACACATACGACTTCCAGATCATCGGGTACACGGTATCCGTTCTCCACAGCAGAATTGACAATTGCCATCGCCTGAGAATCACGGTTTCCGATCAATACATCAAATTTGTGCGTCTTCAGATAGCCAGCCAGGAATTCATAACTGGATCTTGCAGCTCCCGGAACCTGCACAAACCCCCTGAACTTCTTTCCGTTCTTCCGGAATGCGGCTTCCGCTCCGTGAATCATCTGTTCTGTTGCATAACGGTTCTTGCGATCTTCCACAATTCCGATCTCTTCCCTGCCTTCTTCGAGATATTTCATCGTAAGCTCATAGATTGCTTTTTCAATATCCACGAATACGCAGCAGACATTATCTGCTTTCACATGATTCTGAATTACAACAATCGGAATGGAATACTGTTTCAGTTTTTCCACCTCGTCCATGTTCAGCTTGTCGTTATAAATAATGACGCCGTCCACACGCGACTTGATGATATCTTCAATAATATCGTTGATATCCGTAATACCTGCCGTAATCGTGTGCAGCATGATGTTGTAATTGTAGATCTTAGCAACATCAATCAATCCGTTGATGATCTGACCGGTATATGTAAAACTGGCCTCCGGTACAACAAGACCGATCGTAGTTGTTTTCTGTAGTGCCAGACCCTGCGCAATTGCATTTGGTTTATATCCGAGTTTCTCAATCGCATCCTGTACTCTCTGACGGGTTGGTTCCTTTACGACAGTAGAACCATTAATCACTCTGGAAACTGTAGCCAGGGAAACACCCGCTTCTTTTGCTACATCGTATATCGTTACCCGTTTCATAAATCACCCTATTCTAAGCGCAGAGAATGAAAGTTACTCACCCTCTTTTTTATTCAGCAGATCATTGATGGCTGCAGAGCCTTTATCTGCGAGATCCTTTGCGCTGGCTTTCGTTTTTTCGATCGTATCGTGGACTTCCGGTTTATTTACAAACTCATTGATTGCCTTCGATGCATTCTCGACACCGGAATTGACAGACTGCGCAGCTTTGTCCAGTTCCGATCTGAGATTATTCTTTGTCTCTTCGGAAAGAATAGAATCTACGGTACTTCCGGCTTTTGTACTGATTTCCTTTACCATCGCCTCTGCGTCATCCAGTTTTTTCTTCAGTTCAGGGTTGGAGGAAATCTGTTCTACAGCCGCTTTCAGATCAGAGATCGCCTTTACAGCGTTTGCTCTGAGATATTCCAGTGTCTTTGCGACATTTTCATTCTTTGACAGCTCATCAGCTTTTTTTCTGACTTCTTCAATTGTTTCATTTACGGACTTCATTGCATTATCTCTAATCTCGTTGATTTTTTTCGTCTGCTCTTCCGAAAGCTTAAGATCGATGGGCTTCTTTTCTCCATCTTCATCCCGGGAAATTCCCTGAATCTTTTCTTTCAGATCGGCAACTGTCTGTTCAATCGAAGCAATCGGTTCTTCTTTTTTCTCACTAACTTCCGGTTCAGAAGGTTTGTTTTCATCAGCCGTATTCTCTGCTGCTTCATTCAGTTCTTTCTTCTCTTCACTCATGTCTCAGAATTCTCCTCCATTTATTTAATTTTTCTGCAACTTTATATGTCAGTTTTTTTTTACTTTCTGCAGTTCGCTTTCATCTGCCGGACGAACTTCATCATACAGATCAGCACTCTGAAGTTTTTCCGACACATAATCTTTCATTTTTGTAACGCTGTCTCCGGCATTTTCAATCATCTCATTCATGGAAGACATAGTCTTATCATGCACATCATCCAGCGTGTGGCTGTATTTCACAACTGTATCGAGCGGTGCCTGCGCTTTTACAAGGCTTTCATTGACAGACTTAACAGTCGGATCAAGTTCCTTGATAATCAGTGTTGATTCATCAACCATTTTGGCAAGACGGTGCAGAACAATACAGAGCAAAACAAGTGCGACCGCTCCCAGAATCGGCAAAAGCTGCCTGGCAACAGCACTCAAATCCATTAATAATGCATCTATCATAATGATTACCTCTTCCTCTTGATTATATCCTCAAATGAAAACGTTTCAAGGAAAAATGATAGCGCTGCCACAGTATTCTGACCAGCGGTCAGAAAAGGTACTGTTTTTCGTCTGTCCGACATCTCTGAACAGTCGCTTCCAGAAAACAAAAAAGGCTCTCCCAGTCGTGTGAGAGAACCCTTTTATCAGAATCATTCTGATGCGAGACAGAACTCAGCGCTGAACACGAGCACCTGCACCGCCCATGATCGCTTCCACTTCCTTGCGGACTGCAGTTGAAGTGTCGCCCGGAGTTGTCATGGCAAGAGCACCGTGTGCTGCACCATAGTTAACAGCGGTTTCCGGATCCTGTGTTGTCATGAGACCGAATACGAGACCGGATGCAAAGGAATCGCCTCCGCCGACACGGTCAAGAATCTCAAGTCCGTCATAGGATTTGGACATGTAGATTTCGCCGTCTGCATAGCACATTGCCTTCCAGTCATTGACTGTAGCTGTCTTAACTGTACGGAGTGTTGTCGCAACAACTTTCCAGTTCGGATATGTCTTGACTGCTTCATTCAGCATCTTTTTGTATCCATCAAGATTGAGTTCCTTGAGGTTTTCATCATTTCCTTCAATCTCAAATCCGAGGCAGGCAGTGAAATCTTCTTCATTACCGATCATGACATCAACATACTTTGCAATCTCACGATTCACTTCCTGAGCTTTTTCCTTGCCGCCGATCGCAGACCACATAGACGGACGGTAGTTCAGATCATAGGAGATCATTGTTCCGTACTTCTTTGCTGTCTTGATTGCTTCAACAACTGTTTTGGAAGTTGTTTCGGAAAGCGCCGCATAGATTCCTCCTGTATGGAGCCAGCGAACACCGAGCTTGCCGAAGATATACTCAAAGTCAAAATCTTCTGCAGTCGCCTTGGAAATAGCCGTGTTCGCACGGTCGGAGCAGCCGACAGCACCGCGGATGCCGAATCCGCGCTCTGTGAAGTTAATACCATTGCGGCATTCTCTTCCGATACCGTCTGTCTTCATCCATTTGATGAGAGAAGTGTCAACACCGCCCTGGCAGATGAAATCTTCCATCAGTTTTCCGACTTCGTTGTCAGCGAATGCAGTGATGACTGCTGTTTTCATGCCGAAACATTTGCGGAGACCGCGGACAACATTGTATTCTCCGCCGCCTTCCCATGCACGGAATTCACGTGCGGTACGGATACGGCCCTCTCCCGGGTCGAGTCTCAGCATAACCTCACCGAGACTTACTGCATCATAAGTGTATGTGCCTTCCGGCTTCAAATTCAGATTCATCTTTATTACCCCCGAATCTCCTTTACAAGATCTGCTGCTTCTTTAACAAGTTCCTTTACTTTAGCGAAATCACCGGCTTTGATGAGGTCGCCTTTTACCATCCAGCTTCCACCGCAGGCAATGATCCGCGGATTGCTGAGATAATCTTTCAGATTCTTTGCGCTGATTCCGCCGGTCGGCATGAATTTCACGGTTGTAAACGGAGCAGCGAGCGCCTTGATTGTGTTAATGCCGCCATACTGCTCTGCCGGGAAGAATTTCACGACATCCATTCCGCGCTTGACTGCCTGAATGACATCAGACGGAGTAACAGTTCCCGGATAAACCGGAATATTGTTCGCAAGGCAGTAATCAACTACTTCAGGATCAAATCCCGGGCTGACAATGAACTTCGCTCCGCATTCAACTGCTTTCTTAACCTGTTCAACAGAAAGTACTGTTCCGGCGCCTACCAGCATATCCGGATATGCTTCCGACATGATGCGGATCACATCTGCAGCACACGCTGTACGGAATGTAACTTCCGCAACCGGAAGTCCGCCTTCTACCAGTGCATCCGCAAGCGGTTTTGCATCTTTTGCATCATCAAGGACTACGACAGGAACTACGCCGCAAGCCGCAATTTTCTCATTCATTTCATTGCTCATTTTTTTCTTCCTTCTCTCTCTTTCAATTTCTGTATTTCTGATTACTGAGGCTGTTTTCCGATGTAAGCGAGAATACCGCCGTCAACGTACAGTACGTGGCCGTTTACAAAGTTGGATGCATCGGATGCCAGGAACACTGCCGGTCCCTGCAGATCTTCTGCTTCACCCCAGCGAGCAGCAGGAGTCTTTGAAACGATAAACTGATCAAACGGATGACGGGATCCATCAGCCTGACGCTCTCTCAGCGGAGCTGTCTGCGGAGTTGCGATATAACCTGGCCCGATACCGTTGCACTGGATATTATATTCACCATACTCTGAGCAGATATTGCGGGTCAGCATCTTCAATCCGCCCTTGGCAGCTGCATAAGCAGAAACGGTTTCTCTTCCGAGTTCAGACATCATGGAACAGATATTGATGATTTTGCCGTGTCCCTTTTTAATCATTCCGGGAATCACTGCTTTTGAAACGATAAACGGTGCATTCAGATCGACGTCAACTACCTGGCGGAAATCAGCTGCGCTCATTTCCAGCATCGGGATGCGCTTGATGATACCTGCATTATTGACGAGAATGTCGATTACTCCGACCTCTTCCTCAATCTGTTTTACCATCGCCTGTACCTGATCTTCATCGCAGACATTGCACACATACCCATGTGCCTCGATTCCGGCATCTTTATATGCCTTCATACCCATTTCTTTCTTTTCTTCGTTAATGTCGTTGAAGCAGATCACCGCACCCGCTTTGGCAAATGCAGACGCAATTGCAAATCCGATTCCATAGCTTGCGCCGGTAACCAGAGCAATTTTTCCGTCTAATCTGAAATCTTTTGAATCAAACATTTTCTTTTCGTTCTCCTTTCTTCTGCCGCTGCTTTTTCAATATCCGGAAGCGCGAATTAGTAAACCGGTACACCTATACTTATTATTACATGTATTTGCATAATTTCAAGTACAAAAATCATTTTTTGAAACCTTTCCGTATTTTTGTGCAGAATGATAAACCGGTTTTCAGATTTCAACGCCGAGGATGACGGTTTCATGATGCGCAGTAATCCATAAAAAAAGGACTATCTAAATTTGGTTGGGGTGAGGTCATCCCAATCAGATTATACGGGGCGATAACCCCATTTCTGAAAAGCCACCTTTAAACAGCTGTGGGGCGGGATAACCCGCCCTTTCATTTTTCATGGGGCCGCCTGCTTTCGGCAGTCTTCACTGCACGAAAATCCCTGGAGGTGCGGAACCTGGGTTC
>JAFYGX010000212.1 GCA_017543025.1 Solobacterium sp.
CGCATAACTGGCAGTATAATGATGCGCCCCTGCGCCTTTTGCATTCGGATTGTACAGACGATACATCTTCACCTTATGTGCATCATCGCTGTACCAGCCAACTCCTTCATCCTTCCAGCCGACTTTCAGCAGATTGTCTCATTCTTCTGACTATGTAAATTTGGTTGGGGAGAAGCCACGCCTCCCAGTTTGTACAGGGTGACAACCCCATATCTGTAAAGCCACTTCGGCATCTCTTCGGGGTGATCTATCCCCGACTATTTCTGTGATGAATCATGTACCTGCTTTCGGCAGTCTTTACTGCAAGAAAATCCCAGGAGGTTCGGAACCTGGGTTCCGATTCCTATCTCTTTCGACCACTGAGGCCCCCAGCCTTTACACCAGCATGGGGTTCATCTTACCCCGTGTTATCTCAGAGCGAAATTTCCGCCGCCCCGGACATTATGACGAATTTTGAATTATGCCGAAAAATTGAGAAAACTAGCATAACTAAAGCATTTTTGAAGTGTTGTTCGGCATAAATATCTGCCAGTTTTCTACGGTTTTCATCAGCAAATGACAAGAATGACATGTTATTGCCTGTTGATTTATGCATTTTCAGGCATAATCTCGCATCATTGGGATATCTACTCATCAAAATATTATGCCGAATGATTGCTCGAAAAGCTTTTAACTATTGGTGTTTCGCCCATTTCTCGGCATAATGTGATTTTCGGCATAATGTCCGTTATGCCGAATTCGTCATAACAGCTAGATTTAAATTGCACATAAAAAAGGCGTGATATCCCTTTCACGCCTTCTTAACAAGTGAATCAATTATAATTATTTGCAGGAATAGAACCCAACGCCTTCGTCTCTCCATCCAATACTGACGAGATATGCAACCTCACCTTCACTTACAGTGTAATGATGAGCACCGGCATTCGCATTCGGGTTGTAAAGACGATAGTTCTTAACTTCATGCTCATCGCAGCTGTAGAATACAATTCCCTCATAAATCCATCCTGCGCTTATCAGATAATCTTTTTCTACTGCAGATGTCGTATAATGATGATCTCCTACAATTACCCCATCTGTTGTAGAACCGTTCGGATTATACAGACGATAAACCGGACTTTCAGACTTCACGGGTACTTGAAATGCAATTCCTTCTTTGGTCCAGCCTGCATTCCCAACCTTTTCATACTCCGCAGTGGATACTGTGAACAAATGCTCTCCGCTGAACGGATTATAAGCACGGTAAACAGGAATCTTGTCTACATGCGGTGTCGGCGAGTCTGTCTCTTCCGCAGCAACATGCAGAGGAACAAGAACCATAACCGACAGTAATAAACAACTTAAAATTTTTCTCATAAACTGCCTCCCTATCAATTTGATGAATACATAACTGATTATACAATCAAAAACCAGAAAAATATCGTTTAATTGCACAATTTTCCGGTATTTTCCGTTATCTGCGGTAATCCCTCTTCAGTTATCCGAAAACTGCCGTAACAACCCATTCTTTATAACGGATCAGGAATCTGTAATCGGTTTTCCGCACAGATTCATTCAAGAATACGTACCAGCCGTTTCGCGTATTTCGGACGCTGTGCCGGAGATACGTTTGCGATCATGGTCAGAAGTTCGTAAATCTTCAGCTTTTCATTAACCGTATAGCTGTCATCTTTTTCCACCGCAACCGTGATCAGGTTCAGACTGTCCAGGAACTCGGATTCAGTTTCCTTTTTGCCCAGTTCCATCACTTTCAGAAACGCTTTTGCAATTCTTCCGTCATGCTTATGAAAAAATCCCATGAGCCCTCCTTAAAGAAAATCTTCTTCCGATGCAGGATGTACAGTCACTGTTTCAGCTGCCTGCAGCGCATCTTCCAACATACTAGCATAAGGAAACATCGCCTCAAAGTGCTGCGCTTTTTTCACGGTCGGCTTTGTGACAGGATTTTTCGGATCGAAAATCGTACAGCAGTCTTCAAACGGAAGAATCGATGTCTCATACGTTCCCAGCTTTCTTGCCTTATCGATGATTTCAACCTTATCCAGACAGATCAGAGGCCGGATCACGGGTATGCTGATTGCCTCATTAATACATGCAATGCTTTCCAGCGTCTGACTCGCAACCTGGCCCAGACTCTCACCGGTCGCAATGGCAAGACAGCCATTCGCTTCTGCAGTTCGCTGGGCAAGCCGGACCATCATGCGCCGCATCAGCGTAACCGCGTACGGATCTCCGGAAGCACGGTAAATTGCCAGCTGTATATCGGTAAAGCCGATCATATGAACCCGCATTCTGCCCTGATTGTATTCACTTACAATCGAGGCAAGATCAAGGACTTTCTGCTTCGCATTCTCGCTGGTATACGGAGGACTCGCAAAATGAACCGCTTCAACGTCCAGCCCGCGCTTGATCAGCTCGTACGCCGCAACCGGCGAATCAATTCCGCCTGAAAGAAGAAGCAGTACCTTGCCGTTGATCCCTGCAGGATATCCGCCTGCTCCAGGAATCTTTTCGCTCATCAGATATGTGTAATCCGAATGGACTTCAATCCGGATCTCAAGTTCCGGATGATGTACATCCACTTTCATGTCCGTGTTCTGCAGAATCAGTCCGGCAACCGACCGGTTGATTCCGTCAGAATTCAGCGGAAACGTTTTGTCATGCCTTCTGGCAATGATTTTAAATGTATGCTTGCCCGATTCCTTTGCGATTTCAAGACAGCGCCGCCTGATTGTCTCCAGGTCGCTCTTAATCCGTTCGGTAAAGGAAAAGGACGAAATACCAAATACTTTTTCGAGTTTTTCCCGGATCTTTACCGGATCATTCCCGTTCAGACGAATATAGAAACGGTCATAGGAACGTCGGTATTCCAGTCCTTCAAACGGCGCCAGAATATGCCGGATATTCTGATCAAGCTTACGGATAAAGTCTCTGCGGTTTTTTCCTTTTGTCGTCAGTTCACCATAACGGATCAGTACGGTATCAAATTCTGCCATAATGTTCTGTCATCTCCTTCACAGCGTTCGCAAACGCACGTATTTCTTCTTCAGTATTGGTTTCAGACATCGAGACGCGGATCGAACAGGAGGCTCTCCGGTCACTGAATCCCATTGCTTTCAGAACGTAGCTCGGATTATTGGAATTGCTCTCGCAGGTGCTCCTTGCACTGATCATAAATCCTTTACGGTTCAGTTCATTCTGCATCACTTCACTCGGGATTGCTTCATAAGAGAAATTCACGACACCCGGAATCCCGTTTTCCGGAGAATTCAGTTCGATTCCTTCAATCGTTCCCAGCTCCTGCAGCAGAATCCGTCTTAACGCTGCCGTATGCTCTGCATAGGACGGCATACGTTCAAGCGCAAGCCGGAGCGTTTTCGCAAACACCGTATCAGCTGCCGAATTTGCGGTTCCTCCCCGCAAACCAAACTCCTGTTCGCCGCCGGAAATCAGCGGTTCCATCGGAACATGTCTGCGTCTGACCAGAACTCCGCTTCCTTTTACTCCGTGAATCTTATGCGCCGACACAGAAGCAAGATCAATATTTTTCAATGAAACAGGTATTTTCCCGATCGACTGCGTCAGATCACAATGGAAATACGCACCGCTCTGTTTCTTCACAAGTTCTGCAATTTCTGCAATCGGATTGATTGCACCGGTTTCATTATTGACATGCATAATTGAAACCAGCGCCGTATTTTTCCGCAGTGCACGCTTCACATCTTCTGCATGGACAGTACCGTCACCATGCAGCGGCAGATACGTCACCTCATACCCGAACAGCCGTTCCATCTGTCTGCAGGCGGAAAGAATACTGCTGTGCTCAGCGGCGGAAGTAACAATGTGCTTTCTGTCCTTCACCGCAAGACATACCCCTTTGACTGCCGTACTGTTTGATTCACAGCTGCCGGAAGTGAAGATCAGTTCGTCAGGCGCAACATCTAAAAGCCCGGCAGCAGCGCTGCGGGCTTTTTCCATCATACGTCGTACTTCGCTTCCTTCTGTATACAGTGATTCACTGTTTGCAAAATGATTCTGCAGAAGAGAAACATATGTCTGAAGAACTGCCGGATCAATCGATGTAGTACCGGCATTATCGAGATATACTCTAGCTTTCACTGGAGTTCTCCCGAATCATGTTTTCGTAATTTCCCGGATGAATCTTTTCGATCGTCGCAATTGCAATCGAAAGTGCCTGTGTATAGTCTCCGTTCCGGAAACAAAGTTCACTGCGGGTCAGCTCACTGTCTATATCCGCATAAGTACTGCGGTAGCGATTTCCGAATACAATCGTATTCTCAACCATCATCACTGTCGCAACAACATTATTTACGTTATTGTAAAGACGATAGATAAAGTCAATCGCTTCCTTCAGTGTTGTATTCAGTTCCTGAACATTCAGCGGAATCGCATTGATCAGAGATTTCAACCGTTCAAGATACGCATTGGCACGCTTCATATCCGCATCATACTGCGCAGAAATGGAAGGGAGCTTGTACTTTGCAATCTTTACCTGCATCTGGTTCATGATCACCTGCAGTTTGAGCAGCTGTTTCTTCGCCCGTTCCTCACCGCCTGCCGCGCTGTCAATCTCTGTCTGGGCTTCGGAAATCTGTGCAATCAGATCATTCAGATCCTGATTCAGTTCTTTCAGCGAAGATACCAGACTGCTCGCCGGATTCTGGTTTTCCTGAACCCGGGTATAAATCTTCGGGAGACGTGAAGAGATATCTGCCAGATTGTTTTTCAGTACATTAACCTTGTTGTCCATTCCGGCAAGACCGAACCGCGAGGACAGCTCATTATACTGATTCAGAAGTGCAGTCAGTTTTTTGTCAGCCTCTTTATACAGTGCAACATTCTCATTCAGAAGATTCTGTGTTTCATCAAACGCATCGCTCTCTCTGTGAATCTGATCACTCAGCTGAGTCAGCCGCTCCCGATAATCATCCAGATTCTCACGGACACCGTCAGAACTGCCGCTCTTCAGCTGTTCAACATCATCTCGAAGACCATTTGTAATCACGGTCAGATTCTGCTCTACCTGCAGATGCTTCAGATAAACGCCGCGGACTTTCGCCTCCGTATAATCATGATGCACGACTTCTGCCATCTTCGGAATAACACCGCGGGCATCTTCCAGCAGAGAAGGAACTTCATTCAGAATCGCTTCAAACTGAACAAGCGCCTGATCGATATTGGCAAGTTCCGCATTTGCTTTTTCAAAATCCGAAGCATACATCCACTCTTCACAGTTTGAGAACATGGTTTCAATCTCGGAAATCATGTGTTCAATCGTTTCCCACGCTGCACTGAGCTGTCCGCGATTCGCATTTGCCCTTTCTTTCAGAGCCCGGAAGCGATTCTTATATTCATTCGCTTCTTCCCGCTTCGCTTCTTCTTTTTCAAGGATCGAATCAAGAAACTTATCCAGTCTTGAAACCTGTTCTTCTCCAAGAGAAATGCTTTCTTCCAGATCATCCAGATCCATTCTGGCCTTCTTAAGCTTGCCGGCGATGATTTCGTCTTCCGCATCCGCAAGCGCCTGTCCGATCTGCTTCAGATTCGCTTCCGCCTTATCGAAATCATCTTTCATATTCGCAACTTTTGCCATGGTGCCCGGATCGATCCGGCTGATCGCAACCGCTTTGTTCAGCTTGAACGAAAGAGGCACTTTCTTAATTGCGTTATAACGCACTTCAAGATCTTCGAGTTCTTTCCGTGCTTTTCCGGTCCTTATTTTCTGAACAATCAGAAATATGACAATCAGAACAATCAGGACCGCAATCGCGATCACTACTCTTATATCGGAAAGATATCTTAAAATCACATCCATATATCGACTACCGCCTTTTTACAAACCACTATTTATATTAGCACAAGACACCGCTCCGGTCTCGCTTGAAACAGATGGATTTCTCAATTTCCGGACCAGGCAGAAATGTAACCTCTTACAGTCTGTCTCCTCCCCGTTCCGGATGCAGAAATCATACAAATACGCAATATGGCGTTGCCGGCAGAACAGCAGCCCCAAACAGAAGCGAAGAGCCGTTACTTCTGTCACGTCCGGTTTTCTCATACTTTATATATAGAGTTTTCCCGGTATGTACACAGTTGGTGCAATTCTGCAATTGTCAGCTGGTCCTGGCAGCCATTTACTGCGAAATATCACTAAGGTGCGCCTGCTGATTCTGAGCTTAACATACACATCCTGTATCCTCAGTGGCTTTTGCGGCAGGCAAACCCTTTTCAGTCTAATGCATGCAGATTTAATCCTTTCGTTATATAAAAGACCTGCTTCAGGATATCCGGATAATAGAATGGCCGATCGTAAATGATGTGGAATCGGAAAAACAAAAATAAGAAAGAAACTGAATCAATATGCATCTGTCAGCACCTGAAAGCAAAATACAGGTTTATATATAAGGCGGAACTGCTGAAAATCATGATAATCTCTTCATTGACATCACTTTGCGGCTTTTCTATAATAGTCGTTGCGTCAAATGATAGCAGCATGCGGAGTCATGCGTCCTGCGTTGTTAACAGACAGTCTGTTCCCGGAGTACCTTAGCTGCAATAAGTGAAACGGTTAATAACAACACACCGCATTGATGATCTGCACCTGTTGTTGTTTCGCCAACGTGATTAGGAGGAACAATTTAACATGGCACGTTACACAGGTCCGGTATGGAAGAAGTCCAGACGTCTCAGCTTCTCCGTTCTTGAAACCGGCGAGGAATTAAAGAAGAGACAGTATGCGCCCGGCCAGCATGGTCCGACAAAGCGGATTAAGCTGAGCGGTTACGGCACACAGCTTCGTGAGAAGCAGCGCGTCCGTCACATGTACGGCGTAAACGAACGTCAGTTCCACAACACCTTCGTCAAAGCACAGAAGATGGACGGTATGGCAGGTTACAATTTCCTGGTTCTTCTTGAGAGCCGTCTTGATAACCTTGTTTATCGTATGGGATTTGCGGTAACCCGTAAAGCAGCGCGTCAGCTGGTCAATCACGGACACATTGAAGTCGACGGAAAGAAGTGCGATATCCCTTCTGCCCAGATCAAACCGGGCTCCGTCATCGCAATCCGTGAAGAAGCTCGCAGTATGAAGCCGATCAATGAAGCGCTTGACAGCACTTATGCGGCTCCGGCATTCGTTGAAGTTGACAAAGAAGCCAAGAAAGGCACATATGTCCGCATTCCGGAGCGTACAGAGCTCAATCAGGAAATCAACGAATCGCTGATCGTCGAATACTACAACCGTTAATTTCAGGGTATCTGACATCAAAGAAAAACAGGATTCTATTGCAGAAAGGATCCTGTTTTTTTCTGTGTGTGACTGGTTTAGAGCCCGGGTTCAGAACTCTTTTCTCATATGATGCTTTATAATCACGCGAATGATATCCGCCGCGAGATCCACATCATCGTTGCATACGACATACCGGTACTGTGAAGACATCTCAAGTTCTCTTGCGGCCTTTGCAAGTCTCTGCTGAAGAATTTCTTCCGGTTCCGAACGTCTTCCGCGGATCCGGTTTTCCAGCTCTTTCATGGAAGGCGGTACAATAAAGATCGTCAGTGCATCCGGGATCTTTTCTTTCACCTGCATGCATCCTTCAACCTCAATTTCCAGCAGAACATTGCGTCCTTCCCTGCGAAGCCGTTCAATTTCAGCTGCCGGTGTCCCGTAATAATTACCGACAAACTCCGTCCACTCCAGCAATCCGCCCTCATTGCGGGTATGGATAAACTGATCCCGGGTCACATAGTAATAATTGACCCCTTCTTTCTCTCCTTCACGCATCTCACGGGTCGTCATGGAAACTGAATAAGATAATTTCAGTTCCGGATCATCGATGATCTGCTTGATCACCGTTCCTTTTCCGACACCGGAAGGTCCGCTCACAACTATAAGAAGCCCCTTTTTTTCCATATGTGTATTTATGGTTCCTCCTGTGTTTTCTACGTTAACTCAAATCCTTCCGTTCCGTCAATGTAACCTCTGGTATAATTTCTCATATGCCATTAGACGGAATTCTATTACATAAACTGATTCCTGGAATCCGGGAAGAGCTGCCTGCCAGGATACAGAAAATCTATCAGATTGCACCGTATGAAGTGCTTTTTCAGCTTCATGGGAAAAACGGAAAGAAACAGCTTCTGATTTCCTGTCATTCCCGCTACAACCGTATCCTGTTTACAAACCGCAGTTATCCGACCCCCAGTGAACCCGGCAACTTCATCATGCTGCTGCGAAAATATCTGGAAGGCGCCACGCTTCTCGATGCAGAACAGGCCGGACTTGACCGATGGTGCACACTTACAGTCCGGCGGCGAAATGAACTTGGCGATCCGGAACTCATTCAGCTTGTCGCGGAACTAATGGGCAATTATGCAAATCTTCTGCTTGTGCGCAATGGTACGGTAATTGATGCGCTGAAACGGATTCCTCCCTTTGAAAACAACAAGCGCATGATCCTTCCGAATGCACCGTTTCGGCCGATTCCCCCGCAGGATAAAAGAGATCCGTTCTCGGATGCGGACATTGATCCCGAAAAAACACTGACACAGCAGTTTTCCGGTTTTTCTCCGTTTCTTTCATCTGAAGTGGAATACCGGATGGCACGGGGACAGTCATTCGCTTCTGTCATGCAGGAAATCGAACAGTCTGAGTGGATCTATATCGCAAACAGGAACAATGAAGCTGTATTTCACTGCATTGAGCTGAAGTCCGTCGGTCCCTGCAGAAGCTACGGGCTGTTTGAGGGATTTGATATCCTGTACTATCATCGGGAAGAAAAAGAACGGATCCGTGAAATCTCCGGCGATGTATTTCATACAGTGCATCGTGAGCTGAAACACCAGAAACTGAAGCTTCCAAGACTTCTGAAAGAATATGATGATGCGCTCGACTGCGACCGCTGGAAAACATACGGCGATCTTCTCTATACTTACCAGGTCCGGAATACGCAGGGTCTGTCATCCATTGACCTTGAAGATTATGAAACCGGAAAACAGATCCGGATCCCGCTTGATCCGAAACTGGATGGAACAAGAAATGCTCAGAAATGCTATAACCGCTATCAGAAATACCGCAAAGGACAGGTCTATCTCCAGGAACAGATTCAGATCTGCGAAAGAGAAATCAGTTATTTTGAAGGACTTCTGGAACAGCTGGAACAGGCAGATTTCAGCGTTGCGGAAGGAATCCGCGAAGAACTTGTAAAAGGCGGATATCTGTCCGAAAATGCAGGTTCCAGGAAAAGGAAAAAGAAGAAGACAGCCCCGGCCGGATTCTGGACGGTGGAATTTGAAGGTGTACAGATCAGCTATGGCAGAAACAATCTGCAGAATGACGCGCTCACCTTCCACCATGCAAGGAAAAATGAAATCTGGTTTCATGCGAAAGATTACCATGGCTCACATGTTGTTGCGCATACACCGGAACCTTCGGAAGCTGTACTCCGGCTGGCGGCAGAGCTGGCGGCCTACTATTCGAAAGGAAGAGATTCTTCCAGTGTGCCGGTCAATTACTGTCCGGTTTCCCAGCTGAAAAAAATCCCCGGCGCTAAACCGGGGATGGTACAGATCGGAAATTACAGAACGATTTTTATCGATCCGGATGCAGAACATCTTGAAGCATGCGGCATCGAAATCGATTAATGATGATTCTTCGCTCCCCAGAATTTGCATCCGGCCTGTGAATAATCACCTTTGATAAAGATCGGAACTCGGTTAATCCCGGGTTTTTCATTCTGAAGCAGACGGCAGGCAGTCAGCCGCCTGCGCCCGTCTGTGCAGATATACCGGTCGTTGTGCCGAATCACCTTAACAGGGATCGCAACACCGCGGACCCGGATCGACTCCAGAAGGTCACCGGGATCGGATTCTTCAAAATCAATCTGATCCAGATCCACTGTTGTGTTGATCATTGGTTTCACCGCCTTTATCCGAAGCAGCGCTGCCAGCTTCCGCATCCGGAATTCCCTGTTCCTTTGAACCGTCTGTTTCCGCCTCAGGGTTGTTCTGCTTCAAAGCTTCCTGTTCAGAACGATCCTGCTTTTCTGCAGCCGGCTCCGGTTCATCCGGTTTCTTCGCTTCCTGCGTCCTGGATTCAGCAGCCGGTTCTGCCAGCTCCGGTTTCGCTTTGCTTTCTTCTGAAGGAGCTGCCGGTTCTTTCAAGGAGGTCTCTTTCTCTGCAGAACTGCCGTTCGCTGTACGATGTTCCTTCTTCAGCCTTGAAAGATACCCTTCTTCTGCTTTCTGAATCTCATCCAGACGGATCATCTCCGTATTCAGAATTTCAATTGCCTGAGTGACTTCGAGATTCTCGCTTTCCTTGCGGATCTGTTCTTTCTTGACTACATGCCGCTCGACATTCTTTTTTCTGCTTCGCTTGCTGAGCAGGAATATCACACCGAATATAATCCCTGCCAGAATCAGAATGCCAAACGCGGCTGAAGCGATAATACCCCGGATATCGAGACCGTTCGATTCCTGATTCAGTGCTTCGACCGGGTCTTCACCGATATACTGATTTGAGGTTGTCATTCCCATCAGAAGAAATTCTCCGGGACCGTCTGTCATAAAAGAGATCGTATTGGTGGTCTGTCTGGTATAACAGCGGATCACATCACCTTCCGGTGTGAACCTGAGTACCTGATAGACATCTCCTCCGGCTGAACCCGCCGGCCGTGCGACCGAGCACAGCAGCGGTTTGTCCATCGGATAATTCTCCATATTCTTTTCCAGCGTAATGGTAAAGGTTCCAAGTACAGATTCCCCGAAGAAATCCGCACATTTTTTCATAGCCTCTTCTGCCGCGTGCGAAATTCCGGAATTAATCGAAATCCGATAGGTATCTTCTTCCGTTTCCCGCTTATCCAGCTGTCCGTCTTCCAGCGGAATGGAAACTGACAGTCCGGATACTGCGAATCCAAAACGGTTATCTACAATCACATAATTGATCTTTTCGTTGTACGCCCGCCGCAGGATTGTATCAAACGTCCGGAAGTCCGGCTGCGTCAAATATGGCTGAACAGTCTGGTCCATTTCACGTTTGACATCCAGAATCTGCGCGATCTGATCTTCCGTGAATGTCTCACTGCTGCCATAACTGTTAATCAGCCCCATGATTTCATTTTTCATCTTAACCCGGAGCTCATCTTTTTCAGCACTGACATGAATTCCATAGGATGTCACCATCCCTTCTTTCCGGATTTCAACACTCTGCTCTCCGTCCGTGCTCATGTCATATCCGCGGACACTGCTTGTATCCAGCGTAAACTCCTGCTCTTCTCCGCCGTCATAGCGGACTCTGACCTTGCCGTTTCTGAGATCAATCCGATCATTGAGTTCAAACTCGGAGCTCGGCATGGAAACAAGTTCAATATTTGTCACATCACGGTAGCGGGCTTCAAATGTATATGCATTATTGCCTTCTTCCGTCAGCTCAAAGCCGGTAAACGAACTCCCTTCCCTGAGAGGAACTGTAATCACCGGATCGCTTCCGGCAGGAATCCGATAGGAAACTGTCTTTTCTCTGCCCGGAAACTCTCCTTCTCCTGCGTCATATGTCACTGTCGCATAATCCGGTTTTTCCCGCCGGTTTCCGATCAGAATCTGGATCGAATCCGCTTTGATATAGGCAACATCATTCTCCCAGTCATAGTTATAGGAAAGATCAACGGTCCGATCTTCATTCAGAGTCGCATCGCTTTGAATCTCATACCATTTTCCGCTGTCATTTTCAATTTCATCAATAATGACAAACGCCATATCCGGCATTGAACCTGTGGTATAAATCGGGGTCGTTCCATCCGGGTCTTTGTAGACAACAGTTTCGTTCTCTACCGTACGGATTCCGACCTGAACTGAATAGCCGTCTCCTGCCTGCATGGCCTGATCAAGCAGCCTGTAGTTCGAAGCCATCTTTTCTCCCCAGTACGGATCCGCACTGTATACCACATTCATACCTGCAGAAAGATTGCCGAAATAACCTCCGTCATACTGTTCCTTCATCGGGCTGAGATAGCTTCCGGAAAGATAATACTTCGCATGCGAAAGAATCGATGTGCGCAGGTCATAATATCCGCCGCGGGCAGCTTCCTCCTCATCGTCATATGCCGCATGCGCAAACAGATTATTTCTGGTATAGCTGAGCGAACTGCGGCCGGAACCGGATTCCGTATCAGACATTGCAAGCATCATCAGTGCATTAGCGCCATATTCATACTGATACTGGAAAAATGCATTCTCCATTCCGTAGTACTGAGACTGCGTCAGGATATCACTGATACCGTCTTTATCGTTATCAATGAATGCGGTCATCGGACTGCGGACTCCCATTGATTCTTCAAAATACGCCTTCATCGAATCTCTTGTGGCATTGGTAAGCGTTCTGTGGGATACAAACTGATACCAGTCATACCACGGATCCTCATTATTCACACTCGCATCACGGATTCCGTTGCGATAATCATCCAGCATTTCATAAAGCTTGGAATCATCATAAAAATAATGACCGTCATAGCTGTAATAAGCACGGTTATCCTGCAGATAGGAAGGCGCGGGGCCAAGATCGATAATATACGCATAATAATCATCGTCCATCTCACCCTTGACCATGTGATAAAGATCGCCGTTCTGTACGGTAAACATGGAAAGCTTTGTATAGATGTTCTGCAGCGGAACTACTGTGACATCCTGCAGCGAAGCCTGGGCAGTAACTCCGCTCAATGTGAATGTCGCATGATTGCCTGCATCATCCGTATACAGATACGCCGCATCAACTCCATAGCACCCGTTGATATCACCTTCTGTACCGTCTGATGTATTTGTATAATTTACAGTAAAATCACACGCATCATTCACATGGAACAGGGCAAGTGCATATTCCGCTTCATAGGTAACAGCGTCTTTCACAATTCCAAGGTTGACATAAGAATCCTTAATATCGTTATAGACGCTCTTTGCCTGCTGGAACGTTTCATAGCTTCCTTCCAGGATCTCATTCGTCTCAAAATCCACAAGATGAAAAAATCCGTCTGCCGGAACATCTGTGGGCTCCAGTGCATTAACAGATACACTGCCTATCGCACCGCACATCACAAATGCGGTTAAAAATGCCGTTATTCGTTTAAACATAAATAATATATTACAACAATTCCGTTCCCTGTGATACGTACAGAACAAGAACTTTCAGCCGGTTCGCATACTCTCTGAAAAAGTCGCCGACACTCATCTGATGGCCGGCTTTTCCGTATACTGCATTAAAGATATAGATCTCATTTCCGGAACCGATCATGCGGTAAGAAACATAATGAGAACCTTTTCCTCTCGAATACAGAACGATTCCATATCTGCTGTTACGAAGTGCCTTTTCGCCCGCTTTTCTGCCAAGCGCAAATTTCACCGGAATCTTTCTGGATCTCAGATACAGGAAGAGCTTGAAAATATTCTCCCCGAACATCTCTCCGGTAATATCGAACCTTGCAAGACCAGAGGCGGTTTCTTCCATTGTCTGTTCTCTGCCGCAGAGTTTCAGAAGATTATAAGCCGCAATCCATCCGCAGCCCTTTTCTCTTGTGCTGAACAGTCCGAACGGAAGCGCGTCCATGCCGCCCTGATTGATCACAAATCCCTCTCTGTCAAAACAGTTGTCCCTGATCTGATAGCGCCAGGGCTCGATCACTCGTTTGTAAACCTGCCCCTGCGGGAAAAACAGCATTCCGGGATAAATCCTGCGGAAACGCGGATCTTTAGATGCACTGTAAATGACAGCGGGATGAAATCTGCGGATCGCTTCATTGAATGCGGCAGAAAACCCATGCCGGATCTGTTCATCATCCGCATTTTCATGAAATGCCGCATCTACATAAGCATTATGTTTCCCGTCATAGTAAAGTTCCGCTTTTCCAATTTCCCTGCTGCCGTCCATGAGCTTCATGCAGGTATCCGGATGCTTTCCGGCAAACATGAAAAGCTTCGGCGAAAGATGATCCGCCCGAAGCACTGAATCTGTTTTTTCCGGAAGAAACGAAATCACGTTCAGAATTCCCCTTCTTCAAGCTCCCGCATGAATTTTACCGCCTTACGGAACAGTTTCCTGTCATTCTCATATGTCAGCAATGCCGAAGCTTCAATGATATTCGCCCAGAGAATCTCAGCAACTTCTTCTTTCTGACGATGAATCTCGCCGGCAACCGGAGCGCCGATAAACCATACAACATCCTTGTCGACGCCTTCTCTCGGACTGTAGTGCGTCTCTTCGCGGAAACCGGAAATAAACTGAATATCAACTCCGGTCTCCTCTTTTACTTCCCGCAGTGCGGTTTCGTGTTCGGTTTCGCCCTCATTTACATGTCCTTTCGGAAAGCACCAATGTCCCTGGTTCTGCCGGATAATCAGCACTTCCGTTTCAGGAGCCTTTCGAAAGATCACAGCTCCGCAGGACTTCTCTTTTTTCATGAATTCAAATCTCCTCCATACCTTACTTATCTGTTCCGGTATTCCCGGCTGCGATCTTTATAAAGACCGGTTCCAGAAAATAAACCAGAACAAACGCTACTGCAAGAGAAAGCAGAAGCGAAGAAAAATACATCTGTCCGAATGCTGGCTTAGCCCCATGGGTCACTGCATTGCGCCATGCAATCAGAACCATTACAAAGGTGATCACCGGCGTATAGATCAGATCCGAAACAAGCGTTCTGATCACCCTCGTTTTCAGATCACCGGGCTGAAGCCGAAACGTTTTCGTCAGCCATGCATTCACCCTGTGCATCGGCAGAAAAAATCCGATGACAAGTGCAAGCAGAGTGCTTACCGCAAAACTGAGCAGAAAACCAGGCAGCGTAAAATGTCCTGAACTCAGGGTTCCCGTCAGTGACAGCATAAAGCTGAGTGTCACTCCCATAATCAGGCTCATTTTCTGACCGACTTTTTTCCTCTGTTCTTCCATACTATTCTCCAAACAGATTCAGTATACCTGTTTCCATACTGCCTCCTCAAGAAAAAAAACCGCTTTCGCGGTTTTCAGATGTACTTATTCTCCGGCAGGGATTACTGAGCCGTCACTCCAGGTCGATCTGATGAAATCTCTGATTGCGTCAGACTGAAGCACTTCCTTCAGTGCGAGAATTCTCGAATCATTTTCCTTGCCTTCCTGGCAGACAAGAATATTCACATAAGGGTTATCCTGTCCTGCCTGTTCCAGGATCAGTGCGTCCTGACTCGGTTTAAGACCGGCTCCGATCGCATAGTTTCCATTGATCGCAACCAGATCAGCCTGCGGATCTTCAAGTGCATTTGTCAGCTGTTCCGGATTCACTTCAATCGAGAAATCAAAGTTATGCGGGTTTTCAACAATATCTTCCTTTGTTGCATTGAGCGAGTCCACACCGTCTTTCAGCTTGATCAGCCCTTCTTTTGCAAGGATTTCAAGCACGCGGCCATGATCGGCCACCGAGTTGGAAGTAATGATGTGCGCGCCCTCCGGCAGCTCTTCAACGCTCTTAAATTTTTTTGAATAGAAGCCAACCGGTTCAATATGAATTCCCGCGACATTGGAAATCTTATAACCGTTTTCCTTCTTTTCATTGTCAAAGAACGGCACATGCTGGAAGAAGTTTGCATCATAATCTCCGTCAGAAACTGCACGGTTCGGTGTGTAGTAATCTTCTGTCTCAATAATTTCAAGCTCGATGTTGTACTTCTCGAGAAGAATCGGCTTCGCTTCATTCAGAATCACTTCATGCGGATTTGCCGTCGCAACAACAGACAGCACAGCCGGCTCGGAAGACGCTGTATTCTGGCCTTCTGATCCTGCTGTTGCAGGAGAAGATGCGGATGATGATGAGCTGCACGCCGCAAGTGCAAGTGCAGCTGCGGCTGCAGTGACTGTTTTCAGAAAGAATTTCTTTTTCATGTTTTTTCTACCCCTTTTTCCTACAGATTAACGCTTATCGATTTTTTTCACGATCGCATCACCTGCCCACTGGATCGCAAACACGATCAGGACAATGATGACGGTTGATGTATACAGTACAGCTTCATTGCGTCTTGCAAAACCGTACATGTAGGCAAGATTGCCGAGTCCGCCGGCACCGATTGCACCGGCCATAGCCGTATATCCCACCAGTGAGATTCCGGTCACTGCGATGCCGGATACGATAGCCGGCATTGATTCTGGAAGAAGTACTTTCCAGATAATCTGTCCGTTCGATGCGCCCATCGATTTTGAAGCTTCAATCGTTCCTTTATCGACTTCCTGAAATGCGATTACGCACATTCTGGCAAAGAATGGCGTAGATGCAGCGATCAGCGGCGGAAGCGCCGCCTTTGCGCCAAGCATTGAACCGACCAGTGCCCGGGTCAGCGGAATCAGAAGAATCAGCAGAATCATAAACGGGATCGCCCGGAGCACATTGACAATCGCATCGGTGATCCGATTAAGGATCCTGTTCTCAATGAGTCCGCCGGTCTGTGTGCAGTAAAGGAAAATTCCGATAATCAGTCCGAATACTGTCGCAAAAAACAGTGATACGAACGTCATGAATACCGTTTCCCACACTGCAGTCAGCAGCTGATCAAAATTCAGTCCAGTACTCATAGCACCTCCACTTTTACGCCTTCATTCACAAGCGTTTCAACAAACAGGTTATATTCCTCATCCCTGCCATGATAGATATGCAGATAGGTAACGCCATATGCTCCGCTTGCCGAGTCGGTAATATTCGATTCCACAATACTGACCGGAAATGATACTTTCCGGATCGCATTGGCAATCAGCGCATCATTCGTATTGTTTCCCGTAAAGGTCAGACGCAGCAGCTGGCCATCCGGATATTTCAGCTTCAGATTCTCCGCGAGCTCTTCAATCGGCGAATGGTCATCCACATTCTGAACAAACCGTTTTGTCACTTCATGTCTCGGATGTTCAAACAGTTCCTTCACCGTTCCGGTTTCAACGATCTTTCCTTCGCTCATGACAGCCATTTTTGAACAGACCCTCTGAACCACTTCCATCTGATGGGTGATCATTACAATCGTAATTCCGAGTTCGTCATTGATTTTCTTCAAAAGATCAAGAATCTGTTCTGTGGTATCCGGATCAAGTGCTGATGTCGCTTCATCACACAACAGGATACGCGGATTGTTCGCAAGTGCACGGGCAATGCCTACTCTCTGTTTCTGTCCGCCTGAAAGTTCGCTGGGATATGCATTCTCCCTTCCGTCGAGACCTACCAGATGAATCAGTTCCGCAGAACGCGCTTTCCGCTCTTCCTTCGGAATTCCCGCAAATTCAAGCGGAAGCTCAATATTGCTGCGGACTGTCCTTGACCAGAGAAGATTGAAGTGCTGAAAGATCATACCGATCTTCTGACGTTCAATATTAAGCTCTTTTTTCGACAGCGTCTGCATCGTTTTGCCGTCGATAATCACATCGCCGGCACTCTGTCTCTCGAGCTGATTGATGATTCTTACCAGAGTGCTTTTTCCTGCGCCGGAATAACCGATGATCCCGAATATTTCACCATCCTGAATCGTCAGGGATACTCCGTTTACCGCATGAATCTGATCTTCTTTGGTTTCAAATACCTTTGTGATATTTTTCAGCTCAATCATGCTCATCTCTCCTTTCCAAAAAAACCGCCCCTGATGCAGGGACGGGATTTCTCACGTGTTACCACCTTGCTTCGCAGAACCATCACCGGAACTGCCTCACTGAGTACAGACATACTCGTTTCTGCTAACGGGGAATTCCGTCAGACCCTACATTTCGGATCTGCAGCTCCAAGACCATGTTCACCTGTTTTCCGCTGATTCCTTTTCAGCTGCCGGAACTCTCTTCTGCAGCAGTCAGCAGGTTACTCTTCTTTTCATTGCCTTTATAGTTACTGAGTTTACAACAAACCGATTGAAAGTCAACAGCTTTTTTTGCCTCCCGCATACCTGTTCAGCCGCAGACGGATATGTAAAAAACCAGCGAACGGTCCGCTGGTTTTCACTGATTATGAATATGCTGTTCAGTTTCTATGGAAGAATGCCGGAATTCCGTCATCTTCATCTTCCTGCATATTGATGGAGCCGAATCCGAGTCCGTCATCGTTTCCGCTCATCGATACACCATTCATCGGGCTGGCGGAAATCGCCGGTCCGTCACTCGGTATATAATCCGGTCTCGGCAGATCAAATCCGGTCGCAATGACTGTAACAATGCTTGCCTCACCGATCTTATCATTAATCGCTACACCAAAGAGGATGACGATATCAGCACCAGCCGCATCACGGATATAATCAACCGCTTCCTGCGCATCATAGGCGCTCATGGATACGCCGCCGGTAACATTGACAATTGCAGATTTCGCACCGGATATCTGTGCCTCAAGCAGCGGCGACTGAATCGCTTTTTCAGCTGCTTCCTGCGCTTTGTTTTCGCCCTGTGCCATACCGATACCGATCAGCGCGCTTCCCTGACCTTCCATTACAGATTTGATATCCGCAAAGTCCAGGTTGATAATTGCAGGAACCGCAATCAGGTCAGTAATCGTCTGAACACCCTGCCGGAGAATATTGTCAGCTTCCTTGAAGGCATCCTCAAAGGGAATATGACCGATGACTTCCAGAACCTTGTTGTTCGAAATAATAATCAGAGAATCAACATATTCCTTGAGCTGTTCCAGACCCTGTTCTGCCTGTACCATACGTTTCCGTCCTTCGAAATTAAACGGCTTTGTAACAATACCGACTGTCAGACAGCCAAGCTCTTTTGCTATTTTCGCAAACATCGGAGATGCACCGGTACCTGTTCCTCCGCCGAGTCCGGCTGTCAGGAATACCATATCGGTGCCTTCCATTGCTTTCCGTATCTCTTCTTCACTTTCAACCGCGGCTTTTCTTCCGTTATCCGGATTACCGCCAGCGCCCAGTCCTGCTTTTCCAAGCTGTATTTTATTCTGCACAGGTGAAACATCAAGCGCCTGCAGATCTGTATTAGCTATATAAAACTCTACTCCCTGCACACCTTCCTGAACCATCCGGTTCACTGCGTTTCCGCCGGCACCGCCAATGCCGAATACCTTGATTCTTGCCACCTGGTTATACATCAAATCTGCCATAAAATGGTACCCCTCTTATTTCTTTGCGTCGAAAAGAATTCCTCTTAACTTTTTCGCAAGTGTATCTTCCGTAGCTGCACTGTCGGATTTCTCACGATAGGATACGGATTTTATAAATGCTTTCATATCAAGACTGTTATCGGTATATCCGGTAATAGCCTGCCTGTCTTTATAAGCGTAGAAAAGCCCGAGGCAGGCAGACAGTCCTGCATTGCGTCCACCCAGCGTTTCGGGAATATAGTCCTTGACTTCGCTCTTGAGAGCTGCCTGAAGCAAACCAGAAAATCCCTGCATTTCTCCGCCCTCGCCTGTAATAATAACAGCTGTTTTCCCCGCTTACAAGATTGGCCGGCATAATTTATCGATCGACGCAACCCATTTCATTGCCATCGGACGAAGGCACA